>JAZSQJ010000022.1:0-20163 GCA_045537905.1 Eubacteriales bacterium
CTTCACTTGCCCTTTTGGGCAAACTTAGTAGGGGGTGTCTCAAATCTTCATTTGAGACACCCCCACAGCTTGATGACAAACCTTGTCATCAAGCTGGCAGAGTGCTGAGAAAGAGTGCAGACAAGACGAACCGAGGCGATAACTGTACTAAGTACTGTGAGCCGAGGTTCGTTTTGAACGAAAAATCAAATAAAATGTAGAAAATTCAGGGAAATTTTCCCTGAATTTTCTCCTTTAGAATGAGTATATTTTATTCTTTTTCGTGCTCTGTGCCTTTGTCAGCGGTCCGAGGGGGTGTCTCAAATTTTCATTTGAGACACCCCCAAAACTCTATTTACCGTAATTTTCTGCTATTTTGGCAATGGACAGGGCAAAAATCTTAACGGCGCTTTCAAATTCCGCCACGCTCAGATACTCGTCTCTGTCGTGGGCGGCACCTCTGCCCTCGCCAAGGAGGCCGCGGTGCTTTTTGATGGTACAGCCAAAGGCAACCGTGTTGGGAAAACTGCGGGCGTAGGTACCGCCGCCCATGGTGTAGGGTGCGCCCTTTTCGCCAACAACTGTTTCGTAGGCGTTTGTAAGTGCCTGTATCTCTTCCTTTTCGGGGTTAAAGGCGTAGCCGTCGGAATGGCTGTGGCTTAAAATCCTGCCGCCGTAAAGAGCCGCCTTTTCCTCTGCCTTGGCAATTATGCCCTCCCAGCTACCCTTACGGGGGAACCTTACGTTAAAGTTTTGTATAACCTTGCCCTCCTCGGTCTTAAGCAGACCGCCTATACAGGTAAGGTAGCCCATAAGGCTGTCCTCCTCGGCAATACCAAGCCTTACGCCCTTATAGTCACCGCAGTGCTCAGCCAGGAAACGGAGCATTGCCGCCTCTGCACCCTCAAGGTCCAGGTTATCCAGCAGATATAAAGCCAGCCTTTCAATGGCACTGAGCCCCTCCTCGGGGGTAGCGGCGTGGGCAGTCTTACCTATAGCGGTAACGGTTGCCATACCGTTGGCATAGCTTATTTCAAAGCCTTCACGGCAGGGAAGTGAACCCTCTGCAACGTCCTTAACCGTAGCAGTAGCCTTGCCTGCAACGGCGTTTGTAACGGTGCCGCCGCTGATAGACTCAAGCCTGTCGAGGCAGCTATCAAAGGCAACGTTTATCTTGCCGATACCCTTTTCGCCACAGCAAACGGGAAACTCGCTATCGGGCGTAAAGGAAAAGAAGGGTGCCTTATGGCTCTTAAGGAAGTAGGGCAGGTCGTTCATACCCCTTTCCTCGTCACCGCCAAGAAGCAGTCTTACGCTGAAGGGAAGCTCTATGCCGCTGTCCTTAAGAAAGCGCATAGCATACAACGCCGCAACGGCAGGACCCTTGTCGTCCTCGGTGCCTCTGCCGATAAGCAACCCCTTATCAACTGTCAGCTTGTAGGGCGGATAGCTCCAGCCGTCCCCTGCGGGAACCACGTCAAGGTGGGCAACCATACCAAGCTCCTCGTCCTTGTCGCCGTATATAAGGCTGGCACAGTAATAGTCGTGATTTTCGGTCTTAAAGCCGTAAGACTGACCAATCTCCAGCATTTTATCTATAGCCATAGCACTGCCCTTGCCGAAAACAAACTTACCCTCGGGGGCGGTGCCAACGCTTTCTATCTCTATAAGACTGCCCAGGTCCTTTTGGTACTCAGAACGCTTTGCCTCAATATATGCCTCCGCATTCTTAAGCAGCTTGTTCATATCCATATCTATTTACCCCCTAAATCGTAGATGCTGTTGCCGTAGATATCGGTGGCAACAAATAAAGGAAAATCTTCAAACACAAGACGTTTAACCGACTCGCAACCCAAATGGGGAAAGCCGATAACCTCACAGGAGCTAATATGGCTTGCCGCCAAGGCACCCGCACCTCCAAGGGCAACAAAGTAGGGAGCACGGTGCTTGATAATAGCTTCTGTAACCGCCTCGCTTCTGCCTCCCTTGCCGATGGTCGCCGCCACGCCTATACCCAGCATTGTGGGCGTAAAAGAATCCATCCTGCAGGAGGTAGTGGGGCCAAAGGAGCCGCAAACCTTTCCCTTTGGTGTCTGCGTAGGGCCTGCGTAGTAGATAACGGCACCCTTGGGGTCAAAGGGTAACGCCTCCCCCTTTTCCAAGCCTTCACACATAAGCTTGTGTGCCGCATCTCTGGCTGTGTATACCACGCCCGATAGCAAAACCTCGTCCCCTGCACGGAGCTTTTCTGCAACATACGGCAAGTCTGCCGTGTTTATCCTATACATCTTTTGCCGCCTTTTCTATCTGTGCCAAAGCCTCCTCCAATATACGCTTGGTCTGCTCAAGACCGGCGTTTATTATCTGGCTTTTTTGTCTGAGTATGTCTGCGGCGCGGAGGGCGGCTGCCGCATCCTGTCTTGCCGCCGCACTGATAGCGGCAACGCTTGCCTCTGCCTGTCTTGCCGCCTCTGCGCTTATCTGCGCCTTTTTATCTTCTGCCTCGGCAATAATCTTTTCTGACTGGGACTCTGCAAACAAAAGCTTCTCACCCAGCCTTGCACAAATCTCCTCATATTTAGCAGAGCTTTCAAGGGTGGCGTTTTTGCTTTCCTCCAGCTCCTTCTCCAGCTCCATTACACGGGCACTGTACTCCTCGGCCTTGGCGGCGTTTTCGTTCATAAGTGCCTTTATCTCGTCGTTTTTGCTTTGCAGGGCGCGCTCATGCTCGTCGTTAAGCCGTTTTATAAAAGCTAAAACCTCTTCCTTATTATATCCCTTTTTTGCTTCGCTAAAAAACACTTCCCCTGTCATAAAACAAAACCTCCCAGTATTTATTCGACATTATTTTATCAATTTTACGCCCTCATTGCAAGCCTTTTTTGCATTTTTTTAATTTTTGGAAGGTACAGGGCATATATTTTTTCTGAAGGAATGGTGTCTATGCAGTTTTTAACCCATATAAGAGACGCCCTGTGGGGGATGCCAACGGTAGTTTTGCTATCCCTGTCAGGCTTGTATTTTACTTACCGAGCAGGCTTTTTTAATCCGCTTAAGCTGTTTAAGGCTTTGGCAAGCCCCTTTTTGTCCCTTAAAAGCAGTAACGGCGGCGGTATCTCCTCCCTTGCCGCCCTGTCTACCGCCCTGGGAGGTACGGTAGGGGTTGGCAGTATAAGCGGCGTTGCACTGTCTATAGCGGTAGGCGGTGCAGGCAGTATCTTCTGGATGTGGGTCTGCTCCTTTTTAGCTATAGGACTTAAGTACGGGGAGGTTGCACTGGCACACAGCCGCCGTGTATACACGGAAAGAGGCTATGCAGGCGGAGCTATGTATTGCCTTAAGGCTATGGGCAAGCCACGGCTGGCGGCTCTTTTTGCTCTCCTTACCGTAGGTATGGCAAGCTGTGGCGGCAGTATGGTACAGGCGGAAGCCATATCCACCGCCCTTATGGGCGTGTTTAACAGCAGGGCTCTTGCCGCCTTATGCGTAGGGACAGCCAGCCTCTTAGTGGTAAGCGGCGGTAAACGGTGGATAACCAGGTTCAACACCCTGGCACTGCCTGCCGTATCCCTGTTGTTTACGGCTATGCTGCTTTTGGTTATAGTCCGCAATATAGAGGCACTGCCCTCTGCCTTTGCGGATATATTCGGTCAGGCTTTTGGATTAAGACAGGCGGCAGGAGGGATTGGCGGTGCGGTCATGCTGAGGGTAGGCTGTACCAGGGGCACCTTCAGCCACGAGGCGGGTATGGGCTCCTCACCTCTGTCCTACTCCGCCTCTGCAGAAACCAACTCCCACATCCAGGGTCTGTGGGGCGTTACGGAGGTTTTTATAGACAGCTTTGTGGTAAGCACTCTGGTGGCACTGTCCCTGCTGTGTATGGGGGTGGATAGCGTAGATGCCGTGTTCAGCCTTAGCTTCGGTGCCTTTGGGTCGGTGTTCTACCCTGTTTCGGTAGGCGTGTTTGCCTTTGCCGCCGTGGTAAGCTGGGGCTTTTACGGCGAGGAGGCTTTGTATTATCTGTGCCCGGGGAGCAAAAAGGCAGTGGCTTTGTTCAGGCTAAGCCTCGCATTTTTTGCCTTTACAGGGGCGATGATGAGCCGTCAGGGTGCCTTTGCAGGCGCCGATATATGGGGAGCCTTAATGCTGTTTCCGAATTTGTACCTATTATTTAAGTCAAGGAGTGATATAATTGCATTGGCAAAGCAAAACGGTTAAAGAGGTGCTGGCGGCTTTGGACAGCCGTGCGGAAGGACTAAGCGGCGAGGAGGCGGCACGCCGTCTCAGCCAAAACGGAGCAAACACCCTGTCTCACAAAAAGCCGCCTTCCTTTATGAAACGCTTTCTGTCCCAGCTATCCGACAAGATGATAATAATACTGCTGATAGCTTCAGGGGTCTCCTTTGCTTTGTCCCTTGCCACGGGGGAAAGCAGTATCGACAGCCTTATAATACTGCTTATAGTATTTGTAAACGCCTTGGTGGGAGTAATACAGGAAAGCAAGGCAGAAAAAGCCATAGAGGCACTGAAGAAAATGTCTATGCCCGAGAGTGTAGTCCTCCGTGAGGGCAAGCGTGTAAAAATACCCAGCAGTGAAATAGTACGGGGTGATATAGTATATCTGGAAAAGGGAGACTTTGTTCCTGCCGACGGCAGGCTTTTGGAAAGCGAAGGTCTTGTAACCGACGAGTCGGTGCTGACGGGCGAGTCGGAGGGAGCAGAGAAGCAAAGCGACGTACTGCTTAGCGAGGACGCTCACACGGCAGAGCTTAAGAATATGGTCTTTGCCTCCACTGCCGTTATAGGGGGACACGCAGTTTTTGCCGTAACGGAGACGGGTGCTGACAGCACGGTAGGAAAGATAGCAGGTATGATAGCGGAGACGGAGACGGAGAAAACTCCTTTGCAAAAGCGGCTTGCAAAAACGGGCAGTGCCCTGGGCAACCTTGCCCTGTTGATATGCGCCGTCATTTTTGCTTACGGCTTGCTTATGCGTTTGCCGCCCGTTGATATGTTTATGACCTCCGTAAGTCTGGCGGTGGCGGCAATCCCCGAGGGACTTCCTGCCATAGTGACCATAGTGCTTTCCATAGGCGTACAGCGTCTGGCAAAGCATAAGGCGGTGGTAAAGCGTTTGCCCGCTGTGGAAACGCTGGGCTCTGTAGGCGTAATCTGCTCCGACAAAACGGGCACCCTCACCCTTAACCGTATGACGGTAAAGGAGGACAGGGGAGACAGGAGCAAGACGCTGCTGTTTTCAGTCCTTTGTAACAACGCCTCCTCTCCAACGGAAAACGCCCTTATGGAGTATGCGGTAAAAAACGGCGTAAAGGAAACCGTAGCAGAGGAATACCCCCGTGTAAAGGAGGTAGCCTTTTCCTCCGAGACCAAGCGGATGGCAACGGTACACCGCTTTGGCAACAGCTACAGGGTGATAATAAAGGGTGCTCCTGACGTTATACTGCAGTATTGCAAGGGAGATACGGCAACCCACAGGGCAGAGGCAGAGGAAATGGCAAAAAAAGGTCTTAGGGTGATTGGCTTTGCTTTTGCGGACAGAAGCAGCATCCCCACAGACTGCTTTGACGCCAATGACTACAGCTTTGCAGGGCTGGTAGGTATGACCGACCCGCCAAGACCCGAGGCGGCGCAGTCCGTTGCCACCTGTAAGGCTGCAGGTATAAAAACGGTGATGATAACGGGTGACCACAAGGACACCGCCATAAGCATTGCCAAAAGCCTTGGTATATGGAAAGAAGGGGACGGAGCCTATACCGAAAGGGAGATAAAGGCAAAGCCCGTGGCAGAGCAGGAGAGGGCAATACTAAACTCAACGGTGTTTGCCAGGGCAACCCCTGAATTTAAGGTACAGATAGTAGAGGTATACCGCAGGGCAGGCACGGTGGTTGCTATGACGGGCGACGGTGTAAACGACGCGCCTGCTCTGAAAAAAGCGGACATAGGCTGTGCTATGGGCAAGGGCGGCACGGACGTGGCAAGAGAGGCGGCAGACATAGTGCTTACTGACGACAACTTTGCTACCATAGTAAAAGCGGTTGCCCACGGCAGAGGGATATACGAGAACATAAGACGCAGTGTGCGTTTTCTTCTGTCCTGTAACGTCGGTGAAATACTTACGGTGTTCGTCTCTATGCTGTTAGGTCTGGGCTCTCCTCTGGCGGCAGTACAGCTGCTTTGGATAAACCTGGTAACCGACTCTCTCCCTGCCATATCCCTTGGTATGGAGAGGGCAGACGGCGGACTGATGAGCCGCAGTCCTATCAGGGCAGACGCAGGCTTGTTTTCGGGTAATATGGGGTACAGGATAGCCTTTGAGGGTATGCTTATCGGCGCCTTGTCCTTGAGTGCCTATCTTATAGGTATAAACTATTACGCCGACAGTGCAATGGGCAGTACCCTTGCCTTTACCGTGCTGTCCCTCAGCCAGCTGTTTCATTCCTTCAATATGCGTAGCGGTAAGCCTCTTTATAAAATAGGGCTGTTCAGCAACCCGTATCTTGCAGGCTCCTTCGTTGTATGCACCTTTTTACAGCTTGCCACGGTGCTCCTTGCCCCCCTCCGCAGTGTGTTCGGGACGGTCGCCTTGAAGGGAGAGCAATGGGTGCTGGTACTGGTTCTTTCCGTGCTCCCCCTTATAATTTTAGAAATATATAAAGTATTATTGACAATTTGTTCACCTAAAAAGCAAAAAAATGTATTATTATAAGGGTAATACTAAAAATGGAGTGATGTGTAATGGCAGTAAAGAGCTTTAAGGCAAACCATGAGTATATTAACGTGTTTGGCAGACACACCCGTGTAGACGGTATGCCCGCCTTTGATTGGTCAAACAGCGGTATGAGCTTTTCCTTTAAGGGTAACTTTTTAAGCTTCGGCTTTGCACCCTTTGAAAAGGCAGAAACCTTGTACGTGCTGGTAAAGATAGGCAAGCTGTCCCAGCGTTTTGCTTTGTCTACGGGTAACGAGAAGGTGGTAATCGAAAACCTGAGAGACACCTTCCACGAGGTAGAGCTTATAAAGATAACCGAGGGTGAACAGCGTATTGTCGTTACCGATATAGAAATAGGCGGTACGGGTGCGGATATCCTTATGCCTAAAAAGAAGGACGAGGGTGCCCTTAAGATAGAGTTTATCGGCGACTCTCTTACCGCAGGCTACGGCAACCTTGCCCCCGCAACGGAAAAAGGCTACAACACCTACCAACAGGACAGCACCCGTGCCTATGCATACCTTTGTGCGGAGCTTCTTGGTGCAAAGGGGCACTACGTATGCTACTCGGGCAAGGGCATCTGCAATGACTGCACAGGTGCCAAGAGCTACGAGATACCCACCTTCTTTACCCACGCTTCCAGGGTAACGAGGGAGCCTTGGGATTTTTCGTGCTGGACACCCGACGTGGTGGTTATCAACGCAGGCACTAACGATTTTAACGGCGGAGTTACCGCCAAGGACTTTTCCGATACAGCCCTTGCCTTCCTTAAGCAGGTAAGAGCTACCTACCCGAGGGCGCTAATAATATGGTGCTACGGTATGACCCAGTATAAGGCTATGGAAGCGCTGGAGGACACCTTCAGCCGTCTGGAGGACGATAACGCAAGGTTCTTTAAGTTCAGCTCTATCTACGAGCGTGAGGGCGAGGTAGGCGGCAACGGACACCCCAACACGGCGGCGCATATCCGTTTTGCCAAGCAGATAGCAAAGTTTATTAAACAGGAGTACAAAGGATAGCTATGGCTAAGATATATACATCCGTAGAACAGCTTGTCGGCGGTACCCCTCTTGTCCGTCTGGCAAGACTGGAGAGGGAGCTTGGTCTGGGCGTGACCCTCCTTGCCAAGCTGGAGCGTTTTAATCCTGCAGGCTCCTCCAAGGACAGGGTTGCCCTTTCTATGCTGGACAGTGCGGAGAGGGAAGGGAAGCTGAAAAAAGGCTCTGTAGTGATAGAACCTACCTCCGGCAACACAGGAATAGGGCTTGCCTGTTTTGCCCCTCTCAGAGGCTACCGTGCCATAATAGTAATGCCCGACACTATGTCCGAGGAGCGTAAGCTGCTTATGACCGCTTATGGAGCAGAGCTGGTTCTTACCGAGGGCAGGCTTGGTATGCAGGGCGCTATTGCCAAGGCGGCAGAGCTGGAGCAAAGCATAGAAAACAGCCTTGTAATGGGGCAGTTTGATAACAAGGCAAACCCCGAGGCGCATTACGAGAGTACGGGGCCCGAGCTTTGGCAGGACACCGACGGGGCACTTGATATTTTTGTGGCAGGAATCGGTACAGGCGGTACTATAAGCGGTACGGGTAAGTACCTTAAGGAAAAGAAGGAAAGCATAGAGATAGTGGGCGTAGAGCCGGCGGGCTCGCCTTTTATAACCCTGGGCAGGGCAGGCACCCACGGACTGCAGGGTATAGGTGCAGGCTTTATGCCACGCAACCTTGATATGTCGGTGGTAGACAGGGTGCTTACAGTGGAGGACGAAGAAGCGTATCATTACGGCAGACTGCTGGCACAAAAGGAGGGCATCCTTGCAGGTATATCCTCAGGCGCCGCACTGTGCGGAGCCGTAAAGGAAGGATTAAAAGAGGAAAACAAGGGCAAGACCGTAGTAGCCCTTCTTCCCGACACAGGGGACAGATACCTGTCCACCCCTATGTTCACTCAGAAGGGTATGTAAAAAAAGGCCGGCCCGCAAGAAAATTATATAAACATATATGGTTGTTAATTGTGGCATTAGCCACAATTAACTCAGCTTGATGACAAACCTTGTCATCAAGCTGGCAGAGTGCTGAGAAAGAGTACAGACAAGACGAACCGAGACGAAAACTGTACTAAGTACTGTGAGCCGAGGTTCGTTTTGAACGAAAAAACAAATAAAATGTAGAAAATTCAGGAAGATTTTCCCTAAATTTTCTAACTTAGAATGAGTATATTTTATTCTTTTTCGTGCTCTGTGCCTTTGTCAGCGGTCTGTGTTAATTGTGGCATTAGCCACAATTAACTGTTTATAATGCTTTTTCTTGCTATGAACGAACTGAAGCCGGTAGTACTTAGTACAACGGGCGCTTCAGTTCGTCCATTCCAACCATTTTTTCCTATCCCCTAAAAAGAAGCTTCAAAAAAACGAGGCTTCTTTTTTTGTATAGGAAAAAGGGTTTAGACGTAGGGCGGTGGCTTGCTCCCGCCGTTCTGAGCAATAAGCATATTGCTTTAGGCAATAAATAAACGAAGCGATTTGTTTGCATATCGCTCTTACACGGTTGACGGAAGACAGGCATCCTGTAGCCGAAATTCTTTGACGGCGTTATATCCTCTTCTTTTTGTTAAAAGCGTTAAAAACAAAAAAGCTCTGTTTGTAAAAAATGCTAAAATTTCACCTCCGATTATGGGGGATACTTGATAAGTATTGACAATCTTTGTAGGTGTTGGTATAATGAAATATCAGCTTTAGGGCTGTTGGTAATACTTAAAAAGGTCTGATATATACCTGAAAGGACGGTAGCTTATGAAAAGATTGGTTTCGGTACTGGCAGTGCTTTTGTGCTTTTGTACTCTTGTTTCCCTTACCCCGGTCTTTGCGGCGGTAAACACGGGGGATCTGATGCTGGGTGACGGTGAGGACAGCTTTGATTACAGCAGGCTTACTACCTACGCCCTGAACGGCGACGCTGTTGATAAGGAACAGCCCTCCTCCTATAGCTACAACGGCTATAAGACCTACACCTCGGCAGACTCCACCCTTATGTGGACTATCCCCAATATGTACGAGGGCGGCACCACCTGTACGGCGGTACAGGGCATGAACGTGGGCACCACCTATTGCTACGTAGCAAAACGCAACTCTGACGACAGCTACGGTGACATACTTCGTATAAATATGGACACGGGTGCAAAGACGGAGATGACCTATTACTCCAGCCTTACCGCAACCAGCCCCGGCAGTAATAACACTCTTATGCACGGTAACGAGCTTTCCGTTGTAACCGTAGACAACGTAAACTATATGTTTGCGGCAACCTGTGAGACCAAGACTGCAATGACCCGTTATAAGATAGACGGCACCGCACTCCGTTTTATGGGATATTTTGATATGGTAACCACTTCGGGTACCTCCGTAACCATAAGTGCAATGCGTCATTTCAAGACCTCGGGGGGCTATATCTACTTCCTGGTTAAACGTGCAAACTATTTCTATACCTGTAAAATCCCTCAGAATGCAACAGGCGGTACCGCCTCCAATCCTACCAAGGTAACCCTCTACAGGATATTCACCATCGACACCCGCAACGCAGTGTTTGCCACCAGCAACTCTGCGGCAGGGACTATTGACACTATGGACGACTGGACAAACCAGGGCTTTGGTTACAACAAGTCCGAAAAGGTGCTGTACGTTCCCATTTGGGACGGTATAACAGGCACCAGAAACGTAATTATCACCTACAACCTAAAGGACATAATAGACACGAAGATGGAGTCTACGGCAGACTCGGGTGACTTCGTTCATCCTACCGTAACCAGCTTTTTGCTTAGCGACACCAGCGTTACCTCCTTTGAAATAGAGTCCTGTAACTTCCGTACAGGGCAGGGCACCACCGGCGACCTGAGGCTGTATTACAACATCAACTGCAATAATATGAACAAGGAAGCAGTTTATGCCAGTAGCTACAAAAGCGGCACGGGCGATTTTACTCCCTTAACCCAAAGCTCCGGCGTTGTATGGACAACCAAGTACAATGCCAACGGCGGTACGGGCTCCATCACCGCAACCAAGCATATCAAGGGCATAGTGGCTCCTCTCAGAGCAAACGCCTTTACCAAAAGCGGCTCTACCTTTGCGGGCTGGTATCTCCACCGCAAGTCCGACGATAAGTGGCTGTACTTTACCGCAAGCGGCAGTGCCTCCTGGTACAAAAAGGGTACCCAGCCTGCAGGTGCAAGGCTTGCCCTTTACGAAAACAAGCGTAAGGTTTCTCAGCTTACCGCAGTTAACGGCGACACCATAACCTGCTACGCCCAGTGGACGCCCAACAGCACGGGCACCAAGAGCTTTTATATCCAGTATGACCCTAACGGCGGCACGGGTACCGCAATAGCAGACACCAAGGTCGTTTACGGCACCTCCACCGCTATCGCTACAAATACCTTTACCAGAAGCGGCTACGTATTTACAGGCTGGACGGCACACCGCCGTTCTGCAGACCAGTGGGCGTATAAGGTTCCCTCTACTCTTAGCGATGTGTGGCTTGACGTGGGTGCAGACGATTCTGCCCACTTCCTAAAGACCTACGCCAACGGCTGTACCGTTGCAGGTACATCCAGCGTGGATAGGGACATAATCACCTTCTATGCGGCGTGGGCAAGGGTGGCAAACGGCGTTTATCCCACCACCCTCAAAAAGGGCAGCGCCTTTACCATAGGCGGCACCGTGGAAAGCGACGGCGGTATCTACAAGCTTACTGCCAGCATAACAAATTCCGCAGGCACCGTGGTAAGTACAAAATCCGTAAGCCCCTATGCTTCCACCTACGATCTGGCGGGTATAAGCTCCTCCTTTGATTTCAGTACCCTTGCCGTGGACACCTATACCTATACCGTACAGATTGAAACGGTAAACGGCAGTGCCTCCACCAAGCACACCCTGTTGACCCAAGCCTTTAACGTTATCGCTCCCGGTCTTGAGCTGAAGGACGACGTGGCGGCAAGCGGTATCTACGAGCTTACGGAAAAGTACGTAAAAGGCTTTGGCGTGGGTATGCAGTTCAGTCAGTTTAAGACTCTGTTTAAGTATGACGTAAAGGTTTACGATAACGATGGTAAGGAGGTAACGGACACAGGCTGTATCGGCACGGGCTACACCGTAAGCTGTGAGGATGATAGCTGTATGGCAATCCTCTCTGCAGACCTTAACGGCGACGCAATGGTTTCCTCCGTGGACTACATCAATCTGCAAGCCACTCTTAAGGGCAAAACCACCCTGGGCGAGGCGGCAACGATGGCGGCAGACCTCAACGCCGACGGTATTACTTCCGCTGCAGACTGTATCAGCATAAAGGCTATCCTTCAAGAATAACCTTGGGGATGGGGCCGTCTCATTAACGCAAAGCCTTAAATATAACATATCACCCTCGAGTAGACTTAAAATGCCTATTCGAGGGTGATTTTGATAAAAAGTTTTTAGTAAGTTTTTCACCCTTTAGGGTAAACTTAATAGGGGCGGTCTCAAATCAAACTGATTTGAGACCGCCCCATACGGTTTCTCTTACTGCTTGGAGATACCTATAACCTGCAAAGTAATATTTCCTCTGGGGGTTTCAACGATGGTCTGTTCACCAAGGCGGAGACCGATAAGAGCCTTACCGATAGGAGACTCGTCAGAAATCTTGCCAAGGAAGGGGTCACACTCGGTAGAGCCAACGATAATATACTCGTTCTCAACCTCTGTATCAAGGTTTACAACCTTAACCTTGCTGCCGTAGCCAACAACGTCGGTCTTTATATTTTTGTCGTCGATAATAACTATATGCTTAAGGCTTTCCTCAAGTTCAGCGATGCGGGTCTCAACCTCAACCTGCTCGTTTTTAGCCTCGTCGTATTCGCTGTTTTCGGAAAGGTCGCCGTATTCTCTTGCTTTTTTTATAGCAGCCTTAACTTCCTCACGCTTAACGGTTTTGAGATACTCAAACTCCGCTAACATCTTCTCGTAGCCTTCTTGTGATACAAATACCTGTTTTGACATTGTAATAACCTCGTACATTTATTTGCGAGACAAAATGTTTTGTGCATCCAAGGTCTCGCTTAGTCTTGGACGCTTATATTCTTTAACGCTTTTATTGCCGCCTGTAGCTGGGTGTCCTCCTCTTCGGTAACGGTGAAATACACCTCGTTCTCGGGGAGGCTTACCTCTACGTCAGGCTTAAGACCAACGCCGTTGTAGTTATCGCCAAAGGGCGGATAATAGTAAGCGGTGGTAATCTTAAGGGTGTCGCCGTTTTTCAGCGGAAACAGGGTCTGCATAACCCCCTTACCGTAGGTGGTTTCACCCACCAGGGTTGCCAGCTTGTAGTCTCTCAGCGCTGCCGCAAACAGCTCGGCCGCAGAGGCGGTGTTGCCGTTTACCAGTACCGCAAAGGGAGCCTTTATTATCTGCTTGGCGTCAGACTGATTGGACTCCTCTTTCCCCTCGGGCGTTGTCCAGCGGACAATGGGCCCCTCGGGCAGGAGCATATCCAAAATGTCGGTGATAACGTTAAGGTATCCGCCGCCGTCGTCTCTTACGTCGAAAATAAACTTTTTGGCTTCAAGCCCTTCCAGCTTTTTGATTGCGTTCTTAAACTCGTCTGCCGTGTTGGTGGCAACGCCGTCTATACGGATATACCCTATATCGGGTGCGGTCTCCAGCATGGTGTACTCAACGGATTCTACCGTAAAGCTGCCTCGTACAGCGGTTATCTTACGCTTTATACCGTTACGCAACACCTCAAGCTCCAGCGACGTGCCCTCCTCACCGGGGATGGTGTCTATAATCTCGCTGTAGTTTTCTTCCGTAACTGCAATGCCCTTTATGCTGACTATAACGTCGCTTTTCTTAAGTCCTGCCTTGTCCGCAGGGGAGTCGGGGAATACGTAGCTGATGTATATACCCACGGGGTCGTCGGAATAGGTCACACGGACGCCTATCCCCTTCTGTTCGGTGTACTCGCCGTCAATATAGGAGTCTGCATATTCCTTGGGCAGATACTGGGTGTAGGGGTCCCCTGTGGATGCCGCATAAACCGCAAGGGCGTTAAGCAGCATAGTTTCCTCATCCAGCTCACCTACGTAGTATTTTTCCAACAGAGCGTGTACTTCCTGCAGTCTTGTGTAATCAACGCCCTCGGGCTTGTCCTTGCCTATTCTTAGGTAGCCTGTTTTTACAAGAACAAGGCTCACCATGCTAAGGATATAAATAAGGGCAAGGGCAACTATTAAAACAGAGCTTAGCTTAACCCTCTTGGGCTGCCTCTCTGCTTCGGCAAAAACGTGGTTTACGGTGGTGTTGCTTGCGTTTTCTTCTGTTCCTAAAGGCTTATTGAAGTTATCCATCGGCAAACTCCTTTATTGACCCTTAGTAAAATAGGTGGGCAGATACTTTTCGGGGTCCACGTAAACGCCGTTTTTGGATACGGCAAAGTGCAAATGCACGCCCGTAACCTGTCCCGTTGCGCCTACTCTTGCAATTACCTGGTCCTTAAGCACCTTAGTGCCTGCAGATACAAGCACGCTGTCGCAGTGGGCGTAGATGGTGGTAAGTCCGCCGCCGTGCTCTATAAACACCACGTTACCAAAGGCGCCTCGGTTGCCTGCATAGGTAACGATGCCCGCGTCTACTGCCCTTATGGGCGTGCCCTTAGCGCAAACTATGTCAAGACCGTTATGATGCTCGTAACCGCCGTTAAAGGGGTTGCTTCTGCTACCGAAACGGGAGGTGATTCTATACGATACGTTGGAAGCAAAGGGCCAGGAGAACTGACCGTTATAGGTGGCAGAAACCTTGTCCTTTATTTGCTGCTGCATCTTAGTGATTTCTTCAAGCAGCTTCTGCTCCTCTTCTTCCATCTTCTTTCTTTCTTCGTCGGTGATATCAAGCTTGCCTTGGTTTTCTTCAAGGAGCTTATCTATCTCCGCAGACTTTTTATCAAGGTCAGCCTGAGACGCCTTAAGCTCCTTTTCCTTTTCGTTGAGCTTAACGGAGGCATCCTCGTATTCCTTTTCTCTTTCCTCGATAGAGTCTATATTCTGATTGATGTTTTCAATCATAGTGTCGCTGCTTTTAAGTATGTGCTCCATATACTCAACGTAGGACACGTAGGCAGAGTAGCTGTCGGATTTCAAAAATATGTCAAACTTGTTGTAGTTACGGTGCTTGTAAAGCTCTACCAATAAAACGCCAAACTCGTCAAGCTGATCCTCCAGTTCCTTTTCCTTGGCAACCTTTTCCTCAGCCGTCTTGTCAAGTATGCCGTCGTACTCGGCAATGATGGCGGAGATAGTGTTCATCTGGTCGTTAAGCAGGGCATACTCCTGCTCCAACAAAATCTTTTCCGCAAGCATCGTCTGGGTGTTGACGTCAATCTCGCTTTTGTCCTTGTCAAGCTTGTCCATATTGTTTTTGATGGCAATAAGCTTGTTCTGTAGCTCTGCCAGCTTCTGTTTGTCCTCGTTTATGGAGCTGGCAGAAACGTCAAGGCCGTGCAGCTCTGCAAGCAGGCTGTTAGCTACGCCAAAGCTAAGCACCAGGCAAAGCAACAGCGCAAAAAGTTTTTTAAGCATAAAAATTTTCCTTTCCTAGGGGTGCTGTCAGTCCGTGGCTTAAACGTCGAGATGCTTTTTAACGGAAACAGCGCTTGCAACAACGCCTGCAAACAGGCCTATTGCAAGGAACATTAAGGGCACGATGGGGAAGTAGTCCATAGCGGGCACCAGAGTAAATGCCGTATAGTCCTTAGCTATGTCAGCTATAACACCCGTATACAGATAATACTGCAATCCGCATGAAATAATTGTAGAAACAACGCCCACAATTATACCTTCAACAATAAAAGGTGAAACAACAAAGGCACCCGTTGCGCCTATGTAACGCATAATAGCAATATCGCCCCTGCGTGCATAAACCGTAAGCTTAACGGTGTTCATAATAACCAGCACCGCTACTATAAGAAGCAAAGCCATAAGCCAAAAGCCTACCATAGTAAAGGTAGAGCGTAGCTCCTTTATGTTTTCGTAGGTGTCAACAAGGCTGTATATCTCGTCGCTGCCGAAAATCTCCTCCAAATCACGAAGAAGCTTTTGCACGGTATCAAAGCTCTCGTACTTTATCTGGAAGGTCTCAGGCATAGGGTTCGTGCTGTCGTCGTATTTCTCAAGAGCCTGCTTAAGCTCCTCGCTGGTAGACGCCATCAGCTCCAGAGCCTGCTTCTTTGTAAAGCGCTCGTAGCTTACTATATTGGAGTCCGCCCTGTTCATAAGCTCTATAAGCTTGTCCTCTATTTCCTTAACGCCCTCCTCGTCAACGCTGGCGTCAACGTAGGCGTTAATGGTTTTCATCTCGTCCATCTGAGAGTCGGCAAAATTGTTAAGGTTATCCACCAGGGTATAAAAAGAGCCAAGCACCAGCATACAGCACACAAGGATAAGGATAGCGGCGGTGGTCATAACGCCGTTGCGCCAGAAGCTGATAAAGCCTTGACCTATAAGGTGGGGCACGTTCCTGAACTTCATACTACCACACCTCCGTTTTTGTCGCTTACAACCTGTCCGTCCTCGATTTTTATGGTACGCTTCTTGTACTGCTCAACCAGATTGTGGTCGTGGGTAATAACGATAACGGTCTTACCCAGCTCGTTTATGCTAAGAAGCAGCTTAAACAAATCCTTACTCATCTCAGGGTCAACGTTACCCGTAGGCTCGTCCGCAATAATAATCTTGGGATTGTTTGCAATAGCCCTCGCAAAGGCAACACGCTGTCTCTCACCGCCGGAAAGCTCCTCGGGGAAACAGTTAGCCTTATCGCTAAGCTCTACAAGGTTAAGAAAATGAGGCACACGCTTTTCGATATCAGACTTTTTAACCCCCGCAACACGCATGGCGAAAGCCACGTTCTCCGCCACGGTTTTCTTGGGAAACAGTCTGAAATCCTGAAAAACAACGCCCATACTGCGGCGTAGATACGCCACCTTTCTTTTAGGCATCCTGTCAAGACGGAACTCATCCACACGGATGGTGCCGCTTGTAACCTTTTCTTCACGCATAAGCAACTTGGTAAGCGTGGTTTTACCTGCACCGGAGCGTCCGATGATAAAAACAAACTCACCGTCATCTATTTTAAGGTTTACGCCGTTAAGGGCAACGGTACCGTTGGGGTAAACCATAGATACATCCTGAAACTCTATCATTAAGCGCACCCCCTCCAAAGGGCAATAGACCGCCGGCTATTAATAGCTCTGCGGTCTGGACTGTACGTATTTTTGAACCATCAACGCTACCTTAAAGGTGATGGCGTGCTCAAACTCACGCAGGTCAAGCCCCGTGAGCTTTTTAATCTTCTCCAATCTGTAAACCAGAGTGTTCCTGTGAACAAACAGCTTACGGGAGGTTTCGGAAACGTTAAGGTTATTCTCGAAAAAGGCCTGGATAGTAACAAGAGTTTCTCTGTCAAGCGACTCAAGAGAGCCCCGCTTGAACACTTCCTGCAAAAACATCTCGCAAAGAGTGGAGGGCAACTGATAAATAAGTCTGCCTATACCAAGGCTCTCGTAATTAACAGTGTTCTTTTCAGGCTCAAATATACTGCCAACGCTTATTGCAATCTGGGCGTCCTTATAGGAACGGGCAAGGTCCTTGATGCTGGAAACAACGGTGCCTATACCCACAACCACGTTCATCAAAAACTCAGTCTCAGCGGTGGCAACGATAGTCTTTGCAATATTCTCTGCCGCCTCAGCAGCCTTAGCGGCAGGAGCGTTCTTAAGCTCCTTAACCAAAACAACGTCGTTTTCGCCAACGCTTATAACGTAGTCCTTGTTCTTGTCGGGAAACATATTCTGTACCACGTCAAAGGGAACCGCCTCACCCTTGTTAATGAAGTGGATAAGCAGCACGACACGGTTAACCTCGCTGTCAAAGCGAAGCTCCTTGCTTTTGATATAAACGTCGGCAGCCATAATATTATCCTGGATGATGTTCTTGATAAAGCTGGTCTTATCGTATTTTTCGTCGTAAAGGGTCTTTATGTTAGCCAGAGAAACGGAAAGGAGAGAAGCAGTGCTGCTGGCGGCGGCATCGGTACCCTCAACGAAGGCAATATACTCAATGTGGGAGTGGGTGCCTATGGGCTTATATGTATACCCCTCGTAGGTAATGCTGTCAAAGGAGTAAGAAATCTCCTCCAAAGCGCCCTTTCTGGTCTGACCCATCTGGGTAAGCTGGCTGCAGGCTATGATGGTGCCGCGGTCGTCAATAACACCGATGGTACGGTCAACAGAATCCTTCATTTGGTAGATAATACTTTGGAACAGCTTCATACAAGAACCCTCCGTTATAAAACTTAAGCGTTTAGGCGTTTATTTTGCCGAAAAATGTTGTTTTAAGCTTGCTGTCTTGCTTTTGGTAAAATAGCTTAATTATCATATTACACATAGGCATAGCAGTATTGCACATACATTATAAACAATTTGTATAAGATTTGCAATAGCTTTTGAATATTTTTAACAAATTTTTTTATATTTTTTTGTTAGTTTTAACGCACTAAAGTATCCCGTGCCGAAAAAGGGCGTTTTTTGTTTGTCAAAAATGACGATAGAGGACAAAAAAGTAGCAAAACTCCCTTGACAACAGGGGCACTGTTTGATACAATTGCACTGTAATGCTTATACTATAATAGAGAGGGGTGCGGCAAGGTACGCCGCAACTGTGATATGGCTGATAACAACAATAAGTTTGAAGAGCTTATGGGTGAGACTTGCTTCCTTATAGACGAGGAGGGCAAGGAAAGTCCTTTTGAAATAGTTGGCAAGCTGGAGATAAACGGTAACGAGTATTTTGCGTTTATGCCCATTGAAAGTGACGACTGTGAGTACGTTGTGCTTAAGAAGGAAAAGGATGAGGACGGCGAGGACGTTTACGTTACCATCGACGACGATGAGGAGTTTGATGCGGTAGCAGAGGCTTTTGAGGACGAGTTCTTTTCTGATTTTGACCTTGACGATATAGATGACGGGGACGAGGATTAAGAAATAAAACACACTTCCTGCCTGGTTTGTGATGTACCCGTGTAAAAACCCACATTTACGAAGCGGAGACCGGACTTCCCGCTGTGGGAATGCAGACCTCCCGTTGGTGCGCTGCTTACGTCACCGCACCAAACGGACGCTGGTAGCACAAAACTTGGGAGAGGTCACCACCCTTGCCAGAGAGCAGGGTTTCGTTCACGGGCCACGGCCCGGCGGGATTTGGTTGGCAGATAAAGGTCGGGGCACCCGACCTTTTAAGTTGATGACAAACTTTGTCATCAACTTAGCAGAATGCTGAGAAAGAGTGCAGGCAAGACGAACCGAGGCGAAAACTGTAATGCCACCCCACAAAAATACATTTTTGCGGGGACCCCGATAGTACTGCGAGCCGAGGTTCGTTTTGAGCGAAAAAATATAATTAATTGCAGAAAATTCGTGCCTCGAATTTTCTACTTTGTGTAAGTGTTATATTTGTTTCGCGTTTTGTGCCTTTGTCAGCGTTCTGGAAGGTCGGGGCACCCGACCTTTTATTGCGTATATGCCTTCTCTAAAAATAGTTTACAAATTAAAAACTGTCTATATTTCATTTTTAAGGTAAATTAATATTTTCATTAATATAATAAAGCTGTATTATTCTTGGAAGGATTTTTTATTTATGGTAAAGTTAAGCAATCTTTGCAAAAGCTATAAAACCGGGGACAACGTAGTAGCGGCACTTAAGGACGTAAGCCTGCAATTCCAAAAGGGTGAGTTTGTGTCTATACTGGGTCCCTCCGGCTGCGGTAAAACCACCCTCCTTAACCTTATAGGCGGCTTGGACAGGTACGATAGCGGTGATATATCCTTAAACGGCAAAAGCACCAAAGACTTTAAGGCGTCCGACTGGGACGGCTACCGTAACCACTCCGTAGGCTTTGTATTCCAAAGCTACAACCTTATCGGTCACCAGAGCATACTTGCTAACGTGGAGCTGGCACTGACTCTTGCAGGCGTTTCCCGCACGGAGAGAAGAAGGCGTGCTATCGAGACCTTGGAGAAGGTAGGTTTGGGCAAGGAGATTAAAAAGAAGCCTAACCAGCTGTCAGGCGGTCAGATGCAGCGTGTGGCTATCGCCCGTGCCTTGATAAACGACCCCGAGATAGTGCTGGCAGACGAGCCTACGGGTGCTTTGGACAGCGAAACCAGCCGTCAGGTAATGGAGCTGCTTAAGGAGGTAGCCAAGGACCGCCTTGTAATAATGGTTACCCACAACGGTGAGCTGGCAGAGGAATATTCCACCCGTATTATCAGGTTCCTTGACGGCAGGGTAATAGACGACAGCAGACCCTGCGTATTGCCCGAGGAAGCGGTGGTACAAACAAAGGGCAAAAAGGAAAAGAAGCAGAAAAAGCCTTCTATGTC
>JAZSQJ010000075.1:0-7993 GCA_045537905.1 Eubacteriales bacterium
GGGAAACGGCAGGGAAGCACCTCCGGCTCCTGTCTTGTATTATCGAAGTTGGGCAGAAAATCCACCACGTTCTTGTCGATATCCGCCAGCATAAGGTTGGCAATACGGGTCATACGGCTTTCCGTATAACGGTATGCCGCCGCCTTATCGCCGTCGATGGTACCGAAGTTACCCTGACCGTCGATAAGAGGATAGCGGAGAGAGAAGGACTGCGCCATACGAACCATAGTATCGTAAACGGCGGCGTCACCGTGGGGATGGTATCTACCAAGCACGTTACCAACGGTGGTAGCGGACTTACGGTAGTCGTTATCGTAGGTAAGCTTGTCCTCGTGCATTGCGTAAAGTATACGGCGGTGTACGGGCTTGAGTCCGTCTCTTACGTCGGGTAACGCTCTGCCTATTATAACCGACATTGCATAGTCGATATAGGCGGTTTTTACCTCTTTTTTAATGTCAACGTTTATTATGCTTTGCTCCTCGTGAGCCTTGTATTCGTTATTATCCATCAGCTGCCTCCTTATACGTCAAGATTAGCAACGTACTTAGCGTTTGCCTCAATAAACTCTCGTCTGGGCTCAACGCTGTCACCCATCAGGATAGAGAATATCTCGTCTGCCTCAATAGCGTCCTCTATGGTTATCTTACGAAGCACCCTCGTCTGGGGGTCCATAGTGGTTTCCCAAAGCTGGTCGGCGTTCATCTCACCAAGACCCTTGTAGCGTTGGGTCTTTATCTTGGGGCCGCCCTCACCAAGCTCGGCAATTATCCTGTCACGCTCCTCATCGGAGAAAGCGTACTGCACCTTTTTGCCCTTTTCTACCTTATAAAGAGGAGGCATAGCCGCATAGATATGGCCCTGCTCTATAAGAGGCTTCATATGTCTGTAGAAGAAGGTAAGAAGCAAGGTCTTTATGTGGGCGCCGTCTACGTCCGCATCCGCCATCATTATTATTTTACCGTAACGGAGCTTGTTTATATCAAACTCGTCACCGATACCCGTACCCAGTGCCATTATTATAGGCACTATCTGTACGGAGGAATATATCTTCTCCAGCCTTGCCTTTTCTACGTTAAGTATCTTACCGCGCATAGAAAGAATAGCCTGGAACTTACTGTCTCTGCCCTCCTTGGCAGAGCCGCCTGCAGAGTCACCCTCTACCAAGAAAAGCTCGGTAAACTCGGCTCTTCTCTCGTTACAGTCTGCCAGCTTGTCGGGCATACTGCCCCCTTCGAGATAGCCCTTTCTGCGGGTAAGGTCCCTCGCCTTCCTTGCCGCCTCTCTTGCTCTGGCGGCACTGATGGCTTTTTCTATAATATTCTTAGCGGTAGAGGGGTTTTCCTCCAGGTACTCCGTAAGCTTTTCGCTTACCATACCGTCTACTATACTGCGCATCTCGCCGTTACCCAGCTTGGACTTGGTCTGTCCCTCAAACTGGGCGTTTTCCAGCTTAACGCTGATTATTGCGGTAAGTCCCTCCAGCACGTCCTCACCCGTAAGCTTTTCCTCACCCTTGAGAATGCTGTGAGCCTTGCCGTAGTTGTTAAGCACACGGGTAAGAGCCGCCTTAAAGCCCGTTTCGTGGGTACCGCCCTCAATGGTGCGGATGTTGTTGGCAAAGGACAAAATAGTATTGTTGTAGCTGCCGGTGTATTGCATTGCTACCTCGGCAAGACTGGTGTCCTTGCCGCCGCTTACGTGGATGATCTCAGCGTGAAGCAGCTCCTCGTGCTTCTTCTTATTGATATGCTCTACGAAGCTGCTTATACCGCCCTCATAGCAGAGGTTAAGCTCCACAGGCTCCTCACCCCGCATATCACGGAGTATTATATTAAGACCTGCGTTAAGAAACGCCTGCTCACGCAGTCTGGTCTTAACCGTGTCAAAATCAAACACTACCTCGTCAAAAATAGTCTCGTCGGGGTAGAAGCGAACGTACAGACCGTGGCCGTCGGTCTTGCCCGTCTGCTTATAGGGAACGGTTACCTTACCGTACTCAAACTCCTCGTAATACTCGTTTCCGTCGTAGCGGTCTATCATTACAAGCCGCTTGGACAGGGCGTTAACTACGGAGGCGCCAACGCCGTGGAGACCGCCTGATATAGAGTAGCCGCCACCGCCGAACTTACCGCCTGCGTGGAGCACGGTAAACACAACCTCGGGGGTAGGGATACCCAGCTTTGCATTAATGCCTGCGGGCACGCCTCGTCCGTCGTCCTGTACGGAGCAGCTTCCGTCTGCCTCCAGGGTAACGGTAATGTTTTTACAGTAGCCTGCAAGGGCTTCGTCTATAGAGTTATCAACTATCTCATAGATAAGGTGATGCAGACCTCGGATGGTGGTGGTACCGATATACATACCCGGGCGTTTTCTAACCGCCTCAAGTCCCTCCAGTACCTGTATTTGGTTCTCGTTGTAGCTTTGTGCCATTATCTCTTCTCCTCACTGTATCCCTTTGCTCTTTTTACAAGAGCCTTTACGGATAACGCCGTTATATATACTCTGTCTGTAAACTCTTCTTTACTTACTACGAAGGCTGCCGGCAAATCCCTTGCCAGATTTACCGTCTTAAACTCCTTTTGATTGGTTCTTAAAAACTGCCTCGTGTCCTCGGACAGGGTTGCCTTTTCGATATCGAAAATCCCTATCACGCTTTTGTCGTTTACCGTTTCGCTTTTTCCAAGATGCATACGTTTCCCACATTTCACACATTGTTATTTTTTTCCCTTTGTAACATTTTTTGGACGGTCTTTTCGTTCCGAGCCGCCTTTTTTCTTCCACTCACAGAAAATGCAAATTACAAAATTTTCTATTTATTTACAATTAAAGGCTATAAAAAACAAATGTTTTTCCTACTTTCCCTCATAGTTTCCCACATTTAACGCTTCCGTTTTCCACTAAAATGCGGTTTTCCACGGCGGTTTTGTCAAAGTAGTCCGTTTCACAGCCCGTTACTATTATCTGTCTGCCCTCGGTCTTTTTCATAACGATACTGCGTCGTGTCGAGTCCAGCTCGCTTAGCATATCGTCAAACAAAAACACGGGATACTCCCCTGTAACACGCTTGCTCATCTCCCCCTCTGCCAGCTTAAGAGAAAGCACCGTGCTCCTCTGCTGCCCCTGGGAGGCAAAAAAGCGGGCGTTTTTACCGTTAAGGAAGATGCCAAAGTCATCCTTATGCACGCCGAAAAGACTTATGCCTCTGGACACCTCCATCTCCGCCTTACTGCAAAGCAGCTTCAGTATTGCCTGCCTGGTTTCCTCGGCGCCCTCGGTCTGCTCCTCGGTACAGCCGCAGTACTTAAGGCTAAGCTCCTCCTTGCCGCCGCTTATATCAGCGTGCTCTGCCGCCGCCAGCTCCTCAATGCCTTTGAGAAAGCGGCGTCGGTTGTAGCTGATAGCGCCTGCAGAAATCGCCATACGCTCGTTGTAAATCTGCAGCATATCCAATTTATCGCCTGCGGACATTTCACTGCGTAGGAGAGCGTTTTTTTGAAGCAGAAGCCTGTTGTAGTCGTTAAGGTAGCTGACGTAGCGGGGATAGCTTTGACAAATGGCAAGGTCTATAAACCGCCGCCTGTTCTCCGGCTGACCCTTCACAAGGCTTAAATAGTCCGGTGTAAAGATAACCGCACGGAAGGCGCCCAGATACTCCGCCAGACGGGTAACGGGGTTGCCGTTCCGCTCAAACTCACGGTGGCGGTTTTTATACAGCTTTACTCCTATATCCGTTACACCGTTTTTATCCTCAAAGCTAAGGTATGCCGCCGCCGCATCACAGCCGAAGCGTATCAGCTCCCTATCCTTACAGGACCTGAAGCTTTTGCCCGAGGCAAAGTAAAATATACTTTCAAGTATATTGGTCTTACCTGCGGCGTTCTCACCGTAGATAACGTTTACTCCGTCGGTAAAGCTTATCTCGCTGTAGGGGTTGTTGCGGTAATCTATCAGCTTTAACTGCTTTGCCTTCATACTATTTGTTAAGTCTCATGGGCAAAACAAGATAGGTAAAGCTACTGCCCTCTTTCTTTACCGCAGGGGTAATAATCATAGCCATTATGCCGGAGGAAAGGGAGGCAAGAATAAGGTCCTCCTTACAAGCCCTCAGTGCGTCAAGGAGATAGCGGTTATTAAAGCCTATCTCTATATCCTCGCCCTCTTTGTTTATACGAAGGTTGTCGTTTACCTTGCCGTACTGGGTAGAGCAGCTTATATTAAGCACGTCCCCGGTAAAGGTACACTTTATAGGCGTAATCATCTTATCGTCGATAAGAAGGCTTGCTCTCTCCACGCTGTCTATAAAGGACGCCGTATCTATCTTTGCAAAGATTTTGTTTTGGGTAGGGATAACCTTTTTGTAATCTATAAACTCACCCTCAAGAAGTCTGGAGAAGAATATAACCTCCCCCACCTTCATAATAATGTGCTTACCCGTAAGCTCGGTAACTACGGTTTCCTCAGGATCGGAGAGAAGCTTTGAAAACTCAAAGATACTCTTACCCGGTACCACGAAGCTCATATCCTCCTCGCAGGCAACCGCCTGGCTTTCCTCACGGAGCGCCATACGGAAATTGTCTACGGCAACCACGGTAAGGGTGTTACCCTCTATCTTAAAGAACTCACCCGTAAGGATAGGACGGGCGTCGGTCTGGGCTACCGCAAAATAGGTGGAGCCTATCATCTCCTTAAGCAGTCCTGCCTTTATACGGAAGGTCTTGTCACCGCTAAGCTGGGGAAGGTTAGGAAAAGCCTCGCTTGCCAGACCGTGAACGGAAAACTCACTCATACCGCCTCTGATGGTAACGATATTCTTTTCGTTAGACTCAAAGCAGATGTCGCAGTCAGGAAAGTTACGGATAATGGCGGCAATCTTCTGAGCGTTAAGAATAACGGCTCCGTCACCTTCACCGATAACCTGTGTGGCGGTTTTAACGCCCTTTTCCTGGTCGTAGCCGCAAACCGTAAGGTCGTTACCCTTTATTTCAAACAAAAGACCCTCCAGTGCAGGCAGAGTGCTTCTGCTTGAAGCGGCAGTCAGTGCAGGCATAATTACACCCAGTAAAGTTTTTCTGTCCGACGTAAATTTAAGCATTTTATCCTCCCTTTGTGCTTATACTGTGATAAGACTAAACACAAGCAATATAATATACAACTAATAATAAACTATAAAGGAATAATAGTAGTAGTATTAGTAGGCTCTGCGGAAAATAGGGAAAGTCCTGTTTTCCGCTATTTTTCGCCATTTTTTGACGGTATCCTATGTGGAAAAGGGCAAGGCTTTTATATGGGGAAAAATATGGAAATGCGGAAAAGCCGCCGCCTGTTAAAAGTCTATACCGTCAAAAAGTTAAAAATATAAACTAAAAATCGTAAAATTTACTAAAAATATACACTTTAGTGTCTAAAAATAAGTTTCACACAGCCCTTTGTCGGCAACGTGTGGGTAAAAACGGTTTTACTGTGGATAAGCTGTCCGTACCGTGCGGGGAATGATGCCTTTACCTTCGGTAATGACGTTGCCTGTCGGTAATTTCGTAGGGGCGACCAATGGTCGCCTGCAACAAAACAATCGGCACCCACATTACAATTAACCACCAAACGCAACGCCGATATTGTAGGAAAGAGGTCGCCCCTCCCATAACATTCCGCACGCCGTAATGGGTTATAATATGGCGTAAGAGTTAGCACCGTGTAGGGACCGGCGTCCTCGACGGTCCTAAGCGTTGCATATATGCGAGGCATAGCCCAAAACAATAAAACATACCGTAAAATTTTGTTATCAAAACGTTCCGTAAGGTGGTTTCCTTAAATGCGGTGGGTATAATTAAACCCTTTCGTTTAGGACCGTCGGGGACGGTTTGTCCCTACAAAGTGCTACTTGTCAACTTGTTGGCGCGCAGACGCGAGTGAACGGAAATGGTGATTTGTATTTTTCGGGGTCCCCACGAAAATGTATTTTCGTGGGGTATCTTTTCGGGGTCCCCGTCACGAACGAAGAGAGTGATGGGGTAATTAATTGGTAAGCCCTCTTTCTATCTCCTCAATTTCTCTGCGGAAAAGCTCGTTCTCTTTCATATTGGATTCTATTTTAAGATAGGACTCCATAATAGTAGAATGATGCTTGCCTAAGATAGTGCCTATATCCTTATAGGTCATACTCAGCATAGAGCGCATAAGATAGGCGCAGATGTGACGGGCGTTTTTAACGGCACTGTCACGCTTGGGGCCGGTAATGTCCTCTTTTTTGATACCGTAACGCATAGAAACGTACTTAAGTATCTTTTCGGCGTTTATACTGTCCGCCTCTGCCTTACGCAGATACTCGGAAAGAACTCTCTTCGCCATGGAAAGGCTTATATCCTCCCCGTTAATAAGGCTGTGTGCCTTAAGGGTCTTTATTGCGCCCTCAATTTGACGGATGTTTGTCTTTATGTTGTCCGCAAGGAAGTACAGCACGTTGTTGGGGATATCTACCCCGTAGCTTTCCGCCTTGTGCTTGAATATGGCCTGTCTCAGCTCCGTATCCGGAGGCTCGATATCAATAAGGCCGCCCATAGAAAAGCGGGTAGTAAGACGCTTGTCTATGTTCTCCAGCTCCGAGGGGTGCCTGTCCGAGGCGAATACGACCTGCTTGCCCTTGTTGTAAAGAGCCTCAAAGGTATGGAACATCTCCTCCTGAACTACCTTTTTGTTGGCAAGAAACTGTATGTCGTCTATCAGCAAAAAGTCCAGCCCCCTGAACTTGGAGCGGAAAAGCATAGGGTCGCTTTTCTTGGAGATGCTGTCAACCAGCAGGTTAGTAAACTGCTCGCAGGTAATGTATATAACCTTAAAATCAGGTCTCTTTGCCTTTATCTCGTTGATGATGGAGAAAAGCAGGTGGGTTTTACCCAGACCCGAGGGGCCGTATAAAAACAGGGGGTTATAATACTCCGCAGGGTTGTTGCAGACCAAAAGACTGGTCTCGTATGCCACACGGTTAGAGTTGCCTACCACAAAGTTATCAAAGTTGCAGGAGGGGTTAACGTAAATAAACTCGTCCTCTTTTTCTTCCTTTGCCTTAAGAGACTCAACCTTACGCTTCTCCTCTTCCTTTCTCTGCTGCTCCAGCTCCTCGTTGGTGATAAGGGTAAGGTCAATAGGGCTTATCTCAAGGATATACTCAAAACCCTCCACAAGAGCGTGAAAATACTTTTCCGCAATTACGGAACGCTTCCAGTCGTCACCGCAGAGAATAGTCACCCTGTTGCCCTCTATGCCGAGAAGGCTCAGAGGCTTAAACCAAAGATTATAGGTAACGTCAATATAATCGTATTTTTCTATCAGATAGTCAATTACGCTTTGGTAGATATATTTGTAATCCAGCATATTTTTTCCTTTCTAAAAAGTTTTTCCGTTTATTTGCTTTTTTCTTTCCCGGCTCGTTCCAAGCCATTTATAATATTAAGTTTTTTCCCTCTTACAGGGGAGACTGGGCTTTTATCTGAAACCGCCGCAAAAAACAAAGCAGCATTTCAACCCATTCTACCCTATTATTATAATAACACAAGTTTCCCGCAAAGTAAAGGGTAACGTAAAAAAATTTCAAAATTTTTCTTTATTTATATATATGATGATACGGGACGGAATTTATTGTATACAATAAAACGAAACGGTTTATCACTAACGTCACCGCAAATTATGATGATGCGAGACGGGTTTATTTGTAGGGACAAACCGTCCTCGACGGTCCTTGACGTAACGGTTTAATTATACCCATCACGGTAACGATAATCCCTTACGGAACGTTTTGACAACAAATTTGATGAATACGTATTATTGTTTTGGGCTACGCCTCCCATATATGCAACGCTTAGGACCGTCGAGGACTGTATAGTATGGTAGGATTGTTTACAGAATGTACGGGAGGATTGTTTACAGTTTTATGATAAAATAGAAGGCAATAAAATACAAAAAAAGGAAGTGTTTTAATGCCGTGGGAGAATAAAACTG
>JAZSQJ010000070.1:0-74359 GCA_045537905.1 Eubacteriales bacterium
GGCTACGATCCGACTTACAAGTTGAAACTTGTCGAATTTTTTGGCGGAGAAGAAGGGATTTGAACCCTTGCGCCGCGTGAACGACCTACACCCTTAGCAGGGGCGCCTCTTCACCACTTGAGTACTTCTCCACGGGTTAAAGTTAAAAGCAATATTCACTTTGCCGCTCACGGAATTAAGAGGGGTGGCGGAGAGAGTGGGATTCGAACCCACGGCCCGTTGCCGGGTCACTGGTTTTCAAGACCAGCTCCTTAAACCGCTCGGACATCTCTCCGTGAACTGCAAGGGTTATAATACCACAAAACCGCTCTGTTGTCAAGATGTTTTTTCAAAACTTATAATTTATTTATTTTGCTGTTGATTTAAGCTTTCCGTTATGTTATATTTATTGGAGAGGTGTTATTTTACTTGAAAAAGCTATTGATTTATATACTTGTTTTTAATATTATTTTTACTGCTTTTGTACCCGTGCAGGTGTCCTCCGCCGATGCTTATACTGACGGATACACCAAAATCGGTGAGGTATCTATTCCCTTTGCGGAGTATATGCCCGGTACGTACTTTACCAAGAACGGACTTGCCTGTACCTGCCACGATAACAATACCATAAACTGTGTTTTATCCGGCCCCTACTGCAACTGTGTAAGGTTTGTTACCGTTGACGGTGTTAGCCTTGATCTGCTTTCCGTACAATGTATAGGCTTTGCCAGATATTGCTTTTACCGTCTGTTTGGGTTTATTGACCACCCTAACAATGCATCCCTGTACTACAACGCAGGCTCTATTGCCTACGGTAACGTTACGGCAAGCTCGGTAAGGCAGCTTATAAGCTCCCTTAAACCCGGGGCACATATCCGTTTTAAGCTGGCTTATTCCGAGCACTCGGTTATACTGCTTAACCAGAACAGTCTTGGCTTTACCGTCTACCAATGCAATTCCGGTGGTAACGGTATAGCACAGGCAAGCTGTGTTATCTCTACAAAGACCTACACCTGGGAGAGCTTTGCAAGCTACGCTTACCGTGGAATTGTATTTGCCAATATGCCCAAGAGCTATCCTGTCAGCCTTGAATACTCCGATACTCCCTTTACAGGCGGAGAATACAAGGTAGGGAACTATATCACTACCGATAATCTGAAGCTTCGCTCGGGTAACGGTACGGAATTTGAATGGCTTGATACTATCCCCTACGGCACAACCCTTTCTGTAACAGAGGTTATTAATAACTGGGGCAGGACAAGCTACAACGGCAAGGAGGGTTGGATATGTCTGGACTATGCCGGCTTTATTCCCGAAACAATACTCCTTATTCCTAAGGAGGACAGCGGTATTTACATAAAGGACTCCTTTATCTACGGCCTGGAGGCAGGTGTTACGGGGGAAGCGTTTTTGGCTATGTTTGAAAACGAAAGGCTTAGCCTTAACCGTGATACCGCAAAGGCCGTTGGTACGGGTACGGTGGTAAGCCTGACGGAAAACGGAAACACCGTATACAGTGCTACCGTAGTTATTGCAGGAGACACCAACGGAGATGGATTGCTTACCACCTTTGACGGTGCCAACGTAAAGGCTCATCTTACCGGCAGCACCGCACTTGAGGGTGCGTTCGGCTTAGCGGCTGACGCCAACGGAAACGGCATAATAAACACCGCAGATTACAAATTGACCGCCTTGCTGATGGCGAACAACTAAGCATATTTATTCTACGCCGTACATAAGCTATAACAATTACAGTAACCTAGGAGAGTTGTTATGGCTTACGGTCAGGGTTTATCCATAGATGAAAGAGTTTGTTTATTTGCAGAATATATGTTAAGCCACAGGGCAACGGTGCGGACGGTTGCGGCTTACTACGGATACTCCAAGTCCACCGTACACAAGGACCTTACCGCAAGGCTTGAAAAAATAAACCCCGCCTTGTTCCGTCTGGTTGCCGAGATACTTGACGAAAACAAGCAGACGCGGCACATAAGAGGCGGTAACGCCACTAAAAACAAATACTCGGAGATAAGAAAACAAAATGATAGAGCTAAGCAAAGAAAAAAATATTTACATAGGAATAATGTCGGGCACAAGTGCTGACGGTATTGACGTTGCCGCCGCAGAGATTGAGGGCGACACTCTGCACCCAAGCTGTAAGCTGCTGGCTTTTGTAAACGCTCCTTACTCCAACGAAGTGAGGCAGAGGATTTTTGACCTGTTTGACACAAAAAACGCCAGTGTTGACAAGCTTGGGGAGATGAATTTTCTCCTTGGCAGGCTGTACGGTGAAGCCGCAAACAGGCTGATTGACAGTGCAGGTATTGACAGAAGCCGCATTGCCGCCATCGGCTCCCACGGGCAGACCGTATACCACGACCCCGAGGGTGAGGTGCCCTGCACCGTACAGATTGGCGAAGGCAGTGTTATTGCCCGTTTAACAGGCTGTATCTGCGTATCGGACTTCCGTGTGGCGGATATTGCCGCAGGAGGTAACGGAGCACCCTTGGTTCCCTTTACGGAATACGCTCTATTTGCCAAGGATAACGCAGGTATGATACTGCAAAACATCGGCGGCATATCCAACAGCACGGTTTTACCTGCAAGCTGTAAGCCCGAGGAGGTATTTGCCTTTGACAACGGGCCCGGGAATATGCTGATTGATGCTATAGCCGATATGCTGTTTGGTAAGGAGATGGACTACGGCGGTGAGCTTGCCGCCTGTGGCAAGGTGGACTACAGCCTTTTGGACAGGCTTATGAAGGAGCCTTACTATAAAAAACGCCCTCCCAAGACCACGGGGCGTGAGCTTTTTGGTAAGGACTACGCCAAGAGGATAGTGGAGATGGCAGGTGATATGGACTGCCACGACCTGATTGCCACCGTTACTATGCTTACGGCAAGGGTAATAGCTGACAGCTACTGTGATTTTGTTAAGGAAAAGGCGGCTGTGCGTGAGCTTATCGTTGGCGGTGGCGGCAGCTACAACAAAACTCTTATGAGTTTTTTACAGACAGAAATGGAAAAGCACGGGGTTAAGGTATACACCCAGGAGCAGAAGGGACAAAACAGCGACGCAAAGGAAGCGGTTGCCTTTGCTTTGCTGGCATACTACACGCTGAAGGGCTTACCAAACAACCTGCAAAGTGCAACGGGAGCGAAATACCCTGCAGTGATGGGAAAAATATCTTTTTAAGAGGTTAACGGATATGTACAAGGCAGAATGGGCAAAAGCAGAAGATTTTGAAGAGATTTTGGAAAAGGCAAATATCATTTTCGGCGGTGAGGGTAACACCGATTACTTTCAGCTTTACCACCCTAAGCTGTACGTGGCAAGGAACACCGCAAAGGACCACGTAATTGTCCGTGAAGAGGACGGTATAAAGGGTATGCTTGGCGTATTCCCTGCCGAGATGGAGGTTTGCGGACGAAGGATTAGGGTAGACGGCTTTGGCACTATGGGCGTTTTGAAGGAAGCCCGCGGTAAGGGATATATGAAGGACCTGATGAATACCGCTGTTGAGGCTTCTAAAAGCCGTGCTGATATAGCCTTCCTTGGCGGCAGACGCCAGAGGTATGAGTATTTTGGTTTTACACCTGCGGGTGTTGCCGCCAGCTTTTCCTTTAACAGGGATAACGGCAGACATTTTACAGGCAACGCCGATACGGGTGATATTGAGTTTACCCTTATAGAAGCAGGCGATGACAGCACCCTTGATTTTGTACACAAGCTATGCAATGAAAAAACAGCCTGCGTTAAAAGGGACAGGTCTATTCTGCACGCTATAACACACACCTGCAGGAACAAGCCCTACGCCGTCAGTAAGGGCGGCAGTCTTATAGGCTATGCGATCTGCAGTGAAGACAACCGTACTATTGCCGAGTTTGAGCTTGTGGACTTTTCTCTGCTGCCACTGGTGCTTACTCAGTATCTCAAAGCCTTTGATTTGCGTGGCGTATTTGTTGCGGGTATTTTTATGTTTGAGCGTGAAAAGCTAAGGGTTCTTGAAGCTATGTGTGAGACCGTTTCCATTACAGGCTGTGAAAGCTTTTTGATACACGATTACGTAAAAATTCTTGATGCGTTTTTTGCCCTTAAAGCAAGCTACAGCAAGCTGTATGACGGCAGGAACGTCTTCGAGATAAAAGGCTACGGCAAAATAGCCCTCGAGGTAAAAAACGGCGTTCACAGCGTTAAAGCCACGGAAGAGGACTCTGAGGTTGTTCTTGGCTCCATAGACGCTACAAGGCTGTTTTTCGGCGCCGGCTCCTATCTAGGTTTAACCGAGGGGCTTGATATGGGGCTTAAGGCTAACTTCCCTCTCCCCTTGTTCTATACAAGACCCGACTTCGTATAATACTTAGTTGATAATTAATATACCCCCGAAGTAGCTACCAGGCGGTGCTTCTTCGGGGGTATTGAATTTAAGACGGTTACGTAATTAATTTACGACATATTCTGGGAGGCAACAAGTCCCTCACCGCCGTACAGCTTGCGGAGGAGAGGCTTTTCGATTTTACCCGTAGGATTACGGGGAACGTCGGCAAAGATTATCTTACGGGGACGCTTATAACGGGGCATACCCGTACAGAACTCGTTTATCTCGTCCTCACTGCACCTCATACCCTCTTTTACAGAGATTATAGCCGCCGCTATCTCACCTAAGCGAGTGTCGGGAAGGCCGATAACAGCCACGTCCTTAACGGCAGGATGGGCACTTATAAAGTCCTCTATCTGTACCGGATACAGGTTTTCTCCGCCTGTGATTATTACGTCCTTTTTACGGTCAACCAGATAGATAAAGCCGTCCTCATCCTCCATCGCCATATCACCCGTAAAGAGCCAGCCGCCCTTGAGGGTGTTTGCGGTTGCAGTAGCGTCGTTATAGTAACACTCCATATTACCGTCGCCCTTAAGACAAAGCTCGCCAACCTCGCCTTGCTTAACGATATTCCCCTCCGGGTCTACTATCTTGGTTTCCCAACCGTAGCCGGGGACGCCTATAGCGCCAACCTTATGTACGTTTTCCACGCCGAGATGTACGGCACCGGGACCTATAGACTCAGACAAGCCGTAGTTGGTGTCGTACTGATGACCGGGAAAATAGTCCAGCCAGCGGTTGATAAGGCTCTTGGGAACAGGCTGTGCGCCTATATGCATCAGCCTCCACTGGGACAAAGAATAGTTTTCCAGCTTCAAATCCCCACGGTCAAGAGAGTTTAGAATATCCTGCGCCCACGGAACCAACAGCCATACTATGGTGCATTTTTCGGAAGAAACGGCGTTTAGTACGTCCTCAGGCTTTGTGCCCTTGAGAAGCACTGCCTTACCACCGGAGATAAGACTGCCAAACCAGTGCATCTTTGCACCCGTATGATAAAGAGGAGGAATACAAAGGAACACGTCGTCCTTGGTTTGACCGTGATGTTTTTGCTCCACCTTGCAGGAGTGCATAAGACTTCTGTGCTTGTGAAGGATAGCCTTGGGGAAGCCTGTGGTGCCGGAGGAGAAATATATAGCCGCATAGTCGTCATCACTAAGCTCAATACCGGGGTTGTCGTCACGGCAATAGTGGGTCAGCTTAAAGTAGTCCTCTGCAAAGGTAGGACAGCTGCCCTCGCCCACGTATATAAGGGTATGGGTATCGTCCAGCTTGTCTGCTATCTCCTCTACCCTGCCGATAAACTCGGGACCGAACACAAGCATATCTGCCTCTGCCAAGCCAAGACAGTACTTTATCTCGTCAGCCGCATAACGGAAGTTAAGTGGTACAGCCAGGGCACCCGTTTTAAGGATGCCGAAATAGATAGGCAGCCACTCCAGACAGTTCATAAGCAATATTGCAACCTTGTCACCCTTGCCGATATTACGGGAGAGCAGAAAGTTTGCAAAACGGTTTGCCTTTTCGTTGAACTGTGCCCAGGTTATTTCCTTTCTGAAAGAGGAGGCACCCGTTGCCTCGATAAGGTTATACTCCTTCCAGACAACACGGCGAGGCTGTGCCTCGGGATTAAGCTCCACCAATGCGGAATCCTGACCGTAAAGATCGCTGTTTTTTTCCAATAATTTTGTTATAGGCATAATGGATATACCTCCTTTGATTTACAAACTAAAACGGGTACTGCGGCATTGGCAGCACCCGATAAACATCTCATAAAGCTGAAATATGCTTAACCTGTACAAAACGCCAACGCAAATCAAACGCAACAATAATAAGTGCAGTAATAATAAAATGCGTATGCGTAAATGCGTATATTAAACATACCCAAAAGCCTCCTTACAGGATATATGCATAATAACACAATTTTTACCCTTTGTAAAGGCTTTTCCCTTAAAAAAACACAAATTAATATAGTATAATTGCGGGGTTTACAAAAAATTCACCAACTTTTACCGTGGCTGTGTATAATATTCTTATGACTTGGAGGTGTTTTATTTGAAATATACACATATAATCTGGGACTTTAACGGCACTATACTGGACGACGTTTTGCCCTGCCTGGACGTGGTTAACGCCCTGCTTGACAGGCGCGGACTTAAAACCGTTAACATTGATACGTATAAAAAGGTGTTTGGCTTCCCTATCAAGGACTATTACAGGGCTGTTGGCTTTGATTTCAGCGTGGAAAGCTATGAGGAGCTGGCTGACGAATGGGCAGAGCTATACCGAAATGCTGCCGAAAGCTGCACCCTTTGCGAAGGAGTTGAGAGTGCCCTCGCCCACTTTGCCTCCCTTGGTCTGAAGCAGATAATACTTTCCGCTACAGAAAAGAATTTGTTAAGGGCACAGCTTGCCCCTTTAGGAATTGAAAGCTATTTTGAGGAGACCCTTGCACTGGATAACCTCCTTGCCGTAAGCAAGGTGGAGCTGGGCAAGGAATGGATAAAAAGAGAGCGTCCCCAAAAGGCACTGTTTATCGGTGACACCGTACACGACTTTGAAACTGCAAAAGCAATGGGAGTGGACTGCGTGCTTATCGCCAAAGGACACCAGTGCAAGAAGCGTTTATCCGCTATGGGAGTACCCGTTTTGGATAGTGTTTTGGATTTGATAAAGCTGATATAAAGGTATTATCAAAAGCTTTGAAGATATTATCGTTAAAACCGCAGATAGAATTTAACCGCTGGGTTAAGGACCGTCGAGGACGCCAGTCCCTACAAATAACTCCTTTAGTATTTTCGTTTTTTGTTGACTGTTTATATATTTGATATTAATATTTAATATGATATTAAAAAGTTTAGCGTGGTACTAACAGTGCCATGCTAAACTACTTCTTAATTCAATATGTTATTTTCTTGCGGTCTACGCCATTTTTACATCGCAGGGATAGGAAAAATTGTTCCGAATGGGCGAACAGAACCCGAAGCTGTACTCAGTACTGCGAGTGGTTCTGTTCGTCCATAGCAAAAATTATATAATACAAATAAAGCTAAAGGTGGTACTTCTGTGCCACCTTTAACTACTTCTTAACTAATTAATTTCAATTTTTGCGCTCGGGACTATTTTTACATCTCTGCTAGTAGTTAAAGCCCTTAAGCTCGGTAGGATTAGCCCACCTGCCGCTTTGCTTCTTTTCTGCATAGTCGCGAAGCTGTTCCGTCCATGCATTGAAGGCATACTGATTAAGGTGGCAGGCAACTGCCGCACCTACGTCACTGCAGAACTCGGTACCCAGACAGCCGCCGTCATCTATAAGTGCATAGGCTACGTCGATAAAATCTATGCCGTTTTGGTTGCAGTAATCAAGAACCCTTGTGTTGAAGGTGTGGATACTGCCGTTATTGAGCTTATGGGTCATATTGTTGCTGGAGCTATGAAGATAGGTGTTGCCCATTACCGCAACGGTAAGGGTGGGATAGGTGCTTTTAAGCTCGTTTACAAGGGATACGAACAAATTATAGGTCTCGTTAACGCCTGTCATCCCGTCCTTATACATAGCTATATCGTTAAGTGCCATAAGGGAGAGATAAACCGTTTTTACACCCATTTTGCCTACAGCGTCGGTTATGTTAAGCTTTTCGCCACGGAATACGGGCCACGCACAGTCTGCCTGAGAGGCGTTTTGGTTTTTGTTGTTATAGAAGCTGAAGCTTGCCGCCGCAAAGAAGGAGGCGTCACCCAGCAGACCGCTGTTTGTAGCACGGTTGGTGCTTACATAGTTTTTGTAATGAAGCATTATAGAGTTGCCCACGAATACAGAGCCGTTGAAGTAGCTGTCGTTTACGTCTGCCTCAAGCTCGTAGTTGGTGTAGTAGGCTACCCTTTCGCTATAGCTTTCGGGATAGATGGGGGTGTAAACAGGGGGAGCTACCGACTCTGCAGAGGACTCCTCTACACTGGGGATATATTGACTTTCCTCGCTGAAAGCAGAACCGTTTTCTTCCCCCGATTGCTCCGATATCACCTCGGAGCTACCCGTTTCCAGATTAACGTCAACACAGGAAACCAGTGCTGACAGTGTAAATATTATGCTTAAAAATAACGCTATTGTTTTCTTCATTTCTTTTCCTTTCTTTCACTGCATATAGGATATAAATTTTATTGCTTCTTCAGTTAAAGCTTCTTTAGTATTTTCTGTACCACCGTGGACGCAGATATACAAATGCTCCAGCACCTTGCCTATGTCCTTGCCATCCTTTACACCGATAGCCTTTATATCCCCGCCCTTAAGCATAAGCTCAGCCGGATTAATGGGCAGGATACCCTTTTCCAGCTTGTCAAGCCGTGACAGACAATCGGTACAGAAAGCCTTGCCCTCTGCAACGGACACTGCGTACATAAGCCTTGTGTTCTGTATTCCCCTTCTTCTGGCGGTAAGGGCGAGAGACAAAGCCGTATCGAAGCAGCTTTCATACATAGCCTCTGCCGCAGACAGCACCTGTAACAGGGTTTTTGTGTCCGGCTTAAGCTTTAATATCAAAGCCCTTGCACCGTCTACACTGCCTCCAAGATAAGCAAAAAAGTATGCAAGCCTGCAGTCCCCATCCAAGGACCGAAGAGCCTTAAGCAAAGGCTCTGCCTCCTCCGGGCATTCTGCCCCTGTAGCCGTACACAGAACGGGAAGAAAAGCACCTGCAAGCCTTGGACACCGTTCGGTGACAAAAAAAGCCTTAAGCTCAGCCAAAACACGTTCTGCCGCTATGTTTTTAATAAGCTCCTTTTGCTCCAGGATAGCGGTGGCGGTGTTTTCCTCAAGGGTAAAGTCAAGCCTGGCGGCAAAACGGAGAGCACGAAGGATACGCAGTGCATCCTCCTTAAAACGCTGTTCTGCCTTCCCAACGCACCTTATTACCCCTGCCTGTAAATCGGTAATACCGCCGTGGAAGTCCAGCACGCCCTCTGAGGGGCTGTAGCACAGAGCGTTTACCGTAAAGTCCCTGCGGGCGGTGTCCTCCTCTATACTCCCTACAAACTCCACTCTGTCGGGATGGCGGTTATCCGTATACCCACCCTCCTTGCGGAAGCTTGTAAGCTCCACACTGTAGATGCCGTATATAAGGGTTACCGTACCGTGTTTTATGCCCGTGGGGATAACGGTGCAATCCGAAAACAGCTCCATAACCTTATCAGGCGTGGCAGAGCTGGCTATATCGTAATCGTGAGGGACCTTTCCCAAAAGAGCATCCCTTACACAGCCGCCTACAAAATAGGCACGGTATCCTGCCTTCTCAAGCCTTGCCACCACTTCAAGCAGGGGCTTTGGAAAAACGAAAGCCATTTTCATAAATCAGATGGGAAGGTCGTAATTACCGTGGGGGGTATTGAAGTCGGAGCCGTTTACCGTAAGGCGTACAAGCTCCACACCGAAGCAGGATTTAAGGGTCTTTACGGTGCCGTACATAGAAAAATACTCCTGGGCAGAGCTACCCGTTGCCTTCTTAAGCTCACCATCAAAATCAATGTGCAGGGTATTACCTTTTATATACCAATTGTTTACACCAACCTTTACGTCGCCGTAATTCCCCAGCTCGTAAAGGGTGTCTATTATATCCTGGGCGGTACCGTCAAACTCCTTCTCAGCCGTAAGGTAGTTATTAAAATCCTCATCGGGATAGTAAAAGGTACCCTTACCGCCGTCTCTGCTGGTAACGATATCGTCGTTAATCTCGGATTTTGTGCCCGAGCTATCGACGTTATTATCACCGCCTGCACAAGCGGTAAAAATAAGCATTACACTGATAACTAATGCTGACAGTCTTAAAAGCTTCATAATAAATACCTCCGTTTACTTATGGGTCCAAGCCAGCTCCCAATCCAAAAGGAGACTTACTGCCTTACCCTCTACCTTTATTGCCACGCTAAGACCCTGTCTTATGCTTAGCCATTCCTCCCCGTCAGGGTCATACTTAACCACCTTGCATTTTACAGGGTAGAGCAGATAATGCTTCTGACTCCCCTCCCTCTCCCCCGGCTCATACGCCCAAAGGTCGGGACACTTTGCGGCAACCACACCAAGCTCCTCCAAAAAAGCAAGGCTTGACCTGTCCATGGCACTTATCTGCTCGTCAAAATTACGGCAAACGGGACACTGACATCTTTGCCTGGTGTACTGCCCCGTGCTGTATGCACCGTTGGTGGCGGCAATATCTATATCAATTACGTTGTTGCCTGTAGAAAACAGCATAGCAGCCTCCCGGGTTTTTACTTAACATATTTTAACATTATTTATTCTTTTTTGCAACACTCTTTTTGCATATTGATTTTATTAAAAAATAGTGTTATAATACCAAAAAAGGAGGTTTTGTGTTATGAAACGCATTTTCACTTTACTGCTTTGTATGACCCTTTGTTTTAGTTTTCTGGCTGTTCCTGCCGTTTTTGAAGCAGGTGCCGCTACCAGCACCAGCGTTTACGTGATTTGTGCCAACCCCGGCGAAAACTGCGATACGGAAATAGGCATTAGCTGGCACTCTGATTTCGATTGCACCGCTTGCTTCGTGGAATATAAGCCTGCCTCTGAAAGCGGCTGGGACAACGTTACCACCGTTGCGGGTACCTATAACGATACCGATTATAAGTATTTTTTAGGTAACACCTTTGCAACCTCTGCTGCAGAGCCTGTTTTTTCCGAGGAGCATAAGTTTTTGAATTACGGTGCAGACCTTACAGGACTTAAGCCTGCAACCAGATACAAGTACCGCATAGGCGACGGTAAGGGCAGCTATTCCTCTACCCGTTATTTCAAGACCTCCGGTGCGGAGGAGTACAGCTTTGTTTGGATAAGCGACTTCCATACATACTCCCCTCTCGGCGGCAGACTTTCTGCGGCAACAAATGCAGTAGCATACGCAGCAAGCCAGTCCACCAACGGTATCGATATGATTTTCAGCACGGGTGATACCGTAGCATACGGCGGCAGCCACTATTTTTGGAAACAGCTTTATAACGTGAATTGGATAAAAAACTATCTGTATCTTGACCTTAACGGCAACCACGATAATATGAACAATACGGATAGCAACAACACCTTCAACTATTTCCGTACCACCCACAACAACCCCGAAAACTGCTTCCTTGGGGACAGCACTACCCCCTACGAGCCCGGTGTTGTTTATTACACCCTTTATAACGATATTCTTTGGTTCTTCTTTGATAACGAAACTATGAACGCTACCGTCCGTGCACAGCTTCAGGACTGGGCAGGTAAGGTTATCGAGGAAATGGAAGGCAAATATAAGTATTTGTTTATTTCCGAGCATTATCAGTGGTTTAGCGGCAACACAGGTGCCGACAGCCATTACGGTAACTGGTCAGATTTTTGTGACAAGTACGGTGTTGATATTGCCTTTGCAGGTAACAACCACATTTATGCCCGCACCCATAGACTTTACGACGGTGCTGTAGTTGACGCTGATGCCGACAAGGGTACATATTACATCCAAGCCGCTTCTTCCGACTGCGAAAGAGGTACCACGGGTACGCTTGTAGAGCCTGCAACCTATAACAACGATATACTTGCTTACCGTTATAAGAATACGGCTGACCCTGCACGCACCCACGGCGTTTCTCTTATAAGCGTAACGAAAGAGGGCATTACCTTAAAGATGTTTGCCTCCGAGAACAAGAGCCAGTCCGCACCTGCCTTTGAGCTTAAGGACGAGGTATTTATTACCCCCAAGCGTGCAGACGTGGATAAGGGCTACGAAACAGGTACCAAGGGCGATGCCAACGGCGACGGCAAGGTTAACAACCTTGACGCTACCGAGATACTTAAGTATGACGCAGGCATTACCAACTCTATCCCTTCCGTTGCAGACGTAAACTCCGACACCAAGGTTAACAACCTTGATGCTACCGAGGTACTTAAGTACGATGCAGGCATTATAAACGGCTTCTAAAATTTTATAAAATGCGTGTCTCCCGTTTTTCGGGAGACACAATTTTTTTGCGTTTTTTTAACAAAAACAGGGACTTTATCCGTATAATAGGTGTAAGGTACCTTAAAAACGCAGAAAGGAGGGGTGGAAGGAGTGGATATATTGCTTGAGGGAAAATCCATAGAAAATAGCTACCGTCAGTTTTTGCAGGGTGATACAAACGCCTTTGAGGATATTGTAATAAGCTACAGAAAAGGTCTTATTCTTTTTATAAACCGCTACGTAAACGATTTGGATACGGCTGAGGATCTTGCTGAGGACGTGTTTGTGCGATTGCTTATCAAAAAGCCACGCTATAAGGGAGATGCCTCCTTCAAAACCTGGTTGTTTTCCATAGGCAGAAATCTTAGCATTGATTATCTACGTAAAGCCGGGAAAGCCTTACCCTGTAAGGATGTACACAAGGGTGAAACGGCAGATGCGGAGGAGGAGTTTTTGTTATCCGAGAGAAAACGCTTAATATATAAAGCTCTGGACACCCTTCCCGAGGACGAAAAGCTGCTTATGCATCTGCTTTACATTGAAAATCTGGGATACGAACAAGCAGAAAAGGTATTAAAAATATCTAAAAACAAGCTTTATCAAATTGCACGAAAAGCAAAGGAAAAGCTTAAAGCAGAGCTGATAAAGGAGGACCTTGTATGAAGGATGACAGACAGTTTATAAACAGCGTATACCAAAAACGGAACGAAAAGCTTAAACAGTATAAAAAAACAGCCGTGTTTTCTGTAACCGTATTGCTTGTTTTGGCGGTGATGGCAGCCGCTACATTGATTCCGTTAAACCAAGCCGATAAGGGCGTAGAGCATATCACAAACGAAAGCCTTATTATTGCTCTGCCAAATGAAAGCGTTGAAAGCGAGGAGAGCGAGGTAACAACGGATAAGCCCCTTGAAAACCTTGTGCTTCTTTCCTGCCCCGTAGAAATACCCGAAGAAGACGTCAAAACAAGCCCTGTAAACAATGAGCCTTCGTTTGTGATTTTTGGGGATGGCGAATGGGAAGCCGGGGATAACGGTGCTTATTATTATTCACGCAAAATTAAGTTTAACAATGAATTCAAATGCTTTTTAGGTCTCGAAGCAGACCCGTTAAGCACCTACGTTCATAACGGAAAGCCTTTGTCAGAGCTGTTGAAGCGTGACGGTACCGTATATTTATTCAAGGACGGCGAGCATAGGCTTTTTAACGAGTTTCAATTAAGCTTTTCCAAATGGGATGCCTACAACGGAGCACGATTAATAAGAACAAAACTGCAGGAAAAAGCAAACAACGGTGACAAAACCGCCGCAGAACAGCTTGAAAAATATAAAGACGCCGATCACGAAACCCTGTTTTACGCCTTGGTGTGGAGCACAGACAAAACCACGGAGGAAATATCCGAGTTAAACAGGCAGAGAGCAGAGTTTAACAAAATATGGGAGCAATACGAGGAAAGCGGAAAGGATATTTTGAAAACAAGCTACAAGGAGGAAATTGAAAAGCTTATCTCCGAGGGATATGACCTTAATTACGTAACGGTTAACGGAACGGTAAAGCTGGTTGGAGCCCTTACCGCAGAACAAGCTGAACACTTTAACGAAGACGAGCGATTTTATTTTATCCCGGTTAGGGCGATAGGTATCCATAAGGATAAGTGGGATTTGGTATTTCCCGGTTCCGATGAAATAATAGAGGTGCCAAGAAATTTTGCGGCAGAACAATAGAATACTTGTTTAGCAATTTGATCCATAATAAAAAACCGTCCGAGCTCGGACGGTTTTTTATTATTCAGTATAAATATAGTATCCTACTCTGTTAGAGCTATCGGTTATCTTGCCGATGTTGGAGGTATCCATATCGCTTACGTAATGCAGATTTTTGCCGCTATCCGCCTTTACCTCTTCAAGCACCCGCAGGTCTTTTTCATCGAAAACGAATTTTATAACGGCATTTTGGGGACCGTGAACGGGTGCAAGGTCAGGAGCCTTGCCGCAGGCGATATCCACCACGGCACGGACAAAGTCCACACCAGTGGAAAGATACACGAGGTCACTGCCTATGCAGTCGCCGCCCATACGGGCGCCTATCTCGATAATGCGTGCCTCGCCGTTGTCGCCCAGCCTGAATTCAGAGTGAGAGGCACCGTTTTTTATGTTTAGAGCCGTCAGTGCCTTGAATATCTGCTCTATTATGCCCTGCTTAAATTCCTCGGGGATATCGGAGGGTTGCTTATGACCCGTTTCGATAAAGGCGGGTGCACCCGTGGTGTACTTTTTGGTAAGGGCCAGAAAATGGTGCTTGCCCTGATAGGAAACGCACTCACAGCTATACTCGTCACCCCGAATAAACTCCTCGATTACGGCACTTTTCTCAAAGGACTGGGACAGAGCGTTTTCCACAGCCCGCCCCAGCTCGGCAAAGCTGTTTACCTTAGTGATACCTCGGCTGCCGCTACGGTCGGTAGGCTTTACTATAAGAGGAAAGGTAAAGCCCTTTAGCTCCTCCGGGGCAGGTGTTTTGGAAACCTTGGTATATCTGGGCACGGGGACCCCTGCCCTTTCAAAGGCGGCACGCATAGCGTACTTATTTGTACAGACGTAGCTGTCCTCGTAGGAGTTGCAGACAAGCCCCATATTCTCTGCCACGTAGTTTACGGTTATTACCGCCAGGTCCGATGCGATAGAGGCTATGCCGTCTATACCTATTTCCTTGCACTTGTCAAGTATCTGCTCCTTTTCCACTATGCTTATGGGATAAAAGAAGTCTGCAGTTTGCTCCCCTACGTCGCCGCATTCCCAGGCAAACACATGGGTTTCATACCCCATTTCCTTTGCCTTGAGTATCAGCCTGTTTTGAAAGCTGTTTGCACCTATTATTGCAATTTTCTTCATACTATGCCGTAAAACTCCTTAACTGCGGATGTGGCTACGTCTACCTCTGCCTCAGTAAGACCGTAGTACATAGGCAAACGAAGCAGACGCTCGCTTTCGACGGTGGTATAAACGTCCGCACCGTGGAAGCGGCCGAATTTGATACCTGCGGGGGCACTGTGCAAAGGTATATAATGGAAGGCGCTGGCAACACCGTGCTCCTTAAGGAAGGCTATAAGCTCCCCACGCTCCTTCAAATCCTTTGCCTTGATATAAAACATATGGGCGTTGTGAACGCACCCCTCAGGTATGGTTGGCAGCTTAAGCTTGCCCGCTTCCTCCAGAGGAAGCAGTGCATCGTAATAGCGTTGCCACAGGGACAGGCGGTAGTTGTTGACCTCCTCGGCCTTTTCAAGCTGGGCGTAGAGATACGCCGCATTCATATCGCTGGGCAATTAGGAGGAGCCGTAGTCCACCCAGGTGTATTTATCAACCTGGCCACGGAAGAAACGGCTTCTATCCGTACCCTTTTCACGGATGATCTCGGCACGCTCTACGTCCTCGTTACCCCTTTGGATAAGCAAAGCACCGCCCTCACCCATACTGTAGTTTTTAGTTTCGTGGAAGCTGTAGCAGCCAAAGTCACCTATAGCACCAAGAGCCTTACCCTTGTAGCTTGCCATAACGCCCTGCGCCGCATCCTCTACAACGTAAACGCCGTGCTTTTTGGCTATTGCCATTATAGCATCCATATCGCAGGAAACGCCTGCGTAATGCACGGGAACTATTGCCTTGGTTTTGGGGGTAATTGCCGCCTCTATCAGCTTTTCGTCTATATTCATAGTATCGGGGCGGATATCAACGAAAACTATTACCGCACCACGCTGTACAAAAGCATCGGCAGTGGAAACGAAGGTGTAGGAGGGCATTATTACCTCGTCGCCTTCTTTAACGTTGCAAAGCAACGCCGCCATCTCCAAGGCGTGGGTACAGGATGTGGTAAGCAGTGCCTTTCTTGTGCCTGTTTTTTCCTCTATCCAGGCGTTGCACTTTTTGGTAAAAGCTCCGTCGCCGCAGATTTTACCTGCGGCTATTGCCTCAGCTATATAATCTTTTTCTTTACCCGTATATGGGGGACGGTTAAAAGGTATCATAGGACGTCTCCGTTAATCAGCCTGTGCAGGCTTGTACATTTTTTCGTAATAATCGGCGTAGCTGCCGCTTTTTACGTTCTTTACCCATTGTTGGTTATTTAAGTACCACTCAACCGTTTCCTTTATTCCCTCCTCAAAGGTGTAAAGGGGTGCCCAGCCCAGGGTGGTGCTTATCTTAGTGTTATCTATAGCATAACGGCGGTCGTGACCGGGTCTGTCCTTGACGTAGCTTATAAGCTCCTCAGAAGCACCTACCGCCTTAATTATAAGCTTAACTATCTCTATATTTGCCTTTTCGTTATTACCGCCTACGTTATACACCTCGCCAAGCTGACCCTTGTGCAATACACAGTCAATGGCACGGCAGTGGTCCTTAACGTGGAGCCAGTCTCTTATCTGCAGACCGTCGCCGTATACGGGGAGAGACTTGCCCTCCAGACAGTTGCTGAGCATAAGAGGTATAAGCTTTTCGGGAAATTGGTAGGGGCCGTAGTTATTGGAGCAACGGGTTATGTTTACGGGCAAGCCAAAGGTCTCGTGATAGGCACGCACAAACATATCCGCCGATGCCTTGGAAGCAGAATAAGGACTGTTTGGACTGAGAGGAGTGGTCTCGGTAAACATACCCGTTTTACCTAAAGCACCGTAAACCTCGTCGGTAGAAACCTGTAAAAACCTTACGCCCTCCTTATAAGTACGGTTGTACTTATCGTCGGGGTCGGCTGACCAACGTTTTTTTGCCTCGTCCAGCAATATCCTTGTACCCTCTACGTTAGTGGATAGGAAGATGTTGGGATATAATATACTGCGGTCCACGTGGCTTTCTGCAGCAAAGTTTACCACATAGTCTATATTTTCACTGTCGAAAACAGACTTTACCTCATCCTCCTTGCTGATATCGCATTTAATAAAGCGATAATTAGGGTTACCTGCCACGTCTGCAAGGTTTTCAAGGTTGCCCGCATAGGTAAGGGCATCGATATTAACTATTCTATAATCGGGGTGGGTCTCCAGCATATATCTGACAAAGTTGCTGCCGATAAAGCCTGCACCGCCTGTAACAAGAACTGTTTTCACTGTCAAAAAACTCCTTATTATTAGTCTTCTACAAGGGATAAGATGTACTGTCCGTACTCGGTCATCTTAAGGGACGTACCTACCGCCTTAAGCTGCTCCTTGTTTATAAGTCCCCTTCTCCAGGCTATCTCCTCAAGGCAGGCTATGTAAAAGCCCTGTCTTGACTGTACAGCCTCCACGTACTCTGCCGCTTGCAGCAGTCCTTGAGGGGTGCCCGTGTCAAGCCACGCCATGCCTCTGCCCATAAGCTCCACGTTAAGAAGCCCAAGCTCAAGGTAAGCGTTGTTTACAGAGGTAATCTCTATCTCCCCTCTGGCAGATGGCTTTACGTTAGCGGCTATGTCGCACACACGGCTATCGTAAAAATACAGTCCCGGTACCGCATAGGAGGACTTAGGCTTTTCCGGCTTTTCCTCTATAGAAATAACACGCTTTTTGCTGTCAAACTCCACAACGCCAAAGGCTCTGGGATCCTTAACGGGGTAGCCAAAGATGGTTGCACCCTCCTTACGGGCAGATGCCCTTTGCAGGATCCGGGTAAGGTCCTGACCGAAAAACACGTTGTCCCCAAGGATAAGGCATACGTTGTCACCGCCAATAAAATCCTTGCCGATAATAAAGGCGTCTGCCAAACCTCTGGGTGTTTCCTGCACTGCATAGGACAGCTTTGCACCGAAGGTAGAGCCGTCGCCCAGAAGTGCCTCGTAGGAAGAAATATCCTCGGGGGTGGAAATAATAAGTATCTCCCTTATACCGCCAAGCAAAAGGGTGGACAAGGGGTAATATATAAGGGGTTTATCATATACAGGCAAAAGCTGTTTGGAAACAGCCTTGGTTAGTGGATAAAGTCTTGTTCCTCTACCGCCCGCAAGCACTATACCTTTCATCTACAAACACTCCTTAAAGACAGGATTTTACAAAAGAATACAGTTTATTATAACAGCATAGCGTTACAATTGCAAGAGAAAATGACGCTTTTTGGAATAAAACACGCAAAGAAAGCATATATTTTCAACCCATACAATATATCTGCTCTTAAAGGGGTATGCCTATGTCCAAGGACGGCGGTGGTTTGAAAAACCTTGCGGTTTTATTTGTGCTATGCTTTATACTTTATCTATGGATAAGAAAAAGCTGTCCCGATGCGGAAAACATCGGGGCGTATATCAGGGAGGATTGGTGTATATCAATCCTTTGCTCCCTTGCGATTATTGCTTTGAAATGCTTTGTTGTGATGCCTACCACCGTTTGTTTTATTATATTTGGGTATTTACTGCCCACGGCAGTTGCTTTTTTGATGTGCCTGCTTTGCGTGGCGGTGCTGTTTACTGCATCATATTACAGGGGAAAGAAAAGCGACGGCGCCAAGGTAGGGGGCATACTGATAAAAAAGGATAAGGCAGGAGTGTTTTTGACTGCCCTCAGCCTTAACTGCTTACGTTTTTTTGGCTTAGGTGTTACGGGAAGCTTGTTTGGAAAGGTAGGGGCTCCTTACACAGCGGCGTTGCTTGGTACTATCCTTGGTATACTGCCTACCATTGCCCTTTCCCTATCGCTGACAGGCTTTCTACCTATAGCGTAGACCCTCTAAAACAGAAGAAGAGGTGGCATAAGCCACCTCTTCAGACCGCTGACAAAGGCACAGAGCACGAAAAAGAATAAAACATACTCATTCTAAAGTAGAAAATTCAGGGAAAATTTTCCTGAATTTTCTGCATTTTATTTGTTTTTTCGTTCAAAACGAACCTCGGCTCACAGTACTTAGTACAGTTTTCCCCTCGGTTCGTCTTGCCTGCACTCTTTCTCAGCACTCTGCCAGCTTGATGACAAGATTTGTCATCAAGCTGAAGAGGTGGCATAAGCCACCTCTTTTTTGCTTATTTATTTAATTTAATAAATTCGCAAATCAGTTACTGCTTCTGAGCTGCAAAGCACTCACTGCAGTACACGGGTCTGTCATCAGAAGGCTTAAAGGGAACCTTAGCTTCATTACCGCAGTTAGCGCAAGTGGTAGTGAAGTATTCCTTAGGACCTCTGGCAGCGTTCTTCTTAGCGTCACGGCAAGCCTTGCAACGCTGGGGCTCGTTCTGGAAGCCACGCTCAGCGTAAAAAGCCTGTTCACCTGCGGAAAATACGAACTCTGCGCCGCATTCTTTGCAAACCAATGTCTTGTCTTCGTACATAATTTTTACCTCGCTTTGGTATAATGTAAATTTTGGGTTACCCCTTATTATCAAACAAGCTTTTTAAGCTTGGCTTTGATCCTTTGTATTGCATTATCAACGCTTTTTTCGTTTTTGTTCAGCCGTTTAGCTATATCTGCATAAGGGATCTCAGCCAAATACAACTCAAAAACTGCAGCTTCAAACTTAGAAAGTACCGAGAAAAACCTGTCATATAACTGACCTGTGCTTTCCCTATCCAAGGACTGAAACTCCGGCGTGCTTCTGTCATCAAGACCAGCCAGTGCCTCAACATCCTCGCTGATAACCTCGTGCTTACGCTTGCCATACTTTCTTAACCAGGATACAACACTGTTACGGACACAGGTCAGTACGTAGGTTGAAAACCTGGAGCTTACACCGTCGTAGGTGCGGACGGCACGCAAAAGCCCGATTAACGCCTCTTGCATTAAATCCTCATGCTCAGACTTGGGTACGGATAAGGACATTACATAGCTTGTTAACATACCGTTGTACCGCTCCGCTAACAGCTTAAACGCTTCATCGTCGCCGTTTTTGGCAGATGCTACAAGTGCATTTTCCTCAACTATATCTGTAACGCCCATCAATACGCCCATTCAAACATTAAATTAAACAGTTACAATTATACTGCTTACAAATAATTATACTACTTTTATACAAAATGTCAAGATATTTTACTAAAGATTTGTTCCGTTATTATTAACTAAATTTGTATATACTTTTCGGTGATATTATCCATATCCTCAAGCTTTTTAAGGGCATCCTTAGCTAACGCCAGCTGACACCTGCCTCGAACCAGGTTATGGGTAGGGTAGCTTGTTTTGAAGTATTTGTCCCCCTCAAGGTAATCCGTAAGGAAACGGACAGACAGCTCCAGTGCCATAAGGATAACACCCCAAGGCATATTCTTTATCTCGGTATTCGTTATCTTCCCCATCATCGGCGGCAAAAAGCCTGCCGCAAACGCCCTGTATCTGTCAAGGTCCAGGGAAACCTTGGAAAGGTCTGCCTCGTCCTCTGCTGCGGTATTTGCCGCAAAACGTACGGCGTCACCAAAGTCGGTCATGGTAAAGCCGGGCATAACCGTATCCAGGTCGATAACCGCCAAGGGCTCACCGGTGCGGATATCCAGCATTATGTTGTTACCCTTCGTATCGTTATGAGTAACCCTTACGGGGATTTTGCCCTGATTATACAAATCTGTAAAACGGTAGGCGTGCTTGTATACCGTGCGGAGATACTCTACCTCCTCGCAAAGCTCAGCCGCTCTGCCGGAAGTATCCTCGTCGTATGCCTTGAAAAAGGTATCAAAACGCAAAGGTGTGTTGTGAAAATTGGGAATAGTTTCGTATAGGTCGCCGCCGGGAAAATCAGAAAGCATAGACAAAAAGCGACCAAAGCCTCTGCCAACAGCCTCAAGCATCTTGTTATCGTAAACGTCGTAGGTTGCCGCATTGTAAACAAAGGTCATAACACGCCAATACTCACCGCTTTGGGTAACGTACAGGCAATTGTCGCCGTTTTTGTACAGCCTTATAACCTTCCGCTTAACGTCAGGCTCACCCATTTCCTCCAGCTTACGCCTTACGTGGGAGGTAACAGCCTGAACGTTTTTTATAATAAGCTCCGGTTTTTTGAAAACGTAGTTGTTTACACGCTGAAATAGGTAAGACCTTATTTTACCGTCTACGTCCATATCTACTCTGTATGTATTGTTTATGTGTCCTCTTTTTAAGGGAACAACCTCTTTTACTGTCCCTTTCAAGCCGTAAGCCTGACATATTTCGTTAAACACATTATCCATTATATGCCACCGCCGATTTAATTATTATGATTGGTACAGTATATGCCAAGTGTTACAAACTGTTATTGCTGTATTCTCAAAACCTCGCCCATACCGGGTTGAACGTCTATAAAGCCCTCGTATTCTTTATCAGTGAGCATGGATCTGTACTCACCCTCAAGCGTAAGTCTTGCCGTGTCGCCCCCGGTGTTGGTGCATACCACTACTCTATCCGCTTCCTCTCCACGCTCGAAAGCAAAGAGGCCGCCCTTTGCCTTAAGAACCTTAAAGGCAGTGGACTTGAACACGCTGTCCTTCCTGAGGTTTATCAGCGTTTTGTACCAACTGAATATCTCCTTGTCCTCCCTGCCCCAGGGATAGGGGCAACGGTTAAAGGGGTCACGGTAGCCTTCCATACCCGCCTCGTCACCGTAATAGATGCAAGGTATACCGGGAAGGGTCATCTGCAGCAGCACTGCCGTCATAAGCCTGTGGCGTGCCACGATACGGTGAAGGGTATCCATTTTCTTAACCGCAAGCTCTGCATTGGTATAGCCGTCAGAACGCTCACCGCCCATTATGGTAAGGATACGCTCGGTATCGTGGGTGCCGAGAATGTTCATCATATATGAGGTTTTGTGTAAGGGATAATGTCTGTATAAGGTATCTACTGTGTCTGCTAAAAAGTCTGCACTGCCGTGAAGCACGTACTCCACTATGGCACTGCGGAGGGGATAGTTCATTACCGAGTCGAGCTGGGCACCCTGAAAATACTTCTTACGCTCACCGTAAGCCATTTTGTCAGAGGCGTCCTCCCAAACCTCGCCAACTATATAGGCGTCCTCCTTCTTGCTCTTTATAGCCGCACAAAGCTCGGTAACGAAATCGCTTTCCAGCTCGTCAACTACGTCAAGACGGAAGCCTGCCGCACCCATTGACATATATTTATCTACTACGCCGCCCACGCCGTTAATAAGCTGTCGGAAAGAATGGTTGCGGTTTACACGGGGAAGGTTGCCTATACCCCACCAGGACTGATAGTAATCGGGATACTCCTTAAAGTTAAACCAGCTGTAATAGGGGCTTGACTGACCGCCGGAGTATGCACCGTTGCCGCCGTATTTGCCGTATTTATCAAAGTAAAGGCTATCATCGCCCACGTGGTTAAACACGCCGTCCAGAATAACGCCTATACCCCGTTCTGCCGCTTGGTCAAACAAATTCTTAAGAGCCTCGTCGCCGCCGAACATCTCGTCAACCTTCATATAGTCGCCCGTGTCGTACTTATGGTTGGAATACGCCTTGAACACGGGGCTGAGATAGATACAGGTAACACCAAGCTCTGCCAGGTAGTCCAGCTTCTCGGCAACGCCCCAGAGGGTGCCGCCGAAGAAGGTGTTGTTAGGCAGAAAATCACCCTGATGCTCTGCGTATTCGGGGACGCCGTTATCCCAATCCGTAAGCATAACGGCGTCATCCCTTACGGGAACTTCCCTACTGCCCTTGTAAAACCTGTCTACAAACACGTGATAGATTATGCCGCCCTCAAGCCAGGAGGGAGACTTATACTTTTCGTCATATATAAGCATCCTGCCTATATATACCTTATCATAGCCTATAGTGCCGCCTGCACGCATATACCACTTGCCCGATGCGGTATGCAGCTCGTACCCGTAAAAGTACAGACCTGCAACGGAGGGGATGGGAAGGTCAAACCTGTACACGTCAAAGCCCTTGTCAAGCCCAGACCATACACCGTCAACACGCATATCCTCGCCGCCGTCACGGGCAAACAGTAACGTTGCCTTAAGCACTGCAAGAGAGCGCCTTGTTTTCAAAACCGGTATCATTTCCTCGCCAATAGCCAAAGCCCTGCTACCGCTTATTTTTCCGTTTTTATATGTGATTGATACACAATCCACCGCGTTACCACGGTCGGTTTGTGCATTTAGAACTCTAAGTGCCACAAAGCGCCCCCGAAATAATTATAGATTATTTTTTGCCCTTAAGTCTCTGGAGATGCCAGATATCGTTGGCATAGTCCATTATGCTTCTGTCTGCGGCAAACTTGCCTGCCTTTGCTATGTTTACAAGAGACATCTTGTTCCACGCTCTGCGGTCCTCGTAGGCTGCAAGCAGCTCGTTATGAGCGTCCTGATAGAAGTCAAAGTCTGCAAGACACATATATGGGTCAGCTATGCCATAGGAGAAGAGGAGATAGTTTGCTATATCAGCAAAGGATCTGCCGTTGAAGCCTGTTTGCAGATAGTCTATCGCCTTCTTGAGAGACTCGTTTCTGTTATAGTAGTAGGAGGAAGCGTAGCCCTTCTTCCAAAGCTCGTCAACCTCTTCTGCGGTGTGACCGAAGATGAAGATGTTGTCCTCGCCTACCTCTTCACAAATCTCAACGTTTGCACCGTCAAGGGTACCGATGGTAACGGCGCCGTTTATCATAAACTTCATATTACCCGTACCGCTGGCTTCCTTACCTGCAAGAGAAATCTGCTCGCTTACGTCGGCAGTAGGAATAAGATGCTCTGCCAGAGTTACGTTATAGTTTTCAAGGAAGAGTACGTTAAGCTTTTCCTTGATCTTGGGATTCTTCTGAATATCTGCGCTGATGTAGCAGATAAGACGGATGATGTCCTTAGCCATATAGTAGCCGGGAGCTGCCTTACCGCCGAAAATAAAGGTTCTGGGTCTGATATTAAGGTCGGGATTTTCCTTAAGTGCACAGTAGATGCTGATGATGTGGATAGCGTTGAGAAGCTGACGCTTATACTCGTGAATACGCTTAACCTGTACGTCGAAGATGGAGTCAGGGTCAAGCTCTACACCTGCGGTGCGACGCATATAGTTGGAGAAATCTACCTTATTGTCGTGCTTGATCTTTGCAAGCTCGTCAAGGATAGGAGCGTCGTCCTGGTACTGAAGGAGCTTAACAAGCTCTGCCGCATTGGTGCGGTAGCCGCTGCCAATGGTGCTGTCCAACAGCTTTGCAAGACGGGGGTTGGAATAGCAGAGCCATCTGCGGTGAGCTATACCGTTGGTTACGTTAAGGAACCTTTCGGGATACATATCGTTAAAGTCTCTGAAGGTGTTGGACTTTAATATATCGGTATGCAATGCGGAAACGCCGTTTATCTTATGGCTGCCGATAACGGAAAGGTTTGCCATACGGATCTGACCGTTGTTGATAATAGACATTCTGCCAACCTTGTTCCAGTTGCCGGGGAAGCAATTCCAAGCCTCTGCACAGAAACGCTCGTTAATCTCGCGGATAATCATATACAGACGGGGCAGCTTGAGACGGAAGAGACCCTCGTTCCAGCACTCAAGAGCTTCGGGCATAACGGTATGGTTGGTGTAAGACATAGTTCTTACTACCATATCCCACGCCTGCTCCCAGGAATAGTTGTGAAGATCCATAAGGATACGCATAAGCTCGGGTATACAAAGAGCAGGATGGGTATCGTTTATATGGATAGCAACCTTTTCGGGAAGAGTGTTAAGGTTTTTATAGATAGAAATGTGGTCGTGAATAATGTTCTGGAGAGATGCGCTTACAAGGAAATACTGCTGGCTGAGACGGAGCAGCTTACCCTCGGGATGGTTATCGTTAGGATAAAGCACCTTGGAAATGGTCTGTGCTATGGTGTTTTCCTCAACAGCCTTGATGTACTGCCCCTGAGAGAAAAGCTCCATATTAAAGTTGCGGATATCCTGTGCCTTCCAGAGACGGAGGGTGGTAATAGCCTCGCTGTCTGCACCGGAAACAAGCATATCGTAGGGAACAGCCTCTACCTCTTCATAGTTCTCGTGAATAATTTCACAACGGCCGTTGTCCCATTTTTCGGTTATAGTGCCGCCAAAGCGTACAACGCAGGATTTGTCCTGACGGGGAACGAGCCATACGTCACCGCCGGGCATCCATATATCGGGAAGCTCTATCTGCTCACCCTCTGCCAGCTTCTGCTTAAACAGACCGTATTCGTAAAGAATAGAGTAGCCTCTTGCAGGGTATGCAAGGGTGGAGAGAGAGTCCATAAAGCAGGCTGCAAGTCTGCCAAGACCGCCGTTACCCAAACCCGGGTCGGCTTCCATCTCGTATATCTCGTCAAGCTTAAAGCCGTATTCCTTAAGAACACCTGCATATTCCTTTTCAAGTCCTAAGTTACAAAGGTTTGTGCGCAGGGAGCAACCCATAAGGAACTCCATACACATATAATAAACCTTCTTTTTGCCCTGTTCCTTGGTCTTTGCATTGAACAGCTTGCGTTTTTGAGCAAGGATGTCACGCACCGTCATAACGGTAGCCTTATACATCTGCTCCTTAGTTGCTTCTTCAAGGGGTACGCTGAAGTATCTGGACAGCTTATTGTGTATCGCCTCTTGAATGTCTTTGCGTTTTACGCTCATATTGGTTCTCCTTGTATGAAAAAATTAAGCTAAAATATCGTTGTACATATCAATGTAGGTCTGGGCGGATTTATCCCAGGAAAAATCTACGCTCATAACCCTTTTTACCAGTGCATTCCAGGTTTCCTTGTCACGGTACACACCACAGGCACGCTTCACTGCATTAAGCAGCTCCCACTGGCTGTACTGGGCAAAGGTAAAGCCGTTGCCGCCGTCAGGCCAGCCGATGTCCTTGATGGAATCGTACAGACCGCCCGTTTCCCTTACTATCGGCACCGTGCCGTAGCGGGAGGCTATCATCTGGGCAAGACCGCAGGGCTCGCTCTTGGAGGGCATCAAAAACAGGTCTGCACCTGCATATATCTTTTTGGATATATCCTTGTTGTACATAAGAAGGGTGCTTACCTTGCCCTTGTGGTTTTCTGCCAGGTGCCAGAAATAGTCCTCGTAAGCAAAGTCGCCCTGTCCAAGTATAACAAGCTGAACGTCGTCACGCAGTATCTCCTCAGCCGCCGCCATAACGAGGTCAACACCCTTATGCCCCGTCAGACGGGTAATCATAGCAACGAGAGGAGTATTTGCAGACTCGGTAAGACCTACCATATTCTGCAGCTGCTTTTTGTTCTCTGCCTTGCCTGCCATATCCTCTGCGGAATAGGTAGCAAAGGTTGCAGGGTCGTTGGCGGGATTGTAATAATCCACGTCTATACCGTTGAGTATACCTCTCAGCTTGCCCTTGTTCTGCTCCAGCACGTGATGGAGACCGTTAGAGAAGGTGGGACTGAGTATCTCAAGGGCGTAGGTAGGGCTGACCGTGCTGACGGTGTTGGCACATACTATGGCGCCCTTCATAAGATTGATGGCACCGTTGTAGTCCACCACTGCCCTGTCCGCCTCGGAAAGCTCAAACACGTCGCCCAGAATCTCGTGTCCGTACACGCCCTGATACGCAATGTTGTGGATAGTAAACACGCTTTCGATATTCCTGTAGCCGTCAAGGGCTGAATAACGCTGACGGAGGTATATCACCGTAAGCGCACTTTGCCAGTCGTGAGCGTGGAGGATATCCGGGAAGAAATCAATAATAGGCAAGGACTCCATTACTGCCTTACAGAAGAAGGCGTAACGCTCGCCGTCGTCAAAGCTACCGTAAAGGGTAGGACGCTTGAAATAATACTCGTTATCCAATAAGTAATAGGTAACGCCGTTGTGGTTGAGAAGGTGGATACCGAGATACTGGCGACGCCAGGATAGGTTTATATACGTGTCGCCCAGCTTAATGAGCTTTGCGCGGAACTCCTCCTTCATGCTGCCGTAAAGGGGCATAATTACACGGACGTCCATACCGCCCTTAGCCGCCTTTTGCAGTGCCGCAGGAAGGGAGCCTATTACATCACCCAAGCCGCCTGAGGAGGCAAAAGGAACAGCCTCCGATGCGACAAACAGTATTTTCTTTTTTACCATAAAGACTACCTCCCCCTTAATTACACCACGGTGAGCTTATCTATAAAGAAAGGTCTGGTTTCGTGTCCGGAAAGAACTCTGCCATCTCTGATAACAACGTCCTTGTCGGTGATTACACAGTTAAGGTCTGCGTTTTCACCTATAAGGGTGTCCTGCATAATGATAGAGTTACGGATAACCGTGTTTTTGCCAACCTTTACGCCACGGAAAAGGATAGAGTTTTCTACGGTGCCGTGGATGATACAGCCGTCTGCGATAAGGGAGTTACGAACGTTGCTGCCCTCCTCGTAAACCGTGGGGCTGGAGTTACGGATTTTGGTGTAAACAGGACGGTTTTTAACGTTGAACAGGCTGTCTCTTGCAGAGGAGCTGAGCAGGTCCATATTACACATATAATAATCGGTAAGAGAGTTGATGGATGCAAAATAGCTGTCATAGCGGTAAACTCTGAAGGAGCTTATATCTATGTTCCTGCCGATAATATCCTTGGTAAAGCTGGAATAGCCGTGAGCAGACGCATCAAGAATAATGTTTTCAAGATACTTTCTGCGCATAACCATAATGTTAAGGTTAACGTCACAATAGCCGGAAACGATACCGTTACACTCGGATATATCGGTTATACGGCCGTCAGCGTTAGACTCAACTACCTCAAAGTGCTTGATATCGGGGGTGATGTACATACGCTTTACAGCCATAGTTATATCCGCACCGCTGCTTATATGGTCGTTGATAATCTCGTTAAGGTCGATGTTGCAAACCACGTCACAGTCGGAAAGAAGAACGTACTCCTCGGTACAGCAGGACACAAACTCCAGCATACTCTTAACTGCCTCAAGCCTGGTGTTGTACAGAGAGTTCTGAGCGTTTGCAAAGGCTGTGATATAAGGAGGAAGTATCTTTATACCGCCGCTTCTGCGTGCCAGGTCCCAGTCCTTACCCGTGCCTATATGGTCCATCAGAGACTGATAGTTATAGTGGGTAACAACGCCAACGTGGGTAATACCTGAGTTTACTATGTTGGACAGTGTAAAGTCTATAAGACGGTATCTGCAGCCGAAAGGAACGCTTGCCATAGTTCTTCTTCTGGTAAGCTCACTTACATTATGGTCATGTATATTGGAAAAAATAATACCTACTACGCTTGCCATAAATTATTCCCCCTCCTCAGACAAAAGCTCATCAAGGTAAGCAGAGTCAGCACGGACGCCCCCTGCGATAACGGTGCCGGCCTTTATATCAAGACCGGAGCCTATAAGGGCAATGCCCTTGCCGCTTTCCTTAGAGTCACCTACACGGGCGTTTACGCCAACGGTGGTGTCGCTATCCATTATAGAATACTCTACGGTAGCGTTTTCGGATATCACACAGTCACGCATAATAATACTGTCCTTAACAACGGCACCCTTGGCAACCTTTACGCCGCCTGAGAGCACGCTGTTGATAACCGTGCCGTATATCTCACAGCCGCCCGTAATAAGGCTGTTTTCAACGGTCGCACCGTAACCCAGAAAATGGGGTGGGTTGGACTGGTGCCTGGAGAAGATACGCCAGCTGGGATTGTTAAGGTTAAGGGAGGGACGGTCACCCAGAAGGTCCATATTAGCCTCCCACAGAGAGTCGATAGTACCTACGTCCTTCCAATAGCCCTTGAAGGGATAGGCATAAAGGCTTTCCCCTGCGCCCAGCATAGCGGGGATAACGTTTTTACCAAAGTCCTTATCGCTGTTTTCGTCTGCCTCGTCAGCTATAAGATACTCGTACAGCTTATCCTTGGAGAAAACGTATACACCCATAGACGCCTTGGTGCTCTTGGGATTCTTGGGCTTTTCCTCAAACTCGTAAACACGCATATCGTCCGTGGTGTTCATTATACCGAAACGGCTTGCCTCGGACAGAGGCACGTCTATTACCGCAATGGTACAAGCAGCACCCTTACGCTTGTGATACTCAACCATTGCGCTGTAATCCATCTTGTAAATGTGGTCGCCCGATAGCACTACTACGTAGTCGGGGTCGTATTTATCAAGAAAATGCAGGTTTTGATAAATAGCATTTGCGGTGCCCTTGTACCAATCGGCACGCTTTTGCCCCTGATAAGGAGGCAAAACGGTAACACCGCCAAAGGTACGGTCCATATCCCAGGGCTGACCGTTGCCTATGTATTCGTTAAGAGCCAAAGGCTGATACTGGGTAAGAACACCTACCGTATCTATGCCCGAATTGATGCAGTTGGAAAGGGTAAAGTCAATAATCCTGTACTTGCTGCCAAAGGATACCGCAGGCTTTGCCACACGCTGAGTAAGCAAATAAAGCCTACTGCCTTGTCCTCCTGCCAGAAGCATTGCCACACATTCTTTCTTTTTAATCACGCCTTCTCATTCCCTTCAATTCTCTTTATTATAGTAAAGCCCATAGGCGGTACCAGTATGTTTATACCGTAGCCGCCGTACTGTTTTACAGCTTTTCGTGGTACTTTGTTTGTTACACCGCCGCCGCCGTATTTTACCTCGTCGCTGCTGAACACCTCACGGTACATACCCTCACTGCTGAGAGGAATATGATACTGCCTTTGAACGGGAGCAAAGTTTATTACAACGGTAAGCTCGCTACCGTTTTTAGCGATGCGGTTATATAACAGGGTGTTTTCGTTTTTCCTGTCGGAGTCTATCCAGCGGAAGCCTCTGTAGTCTCCGTCCTGCTCCCAAAGCTCAGGATTTTCAAGGTAAAACGCATTAAGGTCTGCTACATAGGTCTGGAACTTGGCGTGCATATCGTAGCCCAGCATAAACCACTCCAGAGAGTCGTCAAAGTCCCATTCCTTAAACTGGGCAAACTCACTGCCCATAAAGGTAAGCTTCTTGCCCGGGTGGGTCATCATATAACCCATATACGCCCTTGCGCAGGCGAATTTTTGGTAGTAGTCCCCTGCCATCTTGTCTATAAGCGACTTTTTGCCCTGTGCCAGCTCCCCGTGGTGGAGAGGGATAATAAACCTTTCGTCAAAAGCACACAGGAAGGAATACTTCAAATTTTCGTGTATGTCCTTACGGTAAAAGGGGTCGTAGGTTACGTATTTAAGGGTGTCGGGAGCGAAGCTTGCGTTCCACTTAAGGTCAAAGCAAAGCCCGTCCTTTTTGGTCATATGGGGATAGTCCGTATTTTCCTCTGCTATAAGCATTACGTCGGGATAATAGTTTTTCATCTCGCCGCCCAGCTTTTTGAAGAAATGTATAGACTGGACGTTTATACTTGAACCGTCGGGATTAGGGTTCCACTCCCCTGCCTCACGGCCGTAGTCAAGATGCAGCATAGAGCTTAGTGCCGTTGCACGGAGCCCGTCTATATGATACTTATCCGCCCAGAACATTGCGTTTGATACAAGGAAGCACTGCACCTCGTTCCTAGCTACGTCAAAGCATCTTGTATCCCAGTTTTTCTGCTCCTTACGGTCCTCGCCCTGATACTCGTACAGGGGTCCGCCGTCAAACTCGTAAAGCCCGTGGGCGTCCTTAGGAAAATATGCGGGAACCCAGTCCAGTATAACGCCTATACCCACAGAGTGCATTTTGTTAACGAAATACATAAAGTCGTGAGGGGTACCGAAACGGGAGGTGGGAGCGTAATATCCGCATATCTGATAACCCCAGGAGACATCAAAGGGATGCTCCATTATAGGCAAAAGCTCAATATGAGTGTAACCCATACGCTTAACGTATGCCGCCAGTCTGTCAGCCAGCTCCCTGTAATTAAGGAAGCCGCCGTCTGCACTCCGTTGCCAGGAGCCAAGATGCACCTCGTATATATTTATGGGTACAGCAGGCATCTCACCGTCCTTAAGGCAATTGTACTTCTTCGCTCTGAAGTCCATATAGCCCTTGTCGGTCCACTCAAAGCCATCCAGATTATAAAGACGGGAGGCTGTACTGCTCATAGTCTCAGAAAAGAACGCATAGGGGTCTGCCTTGAAACGGCGTACACCGTCACGCTCGATTATATATTTATATCTGTCGCCCTTACCTATAGGAAAGCCCTTGAGAGTTATGCTCCACACATCGCCGTTGTTGGTCATAGGTATGTCCGCCTTCCAGCCGTTGAAATCACCGGCTATATACACGGCGTCGGCGTTGGGTGCCCATACTCGGAATGTATATACACCCTTACTCTCCCTGTGTGCGCCCAGATATTCGTATGCTTTATAGTTTGTACCCTGCTTAAACAGGTACAACGCAAGATCGTTTTCCATGTCAAAACACCTCTTTGTTAAGACAGTTTATTTATAACGTAGTAACCGTATTTTTGTGCATAAGCCAGTATAACCCCGTCAGAGCAACCGCTTATGCTGTCAAAAACGGCAGGTATTATCAGCTTGCCCTTAAGGTCTATCATACCGTAGGTGCCCTCTGCGGTGCGTACCGCTGCCAGCCCTTCGCTGAACGCCTTGGCGTCGTCATAGTCGGGATTGCTTATCCACTTGCCGTCAAAGGACATATAGCCGTAGCCCGAAGGCCCCTTGAGAAGGATGGCTCCGTCAGAATAAGCACAAACCGTAAAGCCTGAGGGCATATCCATAACAGTGCCGTCTGTCCTCAGCATTACCTCAGCTCCCTCGGCAGTGCGTGCCCTGGTTATACCGTTCTTTACAAAATAGTATCCGATAGCAGAAGCGTTTTCCGTATCTGCACCGAAATAGCTGCTTGTAATTATTGTGCCCTGTTCGTCAAACAGATACAGACGGTTATCCTCATCAATTGCTATGCAATACCCCTCGGACATACCGTATACATCCTTATACTCGGGTAATACAACGACGTTACCGTTGCTACGCTTGCGGAGACCGTAAGCGCCATCCTGCTTAAACACCTCGTAGTCCCTGTCGTAGCCTGCAAGGTATGCCGCCTGCTCACAGTAAATGCCCTTATCCAGGTTGTAGCTATCGTACTCACAGGGGACAAGGATACCGTTTTTATAATAGGCGTGGCTGCCGTCCTTAACAAACAGAGGCGCGCCGTCCTCACTTCTCAGATAGGTCAGTTCCCAGCCGTTTATCACGGAGGAGATATCCTTAAGCCCGCTGTCATACACGGCTTTAACACTGCCCGCCTCGGATTTAATCAAAAAGCCCATACGGAGAGCCAGGTCAGCCCCGCCAACACTGCCTATACCTGCCATAGAGCAGGATGCAAGATAGGCGCCCTCACCGTATACGCCCGTAAAGGGGACCGAACCCTCAGGGGCCTTTGGCAAGGAAGCGATAAAGGTAGCCGCCGTTACTGCGGGCTTTTGAGTCTGCGAAGCGTCAGGCTCCTCCTCGGGAGCTGTGTCGCCGCCGCCGTTACCCCTCGTATCAAGATAAGAGGCGTCCATAAAAGGAAGCTTTCCCACGTGAAAGCCGTAGACCGTAAGTGCCGTACAAAGGAGCAACAGGATTGCACCAATATATTGTAAAAGTCCTGTAATCAATCTTTTCTTCATATAAAAATACCGTTAACACTCTATATAAATTCCGTTAACACTACGCTGTTTTCCGTCCGCATCTTACGACCGGACACAGTTACAGCATTATTCAGATACTAGTATACACCAAACTGGCGTAATTTGCAATAGTTTTTATATGGTAAATTGCTTATATTTCGTCCTTACCGGAGGAAGAAATTATTAAAAATAGTAATTAATTAAACTTTTTTTGAAAAAACTATTTACAACGGACCGTTTTTGTGGTATTATGGCAAAGTTATGGGACAAAGCTCATAACGAGAAATAGTACGGTTGGCTCGGTTTACAGGACACAGGGGCGCTTTGTCGTTCTGCTTCACCCACCTTTTGCCAAGCTTTCCCGCATAATTTTACGGAGGTGAAACCATGATATCCAAGGAAACAAAACAGGCTATTATCAACGAGTATGCAATTCACGAAGGTGACACAGGTTCTCCTGAGGTTCAGATCGCAGTACTCACCAACAGAATCAATTCCCTTACCCAGCACCTTAAGGCCAATCCCCACGACCATCACTCCAGAAGAGGTCTTCAGCAGATGGTTGGTAAGAGAAAGAAGTTCCTTAACTACCTTATCAAGAACGATATTAGCCGTTACCGTTCCATTATCGAAAGACTTGGTCTGAGAAAGTAAGAGAGAAGAATTTAGTATGTTTGAAAAGTACAAGGTTTTTGAAACCACCTTTGCCGGCAGACCTTTTATAGTAGAAACCGGCAAAATGGCGCAGCTTGCCAACGGCTCCTGCCTTGTTCGCTACGGTGATACTGCTATTCTTGCTACTGCTACCGCTTCCAAGGCTCCCCGTGACGGGATAGATTTTCTTCCCCTGTCCGTTGACTTTGAAGAAAGGCTTTATTCAGTAGGCAGAATCCCCGGCAGCTGGAACAGACGCGAGGGCCGCCCCGGTCAGAGTGCCATCCTTACAAGCCGTGTTATCGACCGCCCCATAAGACCTCTTTTCCCCAAGGATCTGAGGAACGACGTTGTTCTTAATCTTATGGTTATGTCTGTTGACCCCGACTGCTCTCCCGAAATTGCAGGTATGATAGGTGCGTCCATCGCCCTTTCTATCTCCGACATTCCGTGGAACGGTCCTATCGCAGGCGCTTCTATCGGTTTGGTAGACGGTGAGCTTGTGGTTAACCCCACGGCTGAACAAAAGGAAAAGAATGAGCTTGAGCTTACCGTTGCTGCCTCTAAGCAGAAGGTAGTAATGATAGAAGCAGGCGCTAAGGAAGTTGACGACGATAAGGTTTACGAAGGCATTATGCTTGCACATGAGGTTATCAAGCCCATGATCGACTTTATCGACGGCATCGTTGCTGAAATTGGCAAGGCTAAGTTTGAATATCCCTCCTGCGAGGTTGACCACGATCTGTTTGACAGAATTGAGGCTATGGTTGCAGAGGACGTTAAGGCTGCCCTTGATACCGACGACAAGAGCGTAAGAGATGCAAGACTTCAGCCCATATACGAGCGTGTTTATGCCGAGCTTGAGGAAGACTATCCCGACAGCAAGGTTATGATCGACGAGTGTATGTACAAGCTCCAGAAGAAGATCGTTCGTCATTGGCTTCTTACCGAACAGAAGCGTGTTGACGGCAGAAGAATGGACGAGATCCGTCCTCTTGCCGCAGAGGTTGGTCTTCTTACCCGTACCCACGGTTCGGGTATGTTTACCAGAGGTCAGACTCAGGTATTCTCTATCGCTACCCTTGCACCTATCAGGGAGCAGCAGCTTCTTGACGGTATAGATGCTGAGGATACAAAGCGTTATATGCATCACTATAATATGCCCGGCTTCTCCGTTGGTGAGGCTAAGGCATCCAGAAGTCCCGGCAGACGTGAGATCGGTCACGGCGCTCTTGCTGAAAGATCTCTTGAGCCCGTTCTTCCTTCCAAGGAGGACTTCCCCTATGCTATCCGTGTTGTATCTGAGGTTATTTCCTCTAACGGCTCTACCTCTCAGGCATCCGTTTGCGGCTCTACCCTTGCACTTATGGATGCAGGTGTTCCGATCACTGCTCCTGTTGCAGGTATCTCCTGCGGTCTTATCACCGAGGGTGAGAGATGGATGACTATGATTGACATTCAGGGCCTTGAGGACTTCTTTGGCGATATGGACTTTAAGGTTGCCGGTACCAAGAAGGGTATCACATCTATCCAGATGGACCTTAAGATTGACGGTCTTACACCTGAGATTATCCGTTCCGCGCTGGACACCACCCGCAAGGGCAGATTCTATATCATCGACGATGTAATCACTCCCTGCATCGCTGAGCCCAGAGAGGACGTTTCTGAATACGCTCCCAAGATGATCTCCACCAAGATACCCGTGGACAAGATCCGTGAGGTTATCGGTACCGGTGGTAAGGTTATCCAGAAGATTTGCGCTGATACCGGTGCAAAGATTGATATCGAGGACGATGGCTCTGTATTCATCGCCGCTGTAGACAAAGAAGCAGGCTACAAGGCGCTTGAAATAGTTAAGGCTATCGCTTTCGACCCCGAGGTTGGTACCATTTTCGTGGGCAAGGTTACCAGAATTCTTACCTTCGGTGCTTTCGTTGAGTTTGCACCCGGCAAGGAAGGTCTTGTTCACATCTCCAAGCTCGATAAGAAGCGTATCGCTAAGTGTGAAGACGTTGTTTCCGTAGGCGACGAGATTAAGGTTAAGGTTATCGAAATCGACGACCAGGGCAGAATAAATCTCTCCCGCAAGGACGCTCTTGACGACTAGTAAAGAACAAATTAAGGAGTTGCGAGAAATCGCAACTCCTTTTGTTTGTCATATTTTTTAGACAATTCCCCTAAGCTAAAAACGCTTTAACTATTCCCCATCCAAATACCAAACAATACGCCTAATACAACACACACCGCTATAAACACAAAACATCCTATAAGATTATTTCTGTTTTCCTTGCGTTGAGCTTCAAGCTTCTCGTTATAACGCTGGTTAAGCTCGGCAATCTTTTCTTCAGCGTTAACAGTGGAATCAAGAGCGGCTAATCTTCTGTAATAACCGGATATTACAGACACACGGTTTTCATTTAGTCCGCTTTCCTCTACTGCTTTTATCAAATATTTTAGTATATTGATTTTATAGTTTTTATTTTGCAGTTTTTCCTCAAGACTTGAAAGAGTGTTACGCATTTCTATTTGCAGAGAATCAAAAAGATTATAGGTTTGCTGCCTGTCATCAGTTGTGCTGGTAACGCCGTTAACTGTTTTTCTGGTGGTGTTGTAGACAAAGCTACTGCCTCTCATTGCGTTAACATCAGAGAGAATTTGAGTTACGAGCTTATACTGCTCGTCTTCCTTGCTTACATCAAAGTGATCGTCAATTATGCTTACGCTTTTATTAAGCACCTTGAATGCCGCCTGACGCTTATACAGATCCGAATCTACAAGGGTTTGCTTTGCCTTACCGAAGGCACTGTAGAAAATTGCCTCGATGTTTGTAGGGTCTTCCTGCTCTGCAAGGTTGTAGTACTTTTCAACCTCTGCCCAGTCTTCCTTTTCCTTGGCTCTTCTTGCGTTTTGCAGATACTTTTGCACCATTGCAGAATTATCAACGGTAACAGTACCCTTAACGTCAACTGTGCCCTCGATCATCATTTTCTTTGCTTCCTCAGGGCTGTACTTAGTGCCGCAGTTTTGGCACACGAACATCCCGTCTACCTTAGCAAAATCGTTGCCTGAACACATTTCGCAAACAATAGCTTTCATTTTACGGTTTCCTTTCGTTTTTTCGTCCTCGCAGGAACTTTTCTTCCTACGATTATACAGTATATCTTCCTGTTTGTCAACACTAAATAGGTATTATAATTCTTATATACAAGAATTTGGAGGAAGAATAATGCTTATTTATAACTTAAACGATATAGGAAACCGACTTTTGGAGGCAAGAAAAAAGCTTGGGTACACCCAAGCAGAGGTAGCAGAGCGGGCAGGGATTTCAGACAGAACCTACGCCGATATAGAAAGAGGCACGGTCAATATGCGCCTTTTGACCTTTTTACAGATATGCACCTGTCTTAAAGTTACGCCCAATGATATTGTAACAAAAGAGGAACCGACGGTTGACGAAAAGGTGTTTATTGACGCTTTGGGCGGACTAACCAACAAGCAAAAAAACGATGCTTTGAAAATACTGTCTGTTTTTATAGAGTCTATAAAATAAAAATCAGGAGTTGCAACACTGCAACTCCTCAGCTTGATGACAAACCTTGTCATCAAGCTGGCAGAGCGCTGAGAAAGAGTGCAGACAAGACGAACCGAGGCGATAACTGTACTAAGTACTGTGAGCCGAGGTTCATTTTGAACGTAAAAACAAATAAAATGCAGAAAATTCAGGGAAGGCATCCCTGAATTTTCTACTTTAATATAATTGTATTTTGTTTTTTTCGTGTTCTGTGCCTTTGTCAGCGGTCTGAGGAGTTGCAACACCGCAACTCCTTTCTGTTTTAATCTAATTTGCACCTTACAACGGTGTACTCGAAGCCGTAGCTGTTTCTTGCAAAAAAGCTAAGCTCCCCTTCCCCATCAGACAGCTTCTCGTAGGAAACGTCCTCAGTTATAAGAATCTCACTTACCGCATAGGTGTAGCGAGCACCCAAGGTGTCGGTAAAATATACCGTATCGCCCGTGGATATATTCTTCATAAAATCAAACTGGCCCTCGTTATCACTGCCGCCGATTATCAGACTGCTGTCGTATATGCTGCCGTCGAATCTATGGGGATATTTGCTTACGTCCTTTGCACTCCATTTATTTGCAACGGGCAAGCACACGTTATAAGCGGGTATCTCTATAATACCTACAAAGTCTACACCGTCCAGCTCTATGGAAGGCATAACGGTGTCTCCCTTGCCGTCAGGATATCCGTTTTGGACTTCAGGCATCAGTTCTTTCATTTCCTCGGTAATAGCCGCCGCCTTGTCTTTGTTGCCGGGAATGGCAATTCTGTTAACCACAAGCAAGGCCAGAGCCGATGCAAACAAAAGAATGCCCAAGATGAGGATTATCTGCGATACTCTTTTAGTCATTAGCTTTCCTCTTTATGCCAACAGAAAGGAGCATAAGGATTGCGCCTACGGAAAACAATGCCAAAACATAGGGCCAAACTACTGCCACGTCGCCCGTGGGAGGTGGAGGTATTACCGTCTTAAAGGTGTTGGTTACGATAAAGGCAGTACCTTCCTCGGTAACGCTTACGGTATAATTTTCGGCAATGTTTCGTTCTACAACAGTCCACTTGCTGCCATCGTCTGCCGCCTTCCAGCTGTAGGACCAATTGTTTTCTGCAGAAAGGGTTTGCGTCTCAACCGTCTTCCCATCCTTAAAAATTTCTATTTCTATAGAGGTGGGGCGTTTGTCGGAGCCGGAATCCTTCCACTGCTTTACAACCTTATACTCAAGCTCATCAGGCTCGGGAACGTGGGTAGTATGCTTGGGAAGAGCCGTTACCTCGTACTGAGGATTGCCGTCTGCATCGGGTCTGGGCAGAGAGGAGAAAAAGCTTTCAAAGCTGTATATCAAATCGTTCTTTTCGCTCTGTACGCCGTATACAAGATAAAGTCCCTTGCTAAGACCTTCAAAGACAGCCTTACCCTCCTCGTCGGTCTTGACGGTAGCGGCAGGAGAAATGCCGTCAGCTACTATATAGGAGGTGAGAGTAGTAGCGATAGTACGCCACTCCTCCTGACTTTTTACAACTTTGACATCAACGGGATAGTCCTTGAAGTCACCGCTGAGGGTATAGGCACCGTCTGCACCTATATCGGCTACACGGAACAGGCTTATTTCAAGACCGTCAAACAAAAGCTCCTCTGCCTTATACACAACCGTAAGGGTAGCTGTTTGTTCACCATCCTCAGCAAAGGCAAGGGTGCCGCCCATTTGCAACAGCAACGCCAAGGTTATTAAAAACACAAGTATTTTTTTCATATACTAGTCCTCCCTGTCATCTTTTTTCACAGGCTTAAACAATACTATCATCATAAGCACAAAGAGTATGGGCAGTGCAACGATAGGTGCAACGACCAACACGTCTATAACGTATCCGTCGGTTTTAACGTAAATAACCTTATGCTCAATCGTTTCTATACGGCGTCCCCGTACCAAAAGACGCTCCGTATTAACGCCGTAAGGCGTGCAAGTGAGCAGGGTGCAATAATCACCGCCTGAGTCTATCTGCAAAAGAGATGCATCGTCAGGCATTACTATGCGTATCTGGTCCACCTGATAGGTCAACGTACGGTCGAGGATGGTAACGGTAAAGGTGTCGCCTACTGACAGCTTATCAAGGTCGGTAAACAGCTTTGCACTGGGCAGACCGCGGTGGGCAGACACAACGGCATGGGTGCCTGTGCCGCCTATAGGCAGGCTTGTTCCCTGCAGATGACCTATGGCTACGGACAAAACGCCGTCCGAGGTGCCGTGGTACAAGGGAAGCTCTATACCGATTTTCTTTATTGTTACATAGCCCATCATACCTACGGAGTTAAGATTAAGCACGTCAAAGTAGCCGTCAACCTGATTATACTCCGTAAGTGGATAGTCCAGACTGCTTAGTTTTTTATTATACTCCTCGGCTTTGTTAAATATGGCGGTGTAGTCCGCATTATTAAGGGCGTCAAGCATAGACTGATAGTCAACTATAGCCATTGACTGGGTCTTAGAGTTCCAATAATCGCTGAGTGCAGGATACAGCATAATTGAAAGCCCTATAAAAAACGCAAGGAGCAACATAAACGTTGGCCATTTTTTTTGTTTCATTTACAATAATTACTTCCTTAATTTTCGGTGCAGAAGCCGCTGCCCTACTGTTAAGACATCGGCTTCTGCACCCAAAACCAAAGGCTTTGGGTGCAGAATATATTAGTATTATACCAATAAAATTACGATTAGTCAACAACCTTGGACATTCTTACTCTGGTAACGAAGAATATGCCTGCAAGGAGAGCTACAAGACCGCCAACCAGGATGAACATGGTGGTGCCGAAGCCGCCGGTTTCAGGAAGAACTGCACCGGTCTTGTTGATTACCTGTACACCGCCTTCAATGTAAATCCCTTCGGTAACGGTTGCATCGTTATTAGCAGCGCTGATAGTAACAGACTGGCGTGCGGTAAGCTTGTTATAGCCTGCAGGAGCAACAGTTTCTTCAAGATAATAAGTAGCACTGTCGAGACCGGCGATGGTAGCTTTACCGTTAAGGGTTTCGATTTCAACGCCGGTTTCGCCTGCCTTAGCTACACGGTAAGAACCGTCTTCGATCTTAATAACGGAGATCTCGTTGCCTGCGGTAGCAGCATCGTAAAGCTTAAACTTAGCGCCGTTAAGAGTTGTGTCAGATTCATTAGTCTTTACAAGATCAAAACTGTAAACATAGGTAGTTGTGGTTGCTTCGTTAGACTTAAGGTCGCTGTTTTCGCCGTACACAAGGAAGGTCTTGTTGAGGTTGCCTGCACCGCCAACAACAGCATTTTCGTTGATGGTAGCTGTATATTCAACAACGATAGCCTTGTTTGCAAGGGTAGCAACATAAGAGTTTTCAAACGAAATCTCAAAATCACAACCGTCGGTAAGATCAGTTGCGGTTACTGTGTAGTTAGCTTCATCAACAGCAACGCCGTCAACGGTAACAGAGCTAACGCCGGCATAATCAAGACCTGCATCCATTACGTCGTGAAGAACGTAATTCTCAGCACCTGCAACAACGTTGATGGTGGTCTTAAAGTTTACGGTAGCAAAGAAATTGTCGTCGTTGGTTTCGCCCCAAGCATCGTCTTCTTTAACTTCCTTGGAAACGTTGGGGATAAGGTTCTTATCGTCTTTTTCGAAGGAGGTATCAGTGGTGTCGAGCACGCAGAGAGTACCAACGGTGGAGTCTACAAGGTAGTAACCAAGGTCAAGACCTGTAAAGGAAACGGTAGTGCCATCAGCTTCTACGCTTTCGGTGGCGGAGATAGAATTGGTCTCAGCGTAAGCGATAGCGGCAGCAGCGATAGCAGCAGCGTCGGATGCGGAAACGGTTACACCGTTAGCAACGGTAACGATACCGGTATCTTCAGCGTAGCTAAAGTAAGCGCTTTGTGCTTTGAAGAAATCAACCCATTCAGAAACAGCAGTGTAGGTATAAGCTTTAGCAGTTGCATTATAGCTAAGGTCTGCTATTTTGTAAATGGAGTAGTCCTGACCAGCAACGGTGTTGTTGATGGTAATGGAGCCTTCGCCTTCAGCGGATACGGAGATGCAGCAAGCCATAAGAAGCATTACTGCGCAGAGGATTGCAACGATTCTTTTCATAACATAATTCCTTTCTGTTTTTTTGTTTATTTTAGTATGTTGCAAACTAATTGGAACGATTGTTTTTACGCTTATATCTCAGCACACAAGCTCCGCCAAAGGCAAGAAGCATTACAGCAATGCCGATATAAGGCATAAGGCGTCTTATCAGACTGCCGTTTGTGGAAGGAAGCTCATAACCGCCTGCATTGTAGAAGGTTATGCCTGAAGCGTTTGTTATTTCCCCACTTGCGGTTAAACCGTTAACACGGTCTTCGCTGTCAGCAATTTTGTAGGCCGTTTGATAGCCGCCCGCAGCAGTCTCGGTAACAGTCCATACTGCACCAATGGGCAGGTTTTGGATCTGAACGGTCTGACCGTGAGCAAGACTGATTGTAGCGGCACCGTCAACAAAGGCAACGGAGGTAATAACACCGCTTGTATCGGTACAGGAGTAGGTGCCTGTTAAGGGAGTAGCTCCGTTCATAACCCTTACGGTAAACTCAAAGCTTCCCGTAGTATTTTCCACACCCTCTACTTCCTTGGATATGGACAGCACACCGACAAGGGCGTTTTCAAAGCTGAAGGTGCTTACACCGCTACCCGTACCGTTAAGCAACAGGGTAGGTGTTGCGGTGGTTTTACCCGTAGAAGAATCAACAGAAAAATCAACCTTAAGGATGTAATAATCAGTATCGTAGCCGGGATAGATGTCTGCGCCCTCCTCGTTAATCAGGAAGTAGGCGCTTGCACTTGTATCCCAAGAGGAGTTAAAGCTGAGTGTGAAGCTTACGGGTGCCGCCGCCGTGCCGTTAACCATAACGGTTTGAGACATCACAACACCGCCGTCAACGGGTACATAGGCACCGTCAACCAAGCTTACCTGCGTCAATTTCACGGTGTAATCGTGGTCGGCACCGTCGGAATTGAGCAGAGTTTTGTTACCGTTTACGCTTAGCTCAATCGGATCGACGCTGTTTGTAACCGTAACGACGTGCTTAGTGGAAAGAGCCGCATTACCAACAACGACGCCGCCGTTGGTTGACAGGGTCTGGCTAAGGCTTCCATCCCACGCCGTATATGTGCCTGGGTTATTATTAGCACAGCTAAAGGAATAAGCCGTTTTATAGGTAGTGCTTGTTACCTCGTTAAGCTCTATCTTGGTCTCAGCCAGGATATTGTTGAACTTAACATACTTGTCAGAGCTGAACGTAACCTTACCTGCGGTGGTCACTGTGTGCATACCGCTTACCAAGGTGCCGTCGGCATTATATAGCTCATAGGGAGTGCCCACCGGGACGGGAACACCGTCAAATTTCAGGTCGAAGGTAAAGTTTCTTACCGCATTATTGAAGTCATCAAGCTCCTTGTGTATCTCAAGGGAGCTGTAGTAGTTTTCGTTAACCACATTGGTTACGTCAACTATCTGGATAGTCTGACGTTCATCAATAGTACGCTTAAAGATCTGAACCTCGGTAAGACCTACAACACCGCTGCCGGAGCCGGGAACGGTATTATCGCCCACAACTATAGAATCCACGTAAACCTTTACTACAACTATGTTGCCGATAACGGGAGTACCCGTAATGGCATATTTGCGGACGTTGGCGGTAGATTCAATCTGTACGTGCTGATTTTTAGTAACAGAACCGAGGAGCGTACACTGGGTATAAGATTTTGCGTAACCGACGTACACCTCAATCCTATCGGGAAAGCCGCCGTAGTAACGATTCCTTACAGTGGAGTATACGTTTACCTCGCCGACCTCAGCCGCCTCAGGTAAAACGAAATAGATATTAAACGACCCGGTGCTCAAAGGGTTAAAGCCGCTTGTGGTGACTTCCATAACGTTTGACGTGCCGTTTGTGGAAATAACACCGTCGTTTAGTTTACCTGCGTGGTCTATTGTATGTGCCGTGTATCCGTTTGCTTCGCCGTAGTCGCTCGTGTTGGGGACTGCCTGGCTACCCAAGGCGTACAAACCGCCGTTGGTTGATGCGGCAACATTTATATGCATAGCTTCCTCGGCACCGCTGTTAGCGTGAATATGGTCGCTTTCTATAGCGTAGTAGTGTACTCCACCCACGACAATATCCTCGTTAACGTTACTAGACGGGGGATTTGGTGCAATTTCTATAGTGACCGCCGAATACTGTGAGGCGTATTTTTTATCAACAAGCTCCCTGACGAAAAACTCTTTATCAAGGGGAACACCGCCCATTGCAACTTCATTCGCTTTAATGCGGATAATGCCGTTTGCATCAACAGTTCTACTTTCTATAAACTGAAGAGTCGCTTTGTCATACACCGCATATTCCGTACCGGGCTCTATAAGAACGGTATTATTATCGGTATCAGAAACACCGTCAATATGTTCAACTATCTGGAAAAGATAGTAGGGGTCGCCGACAACGGTACCGGCTTGAACCTCTTTGGAAATCTCTATACTGTTTTTAGGCATTGCAGTAAGGTTGAAGTTGATGCTGCACATACTGGAGCCCGAACCGCGCTCCATATAGTAGAAGTCAAGGGAGTGAACGGTATCTTCTGCAAAAGTACCGTTTACCAAGCTATTTGTGCTCATACCTGCCGCAGTAAGAATTTCAGCAAAGGTAACTACCTTATAGGGGGTAGATTCAATTTCACCCGTAAAGTCAAGCAGCTTGTAGTAGTAAACCTTACCCTCCCTGAAATTGATGGTACCGCCAACGTGGCTGTGGATACCTGAAAGGTCCAGGAACAAAACACCGTCAAGATATACCCAAACGTCATCGTCACCGGTGAAATTAAAGGTCATATCGTCCTTATCTGCACCTACAACACCGCCCTTGGGCTGTGCAAAATCAAAATGTATATCCATACCGAAGAAGAAGTTGCTTTCTTCATCGAAGTCTATGGAAAACAACTTATCAAAGCCGTTTTTTGCCACCGTCTTTTCGTAAAGCTGATAAGAAGCGTCGGTGGTAGACGTTACCTTATCGGAATAATATTTAAGAAGCTGATAAGGCAGTACGCCTGCGCTTTCATATCCGCTGAGGAAAGAAGAGGTACCCGTAAGGTTTGTATACATCTTTTCCATAACGTCTGCCAAGTTTTTATAGCACGCAAGACCTGTGGTATTATACAACGCATAGGCACTTGCAACAGTTCTCTTTATGTAGTTAAGGTTTACATAATTGGAGGTACCCGTAGTACCGTCTGCGTTTGTGTATGTCTGAGGAGACAAAGGCGTAGTATCCGTTGCAAGATTTGTAAAGGGCATAAAGTTGCCGAAGGGATACATTATAAAGTTAGGCGTTATCTCCTCATCATAAAGCTTAAAGGTATTGGTTGCACTGTCCCACTGAGCGTGAGTCTCACGGGAGTCAAAATAATAAAGCTGTTTTTCAGGATCGTATTGGAAAAGGCCCGTTATGTTTTGACTGTTCTTTTGCTCAATATAGCTTAACCTCGTTTCTCTGCCGTTTTTGAACAAATACCCAAGGTCCGTACCGTTAATAAGGGCAGGCGAACCGTTTTTAAGCAAGGGATACATAGCGCCCTCGGTAGCCTTTATCGCTGCAAAACCGGGATAAAGCTTATTTATACCTTGAGGATTTCCTGCGCTACCGCAAACGTTAAACTGAGTCATATCAAAATCGGAAACGATAAGATCGCCAAAGCCGAAATCGTAGCGTTCATAGTTGAACTCACCGGGAGTTATCGGTGCGGGACGCTGGAAGCCGGGGCGAGGATAGGCGGTACCGGATGCCTGATCCTGCTGCCACAAGGTGTTAATATGTTCACCGGCTAAGGATCCACCGTAGTCGAACAAATTGATATCAATAAAACTCGTGGTATTCGGTGTGGTTATACCGCCGTGGATAAACTTGGAGTTGTCAATAATGCTCTCCTTGGCATAGGTACCAAACAGCAGATAACCAACGCCCTCGCTTACAGGTGTGGTAGCCGTGCTTTTCGTAGCACTTGCCCAGGTAGGAACAACGGTCGGTGTACCCGATGCGTTATAACTGATAACCGAGTCGCCCCTCTTTACGTCGGGATCAATAGTAACACCCATCGTCCTGCCGGAGGCATCGGTAAAGAGAGGATGAACCATCAGCAGGTAACCGTTTTCATCCGTATTTGCTATAGACCTTTTACTTGATCCGTCCTTATGCACGGAATGAACGTAATGGATACCGGTGGTGTAGTTATACTCTATGCGATAGCAATACCAAGAGCTGTAATCCAATTGATTAATCCAGGTTTCACCGCTGCTTGCATACATAGCATCCAAAAACGCACCGACGGACTTACCCTTTATAACCATCCCGTAACGCCAGCCAACCCAAGCCAGCTCATTTACGTCATACATTGTGTATCTGCCCGTCTCGTCAACGGGTATAACATAGGTTGAAGGAACGGAAACGCCCGCCATAAGCTCGGTAAGCTTGGAGTAGTTTGTTACAAGATGACGAAGGTTTTCGGGTATCTCGTAATAAATAAGATCAGGAATCCTGTAGGCTTCCATTATTTCAACGAGACGCTTTTCAAAAGCATCCATATCGTCCTCAAGAAGTGCCATTTCTTCCCACGCCTCATCACATGTGGGAAGCTTATCTATAGCGTCTATAACGAAATCAATCCGTTCCAGCTCGTCAGCACTGACTGTCTTACGCTCAACCTGAGTTATAAGACCGTAACCCATAACGCTGTCATCTACGCTATAACTGATCTCAGCAACAGCGTTGTCAACGTCGCCCTCAATAACGGTAAAGCCGCTGTCTTCTACGGATTTTACAACAGCAACTGCATCTGCCTTGCCGTTTTTATCCTTATCAAAGAAAACAAGGTCGCCCTTACCGGGTGCGGCACCGTCATACTCTGTATAAAGTCCGTCCTTTTCCCACTCAAGTCTCATTGCATCTACACCTGAGTTATAAGGAACCATAATCTCGGTTATATCAGAATAATAAAGGCAGAAGCTAGCAAACAAAGCAGACCAATCACCGTAGGGACTGCCGTGCCACGCACCGTAACGGTTATAGCCCTGACGGTTGCCCTCAGCGTCGAGTATAAAGTTAAGCTCACTTTCCGTGTAGCCAAGCTGAGTGGTTGCAATGGCAACGATATCATCCGCCAAAACCCCTGAAAGCTTTACGCCGGAAACAGAAGCGTCCCAATCCACCTGGGTCTCCAGATCCGCCTCCAGGTTTGAATAACAGCTTGCTATATGAGTGTGCTCCTCTTTCTCACAGCCTTCAGCAAGACAAGCCTCGTTATGGGTATGCTCATCCATACCGCAAAAAGCCTCGTCCGCCATAGTTATACCTATAAGCTTAAGCCACCAGAATACACCAAGTACAACGGTGATGGCAAGCATAAGCACCAAAAGCCTTTTAGTGCTTAAGACCTTGTTGCCGTTGTAATCGAAAGTCTTTAATCTCATAATTACCTCTATATAACGTATTTACCCTAGCCAATCAAATTTTGAAAAGGGCCATATTCTTAAAAATATCTTACCAATCAACTGCTCGTCCGTTATACAGCCTATTACGGTGCTGCGGCTGTCAATGGAGGTGTCTCTTTCATCACCCATCATAAAATACTGGCTTTCAGGCACCTGATACGGAAACTCCACGTCACACTCACCCAGAGACTTGTTAACTACGTAGGGCTCCTCTATCAGCTCAGAGTTAACGTAAACGTTACCCTCTGCATCTATATCAATAACGTCGCCCGGCGTGCCTATAATACGCTTGATAAGCACCTTATTCGAAAAGGAAAAGGCACACACGTCGCCAAGCTTTAAGCTTTTGGTTTTAACAAGGACAACCACTTCCCCCTCGTTAAGGGTTGGGGACATACTGTTGCCCGCAATCTGTACCACGGGAAAAACCAAGGTGGCAATAAGCACCGCAACCGCCGCAACAACTATAAGTCCGTAGACCGTGCTCTTCAACACCCTCTTGTAGCGTTGCTTATATTTTTCCCTCTTAATTTCCTTTTCCAAAGCCGTTGCCGTTGGTAAGGAAACGTTTTCGATATTTTTATCCATTTTGTTCATCACTCGTTTGATCGGCAGTCTGCATAGCGGTGCCTGCCTTTTCTTCCAAAAATTTATTAATACGCATTATGTTCTGGAGATATTGAGCCGCTGCAGCATCAACCGCCTCAAAGACGCCGTTTATTTTTAACGCCGCCTCTGCCATCGTGCCTGCTTCCGTCTCCAAAAGCTCTCGCCTCTTTAGCATTTTGTTTGCCTCGGCAAGCTCTGCTTCCAATCTGTCTGCACGGGAGGTTTGCACCAGCAATAATTCCAACAATTGTTTTCTGTTTAGCTTCTTAAGCTCTTTTTCTGTCAACAAGCCTCCCCCTTTCAAACGATATTTAGTCCAAATATTACTCCTGCTACTAGTATAGCACTTTTCCTAGCATAAATCAATAGTAATATGACATTTTTAATGTCTTTTTAATAATTTCATTAAAAACGACAAAAGAGGCCAGGCGGCCCCTCTTGTCTCTTTCCGTATGCGTTTTTTGCCTTAAGAAGCATATAATACGCTGCGTCGTATATTGCCTCAACATTAAGCGCTACGGCAATTTCTCTTATAAAATCTCTAAGCTTAAGTTTAGCTCCGTAGTTATTTCATAGAGTTTTCGGCGTTCTGGATCATCTTCTTAACCATCTGACCGCCGATGCTGCCTGCCTGCTTTGCAGTAAGGTCGCCGTTGTAGCCCTGCTTGAGGTTTACGCCTACGTCGCTTGCAGCTTCCATCTTGAACTTATCCATAGCTTCTCTTGCTTCGGGAACTAAAGTCTTCTTCATAATTATTCTCCTTAAACTGTTTGTGTTGTTATATCGTCAGAGGCTTTTGCCTCGTTGGTATTATGTGATTTAACCGCAAAAATATACTGGTAATTAATGGAAATTACGTTAATCATTAATACTTGACCCTTTGTATATATTGTGTTAAAATGTTTAGAAACATCAGAAAGGATCAGAGCTATGATTGTAAAAATAAACGACGGCAAGCTTTTTGTGGAAATAGAAACAAAGGGTGCGGAGCTTATGCGGATAGCTGACGAAAAGGGTACGGACTTTTTGTGGAACGGCGACAGCAGGTTTTGGGGCAGAAGGGCACCCGTGCTTTTCCCTATCTGCGGCGGAATGAAGGACGACAGCTATCTTCTCGGCGGAAAGAGATACCCTATGACCAAGCACGGCTTTTGCAGAGATGCGGAGTTTACTTTGGGTGAACACAACGGTAACACAGCAGTGTTTTATATTGAGGACAACGGGGAAAGATTTAAGCTGTTTCCTTTCCGTTTCAGGTTTTCTGTAAAATACACGGTAAAGGACGGCACGCTGTACGTAGGCTATATCGTTGAAAACAAGGACGAAAAGGATATGTATTTCTCCGTAGGCTCCCACGAAGCCTACGCCTGCCCCGAGGGGATAGAGGACTACAGGGTAAGGTTTGAAAGGGAAGAAAGGCTGGAAAGCCTTGTTATAGAAAACAACCTTATCCAACCCCACACCGTAACAGTAGCTGAAAAGACCGACGTTTTACCATTGAAATACGATTACTTTGCAGTAGACGCCTTGTGTTTCCGTAACCTTAGCTCTAAAAAGCTATGGCTGGAGGGCAAGGGTCGCAGTATAGAAATAAGCTGGGATGATTTTGAGTTTGTGTTGCTTTGGACAAAGCCTTCCGCTCCCTTCCTTTGCGTGGAGCTTAATTGCGGTACCGACGATTTTGTAGGTGCAAGTGGCGATATAGAGACGAAAGAAGGCATTATCCGTCTTGAAGCGGGCGGAGTGTTTGAACGCACCCACGGTATGAAGTTTTTTGCATAATAATAAACCGTATTCCTTATGTTTTATCTTTATTTTGGGTGCAATTCTTTTGTGCTGCGTTTAGGACCGTCGAGGACTGTATAGTATGGTAGGATTGTTTACAGAATGTACGGGAGGATTGTTTACAGTTTTATGATAAAATAGAAGGCAATAAAATACAAAAAAAGGAAGTGTTTTAATGCCGTGGGAGAATAAAACTGTGGAAAAATTAAGGAAAGAATTCATTCAAAAAGCAATCCAAAAAGAAACGAGCATAAGTGCTTTATGCAGGGAATACGGAATAAGCAGACCTACCGGGTACAAGTGGATAGAGCGTTTCAAAAGTGGCGAGGGTCTCAGCGACAAATCTCATGAAGCGCTGTTTAAGCCGAGAAAAACGCCCATAGAAAAAGAAGAACTAATCGTATATACCAGACTGGAGCATCCCACTTGGGGACCCAGGAAGCTCAAACGGTTTCTGTATAACAAGGGATATGACAACCTTCCTGCTACCAGTACCATAGCAGATATTTTAAGACGCAACGATTTCATATCCCTCGAAGCCTCTGAGGCTCACACTCCGTGGAAAAGGTTTCAAAAGGATACCCCTAACGATATGTGGCAAATGGATTTCAAAGGGAATTTCGGTTTGCTTGACGGAACAAGGTGTTTTCCTCTTACCATCTTAGACGATTATTCTCGCTATTCACTTTGTGTAAACGCAATGAGTAATGAGCAGTGGATACCAACAAAAGCCTGCTTAGAAGGCGTTTTTAGAGAATACGGGCTGCCTTTTTCCATGCTATGCGATAACGGAAACCCTTGGGGTAGTAACTGTGTAGGCTACACCTTGTTCGATGTATGGATGATGCAACTCGACGTGCTGCCAATTCACGGAAGAAGATTGCATCCTCAAACGCAAGGCAAGGAAGAACGGTTTCACAGGACGCTAAAGGAAGACGTACTCAAAAGAACGGTGTTAAGGGATATGAAACACGCCCAACAGGAATTTGACAGGTTTAGATATTGCTACAACCATGAAAGACCCCACGAAGCTCTGAATTTAGATGTACCCGCTAAACATTACAAAGCCAGTAAACGCCCATACATAAAAACCCCTAAAGAGCCGGAGTATGATAGCGGGAAGCAATTAAGAAAAGTAAATTACAAGGGCTATATATCTATCAATTGCTACAGGTATTATTTAGGTGAAAGCTTTATAGATAAGTATCTGGAAATTGTTTCGGAGGATGAGAAAAACCTCAATCTTTGCTATGGCAAATTTGCCATAGCAAAGATTGATACAGAACAGAAGCTAATTGTTTCTAAAAAGATTTACCGTAGGTAAATGTGTAAACAATCCTCCCGAACAAAGTGTAAACAATCCGTACTTGACAGAGGACGCCGGTCCCTACAAGGTGCTACCCCTTACGCCCCATAAAAACCGTAACGCCGTCCTTAGCTGTACCACGGTGCTATTCGCCACGCCATATTATAACCCATTACGGCGTGCAAAGCGTCACGCTCCCATCATAACCCCAAGGCGGTGTGCAAAGGGGCAATTAAATAATCACCTGAGGCAAAAGGGCAGGCTGTAAAACCCACGGTTTTACAGCCTGCCTTACGCTTTTATTTACTTCTTCTTTTTCTTACCGATAAGGATTGCCGTTATTGCGGCGCCGACGGCAAGGGCTCCGCCGAGGATGCCCAGAAGGGCACCTGTAGAGAGACCCTTTTTCTCTGTCTTTTGGGTGCTCTCGTCCCGGGAGGACTCCTCTATCTGCTTATCAAAAACAACCTTTACGCTGTAGTTTTTGCTTATCTCTGCCAGCTCGATATAAGCGACGCCTTCCTGGGGCACCACCGGTGCAACCTCGGTACCGTCAATGTAAACCTTGCCGTAGGTGTAGCCCTCGTCGGGAGTAAGCTCAACCCTTACGGTCTCGCCGCCCTTTACGTTGCTTACGCTCTTGCTTACCTCGCCCTCGCCCTCTACCTCGGTGGTAACGGAGTATCTAAGGTTTTCAAAGAGCCACTGGAGGAGATAGGGGTCCTTAACGTCGGTCATTGCAGGGGTCCATACGTTATGGGTAACGCCTGCCATCTCGGTATACTTATAGTCGGTGGCGCCGGCCTTTTTAAGAGCCTCGTCCATATCACGGCTGCCCTGAACGGGTACTGCCGTGTCCTTATCGCCGTGGAACGCCCATATACGCTTGTCCTTGATACCCTCGGCGTAAGCGGGGTCACCGCCGCCGCACATAGGGATAAGGCCCCCAACTATCTCGGGGTGACGGAGTGCCAGGTCCCAGGCACCGTAGCCGCCCATGGAGATACCGCCCACAACGGTGTTCTCTACGGTAATGCCCTCCTTGGACTGCAAATCCGTTACCAGCTCGTAAACAAGCTGCTGGGGCTTGCTGATGGGAATAGAGTCTATACTGTAGCTGCAGGAGCTGTAGTTTGTGTCAACCCACTGGGCACCCTCGGGGCACTGGGGAGCCACAACGATAAAGGGGTAATCTGCAAACAGAGTGTCACCCAGGTCGGAAACCATATAGTTTACCATAGTGGTCTGGTCCTTTATTTGCTGTTCGTTATTGTCGCCCTTACCGCCGCTGCCGTGGAGGAACACCAACAGTATAGCAGGGGTGTCCTTATCCTTCTTAAGGTAGGAGGGAGACTTGTAGATACGGTACTTAAGAGTGCCGTCGCTGCCTGTAAACTCAGCCGCCTCCATCTTTTCAAGAATAGCGGCTGCGGAAATGTTTCTGGGGTCGTCCTCCTCAAAGGCGCCGTAATCAATAGTCTTGCCCGCCGCAAGAGCAGGAATAGAAAACACGCTCAGCGCCATACCTGCGATAGCGGTTACTGCCAAAAGCTTTACTAAACCTTTCATAGTACAAACTCCTTTTATTTTTTGTTTATAGCTTATTATATACCAAAGTTTTGGATTTGGCAAGGGATAGCTTTATTAATTGACAAAGAATATAAATACGCCCTTTCTACCTTTATACCCGTAAGCTTTTCGATATACAGGCTGTAGAGGTAAAGCTGGGTGCCGTAACGCTCCGTAAGCACCGCCTCCCCGCCCTCCTTTACGTAGTCCGTCTTGTAGTCTACCAGGGTGTACGTGCCCTTATCGTTGATAAAGAAGCAGTCTATAACCCCCTGTACCAGCACGGACTCGCCCTCTGCGCCGAAAAGACGGGCAGGCAACTCCGTAGTAAAGCGTTTTTCCCTGTACACCTTGGGCGACGCCTTTATCTCGGCGTATAAGGGGGAGCCGAAAAAGCCTCTGAGAGCGTTAAAGTCAAGCCTGTCTCTGTCCTCGGCAGAGATAAAGCCCTTGTCGCACAGTCTTTTTGCCTCTGCCTCCCCATCCCGCTCAGCCTCCTTGTAGTTGGCAAACTGCAAAAAGGCGTGGGTAGCCGTGCCTATAAGGGCACCCGTGGAGGCACCGCCTCCAAGGAAGTCGGGCTTTCTGTCGGTAACAAGCTCCTCGGTGTCAAGACCCAGGGTGCCGTCCTCCATCCGCTTTACCCGGGACACGGAATACTTTGCGGTAACAAGCCTTGCAGAGGGGGGGAGCTCCTTCATATCGGGCAGGGGCGGGCATAGCTCTCCCCTTGCCATAGCGGAGGCGAGAACGGTGGCGGGTATCTCCGCCCCGCCGTCTGCCACCTTAAGCTCGTAGCTGTCGTCACCGCCCTGGGCAAGGCAGGGCAAAAACAGGTCTGCCTGCTTTGAAGGCACGTATTTTACCTTGCTGAGATAGTCCTCCAGACTGTCGCTCAAAGCGGCGCTTATATAAAGCCTTTCCTTGGCACGGGTAAAGGCAACGTAAAACAGACGGTACTCCTCGGCAAGGATACGCTTGTCCTGCTCCCACACGCTAAGGTCAAAAAGCAGGGTGCTTATACGCCAGCCCTCCTTTTGGTTAGCCAGCTTAACGCTGACCCCCGTGCGGTAGTTGCTTAGCATAGAGTCGCTGTGGTGCATCTTCTTGATGGTGCCCATGGTGCCCATCACAAAGACCACGGGGTACTCCAGACCCTTGGAGCCGTGGATGGTCAGCAGTGAAACCGCCCCCTCCGCCTTGGCGGTTGCGGCTTTGGGACTGCGTCCCTCCTGCTCCAGCCTGTTTACGTACTCAACGAAGGCAGACACGCCCCTGTAGCTGTCGCCCGCCATACCCCCCGCAAGCTCGTACAGCATAAACAGGTTGTCCTTAAAGCGTTTTTCCTTCCCCTCGGGAGCAAACAGAAGCAAATGAGTATCCTCGTACAGGTACCATATAAGGCTGTGTACGGGCATAGCCAACGCCTTGGTGCGGTACAGACCCAGCCTGTCAAGGAAGGCTTTGCATTTTGCGCCCAGCTCACCCTCCGCCTCTGCACAGCCGCACAGGTTGCCGTACAGGCTTATGCCCGTGCCGCCGCAGGCTCTTATCCGCACCAGCTCTGCCGCCGTAAAGCGGAAGATGGGACTGCGGAGTATAGCCGCCAGGGATATATCGTCCGTGGGGTTGTCTATAACGCGAAGCAGTGACAGGGCAAGCAAAACCTCTGCCTGACTAAGCAGCGTGTCGGCGGTTTTGTTTGCGGCACAGGGCACGCCCCTCTTTTCCAGGGCCAAGGCAAGCTTTTGCAGGTCTGCCGTCTCCCTGGTGAGTATGGCTATATCCTTAGGCTCGTAGCCCTCGTAGATGCATTTTACCACCTGCTCTGCCACGTAGTCTGCCTCTTTGTCCTTGTCTGCCCTTTCTATCACCGTAAGGCTGACCTTTTCCTTACCGGTTTTGTCCTTACCAAACTCCAGCCTCTCCTTGGTGTAGTCCGTGTCCGCACTCTTAAGGGTAAAGGTGCGGTCAAAGAGGTAGTTGCAAAACCGTATAATAGGCTTGTCACAGCGGAAGTTGTGGGTAAGGTAGATAACCGCCGTGTCCTTCTCCTCCTCTGCGGGAGCAAAGCTGTCACGGTAGCTCATAAATATATCGGGATAAGCGTCACGGAAGCCGTAGATGCTTTGCTTAAGGTCGCCTACCATAAAACGCCTGCCGCCGCCTATGGCTGTGAATATAGCGTCCTGCAAGGGACTTACGTCCTGATACTCGTCGATAAACACTTCCTTGTATGCAGAGGCAATACTCTTGCACAGGGAGGTTTTTACGTAGCCCTCCTCGGTCTTTTCAAGAAGCAGCTTCAGAAACAGCTGTTCTGCATCGGCAAAGTCTATCATACCACGCTCTGCCTTCAAACGGCTGTAATCCTCGTCCAGGCGTTTTACTGCCCTTGCCAGCGACTCCAGCACCCGTTTCGTGTGCCCGTACTCAGCCATAAGCTCCTCCTCGGTACGGGCAAGTTTTGCCAGAGCAAGACGCTCTGCACGGAAGCGGTTTGAGGCGGCGGTGTATTCCTCCCCCGTTTTGTTTGGCTTGCGGTAGGAGGGCTTTGTCCTTGCGGCGGCACAGAAGGCGGCGTAGCCCCTGTCTACGGCGGCCTCAAGCAGCTTGCAGTCCTCCTGCAGGGCAAGGGCGTAGTCACCCTCCTTGTCGCTCTCTGCATAAGCCTCTACCTCGGCTCCGTAGCCTCTCAGCTCTTCTATCTTCTCCTTAAGCAGTCCCTTCATAAGAGCGCCTCGGTGGCAATGAAAAAACTCGCCCTGCTTTAAGACCTCCATCTCCTCACGGTGCTTTGCAAGCATTTCATCCAGCCAGTCAAGGTAAAAGGGATACTTACGCATACTGCCGTAAAGCCCCGTCATTACCCCTATAAGCCCCTTGTCGTTTTTGAAGGCGGCAAAATTATCCAGAAGCAGGTCTGCGTCGGGGTCGTCCCTGTCGCACAGCTCCGTAATAATATTGTCTGCGGCGGCGGCAAGCAGAGTCTCGCACAAGGCCTCGTCCCCTACGGCAACGCCCTTGTTAAGCCCCAGCACTGCGGCGTTTTCCTTTACGTGACGGAGACAAAAGCTGTCTATGGTGCCTATGGCGGCACCGGGCAAAGCGTAAAGCATCTTCCTGTATCGGGGCTCGTCCTTTTCCTTATCAATAAGCTCCTCCAGCAGTCCGCCCAGCTTCCGTCTCAGGTCGGCGGCAGACTCCTTAGTAAAGGTCACTATCAAAAAATCCTTAAGAGCGTCACCTGCCAACAGCTTTTGGCTTATCCTCTGGGTAAGGACGGTGGTCTTACCGCTGCCTGCGCCTGCAGACACAAGCACGTCCCTCGTGGCAATATCCATAGCCCTTTGTTGCATAGGTGTATAACTCATTGTCCTTACCTCCTTTACTTTTTGTTTTTGCTTGGCTTACGCACACGGCAAGCCTCGGCAAAGTCACAGTAGTCGCAGTCCATCTCCCTTTTCTTGAAGCATTCTGCGTCCATCTGCCCTGCGGCTATCCTGTCTGCCGTTTCGGTTATATGTCCGTAAACCGTGGCTTTAAGCTCATCAAAGCCTTTAGTGTCCAGCTTGTTTCTCATACGGCTGAAACGCTCACCCATAGCCTTTATCACGGCACCGTCCCCGTTGATAAGCCCTTTTTGGGAGGGCGCCTTTCCGTCCTTGGGCAGTCCTATCTCACGGTACAGCACCCCTGCGGGCAGAGGCTTGCCCTCTCCGTTATCGCAGTAGGCAAAGAGGTAGGAAAACATCTGCAGTCCCTCTCCGTGGGCAAGTCCCTCCACGCTTACAGAGTGCTCACTGCTCTTGTAGTCTACCACCCTGGCGTACTTTTTGCCGTCGATTACCGCAGTATCAAGGCGGTCGATACTGCCCGATATCTTAACGTCGATACCCCCGCCGCTTATGAGACGGGGCGGTGACAGGTCTGCGTCCTCTCCCGTGCCTATCCGCACCTCAAAGCCCTGAGGGATAAAGTCGCTTTCCGCAAACTCCTTATCCATATCCTCGCATACGAACACCGCCGCATTCTGCAGTCTGCCAAGAAGCTTTTTCAGCCTCTTTGGAACCGTGTCGGGCATAATCTCCTTTATATACGCCTCCGACAGGTCCGCCAGCTCCTTTTCTATCTGCGGTCTTTCCACGGGGAGGTATACCCCCGTTTCCACACGCTTTTTTACGTAGTTTTCCACCAGATGGTGCAGGTAGGTACCGCTGTCCATAGAGGAAAAGCTAAGACGGCGGTCGTCCTTCAGCTTAAGCACGTACTTCATAAGATAGGCAAAGCCGCAGTTGTTGTAGCAGTCTACCCTGGAATAAGAGATATACATACGGCTGATTTTGTTTTCGTCAATAATCGCCTGCCTGTCCTGCAGGGGCGGCGCCTGTGTAAGCAGCGCCTTTATCCCTTCGTCCTTGCAAAGGTGGGCGGTAAGGGCTGCCTTAAGCGCCTTGTTCTTCAGGTAGGGCAAGGCGTCCAGGGCACTCTTGGGGCAAAACATATAGTCCCGTCCGTCCTCACCGAAGGTACGCCACTCCTTCACGCCGTAGAGCTTGCACATAGCGGAAAACAGAGGGGAGCGACGGGTAACGCCGTCGGATATATGGCTTACAAACAGATAGTCTGAGGCAGAAGCGGCACAGTTGTAGAAGAAAAACCGCTCCTCGTTTACCGCCTTGTCCGTCTCTGGCAGTAAGGACACGCCCTCCTCCTCCAGAAACGCACTTTCCTTAGCGGAGAACACACCGCTTTTTTCGGGCAGGGAGGGAAACTCACCCTCGTTTACACCCAGTATTATCATAGCCTTAACACCGTCGGCACGCATAAGCCTTGCGTCGCCTACGTCCACCGCATCCGTATAGGAGGGGATAGCGCCTATGGCAGTGCTTTCCAGCATCGCCTCCAGTATAAGGTGCAGTCCTGCCGCAGTGATGGGTTTTTTACCGATAAGGCTGTCCAGACGCTCCATTATCCCTATAAGACACTCCCAAAGAGAGGCAGTTTTTGCAGCTCCGTCAGCGTCGCCTGACTCTATAAGCCGCCGTGCCGCCTGCCTTAGCTTGTCGGGCGCTCCGCACTCTACAAGGTGGGCGTATATCAGCCGTACCGCCTTACCTACCGTAAGCTCCTTGCTCTTAAGCTCCTCTATAAGGGGCATAAGGGACTGGGAAAGCTTTGCCTTTGCCTCGTTTATGCTCCTTAGCTTTGCCTCGGCATCGGGGCTGAAATCACGCTTGTAGCCCTCCGGGTTCATCAGCCAGGGTTTTTCGTTTATAAGTGCCTTGCCCTTGATATCCCAGGACTCGGCATAGCGGATAAGCACGTCCGCCTCCCGGTTCTCCAGGACGGAAAAGGTGGTTTTAAGATACTTTTTAAGGGAGGAAAGCTGTATACGCCCCTGTGCCAGCTCCAACAGTGCCAGCACCGCACCGGACAAGGGCCCCGATGCGGCACTGTCCTTCACACCGAAATACATAGGTATGCCGTAGCCTGCAAGGACCGTATCCAGTATGCCTGCGTAGGAGGCAGGGTTGCGGAGCGCTATGGCTATCTCTCCAAAGCCAAGCCCCTTGTCACGGAGGGAGTATATAACGCTTGCCGCATACAACGCCTCCTCGTAGCGGCTTGTGCAGGCAACCAGATCTATGCCCTGCGCCTCTCCGCCGTAAGGCGCCGCCCCGGAAAAGCCCACGCTCTCCCCGTATTTTATAGCATCGTTTTTAATGCGGTAATTTGTATCAAAGGTTTTGCTTTCGCTCTCGCCGCTGTAAAGCCTGTCTATGCTTTTGATACAGTTGGCGGTGCTGTCAAAAAGGCCGCTGCCGTCGTCGCTGTCACCCGTAAAGCTGATATAAAGCTCGGCGGCGTTGTCTGCCATAAGCTTAATAACCTCTAGCTGTTGGGGGGTGTAGCTGTAGATGCCGTCTATAAACACAGCCTTGCCACGGAAAAAGCCGCCTGCCCCCTCGGTATGTACAAGTCTGGTAAGAAAGTCGTCGTCATCCAGCCTGTCCTCCCCAAGCAGCCTCTGGTACTCAGCGTAAATAAGGGCGGTTTCCTTAAGCTTTTGCACCAGGCTTGCCTCTACCCCTGCCTTTTTCTCCATTCGGCAGGCTATATCCGCAAGCATAGAGGCGGTAATATTAAGCCGTTTAAGGGAGCTTACGGTAGCGGAAAGGTCCTTTAGCGCTCCTCTGCCCAAGGAGGTAAAGGTTTTAAGCCTGTCTCCCAGGGCGTCCACTGCCGCCGCTATCAGTACGCACCTGCCGGTGCCGTCTACGGTCTTGCTATGTACGCCCCCCACCTCACGGAACACACGGTCGGGCAGTCTTTCAAAATTAAGCACCTCGGTGCCCAGGTCTGCCGCCGCCCGCCTTTCCAAAAGCAGCTCCGTATCCATACTGTTCTGCTCGGGCACCAAAAAAAGGCAGTCCATACCCATGGACTGCGCCTCTTTCAGACAGCTTATCATATATTCGGTTTTTCCGCTTCCGCTTCTTCCAACTATCCTGTGTAGCATAATACGCCTCTTTTCTACGTCAGCTAAACAGCTCCAGTAGCTTAAAACGGAAGCTGTAGCGTTTTGTTTTGGCATCAAATACCTGCCCGTCCTTAAGGTATAGCTTTGAGGCAGAGCCGAGACAAAGGGGTGGAAACAGCACGCACCACCAGTTTTGTCCCTCTCCCTCACCAAGCGCTATACGGAGGGACAGGTACTCCCCCTCAGGCAGTCTCAGGTCGCCGTAGACCCTGGTTGGGTAGTCCTCCCTGCCGAAGGCGTAGCTTGCCCTGTAGGGTACGCCTTCTGCGGCAAGGACGGCGTTGGCGGTCTCTACCGCCTGCTGTGCCGCCTGCTCTATGCTCTCTACCGCCTCGCCCAGGCTGTCTGCGCCCTCAAAGACCCCTGCCTTGAGGATAGCGTCCCTTACCTTAAGCTTTACCGCCTGGTCGGTCTCCCCGTCAGAGTTTGCCAGTATATGCAGTCTTACCAGACTGTCGTAGACCTCCCCCTCCTCGCCGGGCAGAAAAAGGTCGCAAAACAGTACCGTAAGCAAGCAAAGACTAAGGCAAAGCGCCAGCCTTTTAAGGGTAATTTGTTTTTTCATAGTCCACCGTCGGTGGCTGTTATTATGTAGCCGCCGTTCTCCTTTCTATAAGGAGTATTGACGGCTTTTTTCACGTTTATTCAGTTTTTTATAATGCGCTTACCGTCTGGCAGAACCTGCCCCTTACCGCCTTGGCACACTTTCTTGCCGCCGCCTCCTCGGTAAACACGCCGTACACCGTAGGCCCCTTGCCCGTAAGACCTACGTATACCGCACCCTTTTCACGCAGAGCCTTCAGGTTACGCTCTACCGCAGGGCACGCCTCCTTAGCCACCCCGAGGAAGCTGTTTGCCGTAAGAGCCGCCGCAGCCTCTACGTCCCCATCAAGGAACGCCTTGCGGCAAGCCTTGGCGTCCGCAGGGCTTTTCTGCCCCTTATCCAGGGCGGCGTACATCTTAGGCGTAGACAGGGGAGTGCGGTCAAAGATAAGCACGTAGTACAGCTTAAGGTCGGGTAGCTGCTCCAGCCTGTCTCCAATCCCCTTAGCAAAGGCACTGCCGCCCCTTATGCAAAAGGGCACGTCTGCACCTAATACGGCGCTCAGTCCGGCAAGGGCGCCCAAGCTGAAGGGTCTGCCGTAGAGACGGTTAAGTCCACGAAGCACTGCGGCGGCGTCTGCACTGCCGCCCCCAAGACCTGCGCACACGGGTATGCTTTTCTGCAGCTCTATCTCCACGCCCCCCGTCTTGCCCCACTCCTTAAAAAACAGCTCTGCCGCCTTGTAGGCAAGGTTGCGGCTGTCCGTGGGGATACGGCTGTGACCCGCCTTAAGGCTTATACCCTTTTCCGCCCTTTTAAGCACCACCGTGTCGCACAGGCTTACGCTTTGCATTACGCTTTGTACGGCGTGGTAGCCGTTTTCCAGGGTCTCGCCCACCTCCAGGCAAAGGTTTAGCTTGGCAAAGGCTTTTTCCGTTATCTTTATCATATTTTCAGTATCCTGTTTGTTTTGATATATATTGCCCCTATGGGACAAAGCTCCTGACAGCAGAAGCAGTGTATACATTTGTCCCTGACTATATGGGGGCGGTTTTTTACCATCTCTATGGTATGAACGGGGCAGTACTCGGCGCATTTGCCGCAGCCCACGCATTTGCTTTTTTTAACCTTTGGCTTGGGACGGAACAGCTTTATAACCCTGCCGCCGCCCATTTTCTGTACTCTGGCAATCCAGGACACCGCCCCTGCAGAGTGGCTGTCGGGCATTTTTACGTCTGTCACACGGAAGGTATCGTACTCCTCTTTACTGAGGTTTGTTTGGCTGTAGTCTGCCTTTTCCTCACAAAGACCTCTTCCTACTGCGTCCCTTAGCTGGGGTACCCGGGCAGAGGGCAGACCGATAAGGTCGGTACACACAAGGTCCAGAGGAAAGGCGTCCTTACAAACCCCCACGAAGCCGTACCTTTTGGGTACGCCTGCCGTAGGTCCGTTACCCTCCATACCCAGTATGCCGTCCACGATACTCAGTCCCACAGGCAAAGCAAGGTACAGATCGTTTAGCATCCCGGTAAAATGGTTTATATCCGTAAATCTGGCGTGAAGCTCAAACTTATGCATACCTGCCACGGTGCCGAAGGTGTTTTTTGCGGCGCCGGAATAGGTGGTAAGGGCGTGGGTCTTAAGCTTGCACATATTGATAATAAAGTCCGTTTCCGTAACGGGCTTTATTACCTCAAAGCTTTTGGCAATAAGACCCTCCTTATAGCTAAGCACAGCCGTCTCCGCCTCGGTATAAAGGCTTACGGGCAGGTCGGCAAGAGCCTCGCTTATACCGCAGCCCCCAAGCTGTGCCTTGGCGGTAGCCTTGGTGTAGGGTCCGCCGTGGCTTTCCGCCACGGTAACGCTTTTGCCTGCGGCAAGCAGTGCCTTGCACACAGAGCGAAGCATTACGGGATGGGTGGTAGTGCCCGTATCCAGGGGCTTTTTTGCCACCAGATTAGGCTTTATAAGTATATTGTTCTTGCCCTCCAGCAGCTTTTCTATACCGCCCAGGTCGGCAAACAGCCTTGCTACAAGGCTGTCCATTGCCTCCTCGGTATACCGGCTTTCTTTATACAGATATACTTTTTCCATATCTCTCCTTAAAACAGGCTTATCTGGTCAGAGTCGGGCAGACCTCCCAGAGCGCCTGCCGCCTCCAACGCCTCCATAACCTTTTTGGTAATGCCCGCCATCCGCTTAAGCTCCTCCTTAGTGGAGGCTCCGTCCTCGTGCATTGCCTTGTAAATGTTCTCCGCCGCCGTGTCGCCCAGTCCGTTAAGCGCCGCCAGAGGCATACGGATCTTGCCCTTTTCCGGCACGAAGGCAAAGGCGGCAGACTTAAACACGTCAACGGGTAAAAACTCTACTCCCCTTGCCAGCATCTCTCTTACAAGATACAGCACGTTAAGGGTATCCTTGTCCTTGGCAGAGGGCTCCTTGATAGCCTCCAGCTCCTCCTTTGCCCTTTCTGCCGTCTCCTTGTTAAGCATAAGGGCTGCGTCAAAGCCCGTTTGCTTAACCGTAAAGTACGCCGCATAAAACTCCAGAGGGCGGTGTACCTTAAACCAACCAAGACGAAGTGCGGCTATCATATACGCCGCCGCATGTGCCTTGGGGAACATATATTTTATCTTCTTACAGCTTTCTATGTACCATTCGGGCACGTTCGCCGCCAGCATTTCCTCCTCGTACTCAGGCTTAACGCCCTTACCCTTACGCACGTCCTCCATTATCTTAAAGGCGCTTTGATAGTTAACGCCCTTTTGGATAAGGTACAGCATAATACTGTCACGGGTACCTATTATCTCGGAGATGGTACAGGTGCCGTTATTTATAAGGTCCTCGCCGTTGCCCAGCCATATACCCGTACCGTGGGACAGACCCGATATCTGAAGCAGGTCGGAAAAGCACTTGGGACGTGCAACCGCCAGCATCTTACGCACGTAGGGAGTACCGCACTCAGGCATACCGAAGGTGCCCGTTTCGCTTCCGATTTGGGCAGGAGTAACGCCAAGGGGCTTTGTGGACAGAAACAGCTCCATTACCGCCCTGTCGTTCATAGGCACGTCACGGACGTCTATGCCCGTGTAGTCCGTCAGCTTTCTGTATATGGTAGGTACGTCGTGACCCAGCATATCCAGCTTAAGCAGGGTATCGTGGAGGAAGGAGAAGGCAAAGTGGGTAGTAACCACGCCGCTGGACTCCTTTTCCGCAGGGTACTGTACGGGGGTAAAATCGTATATCTCGTACTCCTTGGGGATAACCACTATACCGCCGGGGTGCTGTCCCGTGGTACGCTTAACGCCCGTACAGCCTACGGCAAGACGCATAGTTTCCGCCTTGCTGAGGGTCTTGCCGTGCTCCTCTGCCCATTTCTTGGCGTAGCCTATGGCGGTTTTGTCTTCTATGCCCGATACGGTGCCTGCACGGAAGATGTTTTCCGCACCGAAAAGCACCTCGGTGTACTTATGGCTTTTGCCCTGTATCTCGCCGGAAAAGTTAAGGTCTATATCAGGCGCCTTGTCGCCCTTGAAGCCAAGGAAGGTTTCAAAGGGGATATCGTGGCCGTCGTTTATCATCTTGGTACCGCAGTCGGGGCAGTCCTTGTCGGGCAGGTCAAAGCCGCTGCCCACAGAGCCGTCCAGGAAAAAGATGCTTTTTTTACACTTGGGGCAACGGTAGTGGGGCGGGAAAGGGTCAACCTCGGAGATGCCCGAAAGGGAGGCAACCACCGAGGAGCCTACGGAGCCTCGGGAGCCTACCAGGTAGCCGTTTTCCTCGCTGTTTTTAACCAGCTTAACGGCTATCATATAAAGGGAAGCGAAGCCGTGCTTGATAATGGAGCTAAGCTCCCTGTCCAGCCTGTCCTTAACCACCTCGGGCAGAGGGGAGCCGAAACGGTTTTCTGCCTCCTCGTAGCACAGCCTGTTAAGGTCGTCTACCGCACCGGGCAGCTCGGGCGTGAACTGCCCGTCGGGTATAGGCAGTATCTCCTCTATCATATCCGCAATGGCACGGGTGTTGGTAATTACCACGTCGGTGGCGGTCTGCTTGCCCAGATAGGCAAACTCCTCCAGCATCTCCTCGGTGGTACGGAGGTACAGACCCGAGTCTCTGTCTGCGCCCTTCATCTTCTTTACGCAAAGCATAACCTTGCGGTACAAATCGTCCTCGGGGTTAAGAAAATGCACGTCCCCCGTAGCAACGCAAAGCTTGTTTTGCTTTTTGGCAATGGAAACTATCTTGCGGTTAAGGTCGCAAAGAGCTGCCTCGTCCCTTACCTTGCCCTCCTCGATAAGGAAGGCGTTGTTGCAGTTTGGCATTATCTCAAAATAATCGTAAAAGTCTGCAATCTTAAGTATATCGCCGTACTTTTTATCCTCCAGCACCGCCTGATACAGCTCGCCCCTTTCGCAGGCGGTGCCTATAAGCAGACCCTCCCTGTGCTGGGCAAGGACCGTTTTAGGTATACGGGGGGTGCGGTGGAAGTAGTTCAAATAGGAATAGCTTATAAGCTTATACAGATTTTTAAGGCCCGTTTTGTTTTTAACCAGGATGGAGATATGGTAAACCTCCTTGGCTTTCTTGGGGTCAGAGGAGGCACCCATCGCCTCCAGCATCTCGCCAACGGTGTAAATGCCCTGCTTTTTCAGCTTTTCTATCATACAGCCGAGGATGGCAGACAGCATCTTCGTATCGTCGGTGGCACGGTGGTGGTCAAAGTCGCCCAGCTCAAAATACTCTGCCAGTACGTCCAGCCTGTGCCTCTTAAGCTCCGTATTAAGGTAGCGGGACAGGGACACCGTATCAAGGTAGGGGTTTTCGAAGGCAAGGCCGAACTGGGTAGCCACACGGCGTATAAAGCTTATATCAAAGGGAGCGTTGTGGGCAACCAGCATCCTGCCCGAGGCAAAGTCAAGGAACGCCTTTACAGCCTCCTCCTCCGAGGGGGCGTCCTTAACCATATCGTCGGTGATACCCGTAAGCTCCGTTATATTCTGAGGTATGGGCATAGCGGGGTTGACGTAGGTTTCAAACTCCTCTACTACCTTGCCCCCCTTATAAAGCACCGCGCCTATCTGGGTTATACCGCAGGTGGCGGGGCTAAGCCCCGTGGTCTCTATATCAAAAACGATAAACTCTCCCTCCGAGAGTTTAAAGTTAAAGCTGTCGTTGTAATTGAAAATAGCTCTGGCAGTATCGTCTACCAGGTAGCCCTCCATACCGTAGATAGGCTTAACGGGAGAGGGACCGCCCCTCTTTTTGCTGGTTGCCGCCATTATCATAGGGTAGGACTGAGCGTTGCCGTGGTCGGTAACGGCAATGGCGGGCATATTCCAGCTTTCCGCCACGGAGATAAGCTCGTCGGGAGCGCAAAGGGCGTCGGAGGCGGACATAGTGGTATGCAAGTGCAGCTCTACCCTGGGGGTGGGATGGGTGTCCAGCCTGGGAACCGTTTTTATTTTGGCTATGGAGTAGAGACGCACGACGTTTTCACCCTCGTACTCGTCAAAGGCGTATTTGCCCTCCACCATAAGACAGGCGCCTGCCTTGAGGGAGCCTATACTGCCCCCTACCTCCTCGGATACTCTGCATATAACCGAGCCTTGCAGGTCAGTAAGAAACAGACGGTAGTTTATCTTGGTGCCGTCACGGTTTTCCTTTTCCTCTTTATAAAACAGCTTACCGCAAAAGACGTTCCTTGCGTCCTTTTTAAGGGCGGCAATAGGTACGGGGGCGCCCCTCATATCTCTGCCGTAAATCAGGTTGGGCTCCGCCAGGTTAAACTGCATACCGCCGCTTATTATAATGCCCTCCCCGTCTCCTTGGCGGGTTTCCTTATCCACGGTCTCCTCCATAGCGCTGACTGCCTTGGGGGTGTTTCTTGCCTCCTCCAGTCTGCGCTGCTTTTCCTGCTCTGCCGCCTCCTGCTCTGCCTTTTTTGCCTCTATTCCACGGACTATCTCCTGTAGCTGCCTTTCTATCCTGGCGGCGCTCTCCGTCTGAAAACGCTCCGACGCCTTACCTGCAAACAGCACCTTTACCCTGTCGTTAAAGCGGGAGAGGATACAGTCCTCGAAAAACTTCTCTGCCCCTATCTTATAGAGAAAGGTGGTGCCCAGACCGTCACGCAGGGTGATGGTAAGGCGGTTTTCCTCCATGCTGAAGCGACAGCCGTCAAAAAAGCCTATGGCTATACCCTCGCTGTCGTATCTGGCAAAAACGGGTATCAGGTCGGGAGCGTGGCAAAGCTCAAAGGGGCAGTCCGCAAAGAAGGGACGTATCTTGGCGTCGTTAAGCTGATACGCCTCCTTTATCGCCCTCTCCATATCCAAAAGGACTCCGCTTGCTATATAACAAGAAAAAGATAGAGTGGCTACAAGCTCTCGCTTTTCCGTATCGACTGCCACTCTCATATCTATAAGACGCTCCAGAACAGCCTGCTGCTCCTCGCTAAAGGAACAGCGGGCAAATTTATGTAAAAATGCATCTTTTTTGTTCATCTTATTCTCCGTCAATCATCTTCATCAATTCATCAATCAGCTCATCTACTACCTTATCCGTATGCACACGGCGGATTACGGTGCCCTTGCGGAACAGCACCGCCTCCTCACCTGCACCTGCCGCACCGAGGTCAGCCTCTGCCGCCTCACCGGGGCCGTTTACTATACAACCCATAAGGGCAAGGTTTATCTGTTTTTCGCACTTTATGCCGTCTATTCTTCGTTTTAGCTCCTTTGCCTTGGAGATAAGGTCAAAGCGGGTACGGCCGCAGGTAGGGCAGGAGATAAGGTTGATGCCCTGTCTGAGCCCCAGGCTTTGCAAAATAGCCTTTGCGGCGGCAACCTCCGCACTCACGTCCTCGGAGAGGGAAACACGCATAGTGTCGCCTATACCGTCGGCAAGGAGAGTGCCTATACCCACCGCACTCTTTATAAGGGCGCTGTCGCCGGTGCCCGTTTCGGTAACGCCCAGATGCAAGGGGTAGTCCGTTCTACGGGCAAGGATACGGTTTGCCTCTATCATAACGGGTACGCTGCTGCTTTTAACTGACAGCACTATGTCTGAAAAGCCGTATTCCTCCAGCATTTCCGCATTGTTAACGGCGCTTTCCGCAATAGCCTCGGCAGTGGGACCGCCGTACTTGGCAAGAAGCCCCTTTTCCAGACTGCCGCCGTTTATGCCTATGCGGATAGGGATACCCCTGTCCTTACAGGCCTTTGCCACCTTTTCTATCCTGTGGGCAGAGCCTATGTTGCCCGGATTGATACGGATTTTTGACACGCCAAGGCTTGCCGCCTCCAGCGCCAGCTTGTAGTCAAAATGTATGTCTGCCACCAGAGGCAGGTCTGTACGGGGCAAAAGATAGTCAAGGGTAGAGAGAGCATCGGCGCTGTTTACCGCCATACGCACTATCTGACAGCCCCAGTCCTCCAAGGCCTTAAGCTGGGCAAGGCAAGCCGCCTTGTCCTCAGAAGGGGTGGATAGCATAGATTGTATAGTTACAGGCGCTCCGCCGCCTATGGCAACGCCACGGGCGTATACCTGCCTTGACCTTCTTTTTTCCATTAAAACAGTCCCCAAATATCCTTAAACATTACAAATATCATAAGTCCAAATACAAGGAGCATACTTACGGCCATAATCGCGCCCTCTACCTTCTGGGGCAGGGGCTTACGGCGTACCGCCTCGATAGCGTACAGCAAAAATCTGCCGCCGTCCAGCACGGGCAGGGGCAACAGGTTGCACACGCCAAGGCTGAGGGTTATCATAACGATAAGGGTAAACAGCATTTCCATACTGCCGTCGTCCCCGGAGTGTATTACCTCGCCTATCTGCTCGCCTATACCAACGGGACCCGACAGCGCCTCTATACCGTACTCACCGCGGAAGGTGTCCACCAGACTGCCTATAGTCATCTTAAGGGTGGAAAGAGGCTGGTAAAAGGCGTTGTATACCACGGTGCCGAAGGTTTTTTCCTCCTCGGCAACGGTAAAGTCCACCTGACCGTAAAGAATGCCCTGCTCACTGCCCTTAAAGAACAGCACCTTTTCTATAATCTGCTCCTTACCGTCACGGAGTACGGTAATATCCACAGGCTCGTCACCGCCACGGAAGATGCCGTAGGCAAGGTCTGCGTTGACCTTGGTGGAGGTGCCGCCTACCGCCAGTATCTCGTCACCCTCACGGAGGGCGCCGCTTACCTTAAGGGCGGTTTTTTCCATATTGCCGTTCTTTATTATAAGAGGTGCCTGCTCCGTACCGCCGCGGCGGATGATAAGCACGTTTTCCACCTCGTCCTCGTCGGGCTTGTAGTCCTTTACCTCAGAGACGGTTTTTACAAGGGAGCCCTTGATAGCGTAGATTATATCGTTTTTCTGCAGTGCCTTTTGTCCCTTGGAGTTTATATAGTCCTCAGCCAGGCACACAAAGCCGTCCTTTTCCTCAAGAACAAGCTTAGGGAAGGTCTCCTTGGCTACCTTGTACATGGCGGGCATTGCAAACTCCGTATTATTCTTGCGGACAACAAGGTACTCCGACGCCTTGCCGTGCTTTGCAATAAAGTCTGCCACGGTGCCGTCACAGCTTGCATAAGCACCGTCGGCGGCATAGATAATATCGCCCTTTTCAAAGCCCTCTGCGGTCTCACCCACGTAAACCATACGGTCGTCACTGATAGCGTTGCCGCTGAACTGCTTTACGGTGGTGCCAAACACGTTGGCTTGGAAAACAACGATTATAGCCATAATAAGCAGACCCAGCACTATGTTTACCAAGGGACCTGCCAGGACGATAATCATACGCTTCCATATAGCAATAGTGTTAAGGGGCGTTTTACCCTCGTCCTCGGGGGCGGTCTCCTCCCCCGGGTTCTCACCCACCATATCAACGAAGCCCCCTATAGGCAAGGCACGGAGGGAAAACTTGTTGTACTTACCCTTTTTTTGGTAAACAACGGGTCCCATACCTATAGAGTACTCCCTTATACCCACACCAAAGCCACGGGCGGCTATATAATGGCCCAGCTCGTGCAGTGCAATAAGGGCGCCGAAAATTAAAAGCGTAACGATAACAGTGATAATAGTGTTCATTTTTTCTCCATTTTGCTAAAAATGCGTTTATCTGAGTGCCAACTGCAGCGCTCTTTCTCTTGCCTGCCTGTCGGCGTCCTCAATCTGTGTAAGGCTTGGGTTTTTAACGGCGCTATGCTCTGACACCACCCGCAGTACTATATCGGATATGCCCGTAAAGCTAAGCTTGCCCTGAAGGAACAAAGCCACAGCCGCCTCGTTTGCTCCGTTCATCACCGCAGGGGCGGTGCCGCCTCTGAGAGCGGTCTGCCTTGCCAGAGACAAAAGCGGAAAGCTTTCGTCGTCGTTAGGGTAAAAGCTAAGCCCCTTTACCGACGCAAAATCCAGCTCCTTCGTAAGAGAGGGCGCCCTGTCGGGGTAGGTCAGAGCGTACTGGATGCAAAGACGCATATCAGGTACACTGAGCTGGGCAATAACGGCGTTGTCGGGGTAGGTAACCATACTGTGTATAATGCTTTCTCTATGGATTATTACCTCAATATCCTCCGCTGATACACCGAAAAGGTGCATCGCCTCAATAAGCTCCAGCCCCTTGTTCATCATAGTGGCGCTGTCAACGGTAACCTTTGCGCCCATAGACCAGTTGGGGTGCTTGAGCGCCATAGCAGGCGTTACCGTCTCCAAAAAGTCCCTCTTTTTGCCAAAGAAGGGTCCGCCCGATGCGGTAAGTATCAGCTTTTTGGGTCTTACACCCCCTGCAAGGCACTGGAAGATGGCAGAATGCTCGCTATCCACGGGCAGTATGCCCTCCTTCGCCAGGGGCATAACTATCTCGCCCCCTGCCACCAGGGTCTCCTTATTGGCAAGGGCAAGGCGTTTGCCTGCAAGAAGGCTGTTTACGGTGGGACGGAGCCCACGGATACCCGTAAGGGCGTTAAGCACCGTGTCACAGTCCGTCTCTGCACCAAAGGTGTCAAGCAGGTCATCCCCCGTAAGAAGCTTTACCTTGGTGTCGGCAAGGGCTGTTTTAAGCCCGGAATAATGCTTTTCGCCTATATAGGCGTATTTCGGCTTGAAACGGCGGCACTGCTCCTCAAGGAGCTTTGCGTTACTGCCTGCGGCAAGGGCGCCTACCTCTATACCAAGGTTATCGGCAACCTCCAGGGTCTGGGTGCCTATAGAGCCCGTTGAGCCAAGTATACAAAGCTTCATAAACACAGCTCCTTTATCTTAAGGCTTTGAAAAAGAGGGAAACGATACCCACACCCGTAAGGGCAAGGGTAAAATATCCCACCGTTGCGGCAACGGAAAGGAACATAACGCTGTCAAACCTATCCATAACACCGCCGTGACCGGGGAACAGCTTGCCGTAGTCCTTTATGCCGCAGTCACGCTTGATGGCGGAGGCAACAAGGTCGCCAAGCTGGGCAAGAAGCCCTGCAGGAACGGCAATAATAAGCTTTGCCGCCCAGTTTACCTCCACGCCCATACCGAAGTCCAGTATAGCGCAGAACGCCCCAAAGCCAACGACCGCACCAAGAACGCCGCATATAAGCCCCTCCACGGTCTTTTTTGGGGAAAGGTTTGGCGCCAGCTTGCGCTTACCGAAGAACTTACCGCCAAAGATGGCAAAGGTGTCGGTACACCAAGCCGCAACAAACAGAAGCAGGTAATCGTAAGGCTCCTTATCACGGAGGAATACTATGCCAAAATAGGCAAAGGCGGCAAAGATACCCATAGCGGTAGCCGCCATAAGCCCCTTGGCGCTTACCTTAGGGAAGGTGATAACGCAAAGGCACAGCATGGCAAACAGATAAAGGGCGGTGGTAAACACGAAAAGAATATAGACGTATCTGGCAAGGACGGGCGCCGTAAAGCAATACAGCGCCGTAAGGACGCTTGCCGCCGACCTGCCGCCTACGCCTGCGGCACCGCACAGCTCGTAGCCTGCTATTGCCGAAAGCAGACCTATTACTATAGGAAACACCGCCGTGTGGGAAAAAAACAGCACGGGAACAAAAGCCACCAGTGCAACCACGGCGGTTATAATACGAGTTTTCATTACAAAAAGCTCCCTGATTTACTTTTTATCTATTTCTCAGTTATTTCTCTTTACCGAAGCGGCGTTTTCTTTTACCAAAGTCAAGGATAGCCTCCTTAAGGCAGTCCTCGTCGAAATCGGGCCACAGGGTATCGGAAAAATAATACTCTGCATAAGCGCTTTGCCAAAGCAAAAAGTTGCTTATCCTCTTTTCACCGCCGGTACGGATAACAAGGTCCGGGTCGGGCAGTGACGCCGTATACATATGGGCAGACAGATCCTCGATGCTGACGCTTTTTACACCCTCTGCAATAAGGGCGTTTACTGCCTGCTCTATCTCGTGCCTGCCTCCGTAGCTGAGGGCAATGCACAAGGTCATACCCGTATTGGCTGACAGGGTCTCCTCGCTCCTCTTAAGCGCCGCCGCACTGTCCTCGTCAAAATAGCTCATATCCCCAAGGATACGCAGGCGGATATTTTTCTCCATCAGCTCCGGCACGTACTTTATTATGTATGCGTGCATTATCTTAAGTAGACCTGCAACCTCCTCCGCACTCCTCTGCCAGTTCTCCGTAGAAAAGGCGTAAACGGTAAGCACCTTTATGCCCATACGGTTACAGGCGTCAACGGTTTTAACAAAGTTTTCGCTGCCAACCTTGTGTCCCGCCGTCCGTGGAAGCCCCCTCTTGCTTGCCCATCTGCCGTTGCCGTCCATTATTATTGCAAGGTGCTGCGGAAGCACCCGGGGCGCCTCCGCAGCAGTTTTAGATTTTCTTATACCAAACAAGGTCTTATATCTCCATTATTTCAGACTTCTTTTTGTCGGTAACCTTGTCTACTTCTTTGATGTACTTGTCGGTAAGGTCCTGAACGTCCTTTTCGCTGGACTTCTGCTCGTCCTCGGTCATCTCGCTTGCCTTCTTCATTTCCTTACACTTGTCGTTGGCGTCACGGCGGATGTTACGGAGGGCAACCTTTGCGTCCTCGCCCATATCCTTAACCTGCTTGGTAAGCTCCTTACGTCTGTCCTCGGTGAGAGCAGGGAACACAAGACGAACGCACTTGCCGTCGTTCTGAGGAGTGATGCCCAGGTCAGACGCCTGCAGTGCTTTCTCCAACGCCTTAAGCACGGAGGGGTCCCAGGGAGTGATAACAAGGGTCTTTGCATCAGGGCTCTTGATGTCGGCAACCTGGTTCAAGGGAGTGGGTACACCGTAGTAGGGTACAGTAATTTTGTCAAGAACCTTCGCATTGGCTCTGCCAACACGGATGCCTGCCAGCTCTTCCTCGTAAACGGAGATAGATTTTTTCATTTTTTCTTCAAAAGGCTTAAGATCAAGCTTCATAACAGTATTCCTTTCCGTATATAATATATTTGTTTTACTAGTCGGGCAGCACCACTGTGCCGATATCCTCGCCCATAAGGGCACGGTAAATGTTTTCAGGGTCATCAAGGCCGAAAACAAGCATCTTCATACCGTTTTCGTTGCCCATACAAGCGGCGGTAAGGTCAAGAGCCTTAAGCCCCTTGTCCAGCATCTCGCCGTAGGTAAGGGTCTCGTAACGCTTGGCGTGGGGGTTAAGCTTAGGGTCGCTGTCGTAAACGCCGTCTATGTTCTTTGCGCAAAGCACTATGTCCGCATTTATCTCCAAGGCACGGAGCATAGCCGAGGTGTCGGTAGAAAAATAGGGGTTTGCCGTCCCGCAGGAGAAAACCACCGCACTGCCCCCCTCAAGACAGCGTACCGCCGCCTCGGGAGAGTAGTCCTCTGCCAGCCTCTGCACCTGCAGGGGGGAGAACACGTGGGTGTCCAGCCCGCATTTGATAAGGGTGTCCTGCAAGGCTATGGCGTTGATAAGAGTGGCAAGCATACCCATACCGTCACTTCTGGAACGCTCTACGCTGATGCCCTGTCTGCCGCGCCATATATTGCCGCCGCCAACCACAAGGGCAATCTGTACACCTTCATCTGCCGAACGTTTGATAACGGAGCAAACCCTCGTCACAAACTCCCCGTCCAGTATACCGTCCGGTGCGGAAAGCGCCTCGCCCGAGAGCTTAAGCAGCACACGCTTGTATTTAACCATTTTCTACCACTCCTTATATAAATCATTTTTCTTAAATTAGGCTTTTTTCCTGTTTGCCAGCATAGAGCTTACTGCCACCGCAGCAGCCGCAACCACCAGCACCCCGGAGATCACGGACAGCCACAGAATGAGGGAGGCGATAAAGTCCGCCTCGTCACCCACGCCGCCTACCGAGCTAAGCTCCACAAACAGGCTGTGGTCCTCGATAACGCCCATAAAGCTGTAGGTGTACTGGTTTTTATTGCCGGAGGACTGCTCCAGCAGGGAAATCTCCTTCTTCTCGCCGTCAACGGTAAGACCCGTTATGGCGTAGCCCTTTTCCACCACCAGCACCACGGAGGAGTTGCCGCCGTACTTTACGTTCTCGGGGGAGGCGCTTATCTTGCCGCCGCCCTCGGTGCATCTTACGCTGACTTTGAAATATCTGCTCTCGTAAGAGTCCTTTACCAACCAGTCCGTAACGGAGGGCTCGTCATAGTTCAGCGCCGCTTCAAGACACTGATCTGTATTGTCGCCTGCCTTGATGTGGGTGATATAGTCCGCCTCGTTCATAGAATTGGCGTAGCGTAAAAAATCGTCAAAGGCGGTGTTGCCGTTTTCGGAAAACGCCATAAGGGTAACGCCCGTGGATACGGCACCGAGAAGCTTTACCTTATCGGGGGTGCCGCCTACGCTAAGCACACGGGCAACGCTGCCCACGTAGTTATAGGCATACTCAAAGGCACCGTCTGCACCCGTGCCAACACCCATAAGCATACAGCTTTTGGCAATAATCTCGGTAGCCATAAGCTCCTGCCTGAGCTCCTCAATAAGCTCAATCATATCAGGGTCGCTAAAGCTTTTCCCCGCAGGACACTGGGGAGCCGCAACTATGTACTGATACTTGCTGTAGGCGCTATCCGCCTCGTCGGAAACAAGCTGGTTAAGCAGGCTTTTTTCCTTAAGCTGGGCGGTATTGTCGTCGCCCTTGCCTGCCTCGTCGTGGAGGTAGATGATAAGGGTGGCAGGCTTGTTGTCCACAGAGGGGTTATAGGTCTTGGAACGGTATATGCGGTACCCAAGGGTGCCCTTTGCCGTACCAAGGGTAGCCTTAGCCATCTTTTGCTCAAGGCGTTGGCTGTCCACCGTCCCGGGCACACCGGCAGCAGAAACGGCGGTAAGCATAGCCGCAGATATCAATAATAAGGCAAGTAACGCCGATATAACACGGTAAAAACGCATATCTAAAAGCTCCTTTACTATCTGGTTTGCTTTTATAAACAGCCTTTGGGCACAGTGCCGCAAGCTTAATATACTCCTAATATTACATTATATATATTTTAGCCCGTTTGTCAATAGTTACGGCAGAGGCTACTTGACAAAAGGGCGTCTTAAATGTTAAAATTTACAAAAGAAAAAAAGGAGTTTTTTGCCGTGGAAAGAATAGCAAAATTTGAAACAGTAAGTAAAGCTCAGTATATAAAGGACGCAGGGGAGGAGCACGCGGAAAGCTATACCGCCATCCGCCTGCCCGTCCGTGCCACCGCCCATTCTGCAGGCTACGACTTTTTTACACCTGCCGACGTGTTTTTGCCCCCTCACGGCAGTGCCGTTGTAAAGACGGGGGTACGTGCTTTGATGCAGGAGGGCTGGGCGCTGCTTATCTATCCCAGAAGCGGTCTTGGATTCCGTTTCGGCATCGGTCTTGCCAATACGGTGGGGGTTATCGACGGGGACTACTCGGGCGCCCCCAACGAGGGACATATTATGATTAAGCTCACCAACCCTACGGAGCAAAGCCTTACCCTGCAGGCAGGCACCGCCATCGCCCAGGGCATCTTCACCCCCTACGGCATTACCGTGGACGACGGCGTTACCGCCGAAAGAACGGGCGGCTTTGGCAGTACGGATAATAAGTAAAAGTCAATAAGCAAGGCGTTCAGGGACGGCGTTGCGGTTTTTATGGGGCGTAAGGGGTAGCACCTTGTAGGGACAAACCGTCCCCGACGGTCCTAAGCGTAACAGTCAAGGACGGCGTTGCGGTTTTTATGGGGCGTAAGGGGTAGCACCTTGTAGGGACCGGCGTCCTCGACGGTCCTAAACAAAACGGGTAAATACCACCCTCCGCGATTAACGAAAACGCCCCACGGAATGTTTTGACAACAAAATTTATACGACACGTATTTTATGTTTCGGGTTGCGACTCCCATATGTGCAACGTTTAGGACCGTCGAGGACGCCGGTCCCTACAAATAAACCGTCCCGTTTAATCACAATTTGCGGTGCCGTCCGTGATAAACCGTCCCGG
>JAZSQJ010000003.1:0-8399 GCA_045537905.1 Eubacteriales bacterium
TGGGTCTGGTACACAGACACGAGCTTAGGGGTGCGCTCCACGGTCTGTTCCGTGTTCGTTGCTTCACCCAGGACGACGCTCACATCTTTATGCGCCGTGACCAGATAACCGACGAGATTGTTGGCGTTGTTAACCTTATCAACGAGGTTTATACCAAGTTTGGCTTTGAGTATTTTGTAGAGCTTTCTACCAGACCCGAGAGCAGCATGGGCAGCGACGAGGATTGGGAGGCAGCTACCGACGGTCTCCGTGCCGCTTTGGAAAAGCTGGGTCTGCCCTACACCGTAAACGAGGGCGACGGTGCCTTCTACGGTCCTAAGATAGACTTCCATCTCCGTGACAGCATTGGCAGAACCTGGCAGTGCGGCACCATCCAGCTTGACTTCCAGCTTCCTCAGAATTTTGAGCTGGAGTACGTTGGCGAGGACGGCACCAAGAAGCAGCCTATAATGATACACCGTGTATGCTACGGCTCTATCGAGCGTTTTATCGGTATACTTACCGAGCATTTTGCAGGCAAGTTCCCCGTATGGCTTGCTCCTCTGCAGGTTAAGGTTATGACCCTGCCCGGCACCGACCACAGCCACGCAGAAAAGGTTTACCAGACCCTTAAGGACCAGCGTATCAGGGTTGAGCTGGACGCAAGGAACGAGAAGATAGGCTACAAGGTAAGAGAAGCAAGACAGGTTGACCGTGTTCCTTATATGCTTATTATCGGTAAGAAGGAAATCGAGGACGGCGTTGTTTCCGTTCGTGACCGTGAGACCGACCAGACCGTTACTATGTCTCTGGACGAGTTTGTTGCTATGCTCAACAAGCAAATCTCCGACCGTGCGTAAGCTGATACAGTAAAAATAACAAAAGAGGAAGGGGTTGTCTCAAATGGAAATTTGAGACAACCCCTACTAAGTTTGCCCCGATGGGGCAAGTGAAGTTTACTTCGTAAGTGAAGTTGCCCTGCAGGCAGTGAAGCTTTGCCTACGGCAAAGTATATGGGGCAAACTTTACTTCACTCGTGCGTAGCACGAACTTCACTGTTACCTATTGGTAACAACTTCACTTTCGCCTAGGCGAAAACTTCACTTATAAAATGTTTTATCAAAAGCACTCCTGAACAGTGCGCTCCCGGCCTGCTCAGAGGCGCTTGCATCTTTGTCCCAAAAGTTTAAGGCTTTGCGTTTAATGAGACAGCCTGTTCGTTTTAATCAACATCTCGGATTACGGATAAGGACGGCGTTACGGTTTTTGATGGAGCGTAAAGGGTAGCACCTTGTAGGGACCGGCGTCCTCGACGGTCCTAAGCGTTGCATATACGTGAGGCATAACCCAAAACAATAATACGTATTCATCAAATTTGTTATAAAACACACCGTAAGGGATTATCGTTACCGTGATGGGTATAATTTACCCGTTTTGTTTAGGACCGTCGAGGACGCCGGTCCCTACAAATAAACCCGTCTCGCATCACCGTAATTTGCGGTGCCGTCCGCAATAAACCGTTACGTATTAATTTACGTCACCGTGATAGCCTCTACCCCACGGGCGTTACAGGAGGAAAACTATGGAAAAAACAATAAACCGTATTACTGAAATGGAGGCTTGCTTTGACGCCCTTGTATCGGGGGTCTGTTCCACGCCGCCTACCCTGCATCTGGATCTGCTTAAAAGGCTTACGGACTATTACGGCTCTCTGTGGCGTTACGATTTTGAGCTGGACGAAAAGGGCTCCCTCCCCCCTGAGCTTAAACGGGGCGTGCTGTCCCAGGACGGGGTTTACAATCTGCTTGACGAGATAAAAAGCATTTTTGGTGTCTGAAATTTTCGGCAAGCTGTTGCAAATATCAGTCCCGGATGCTATACTGAAGCTAAAGAAAACAAAGAAAGCGGGGTTTGTCCTATGAACTATGAGGAAAAAATGTCAGAGCAACAGGCGGCTGCCGATAAGCTGACCGCAAAAAAGGAGCAGGCAGAGAAGGAGCTTGCCGCCGTTAACCGCCGTTTTGGAAAAAGCAGGGTCAAGATAATATTCAAGGCGTTTATATTGGTAATAATGCTTGTTCTCGCCTTTGGAGTTTATAGAGTGGCTAACTCCGAGGAGGCTGCAAACAAAATCACCCTGGCTCTTACCCGGGAGATAGAGGGCGCCGAGGGGGAGCTTGGCTTTTGGATGAGCAGAGTTGAGGAGACTATGGCAGAGACCCCCGGCCAGGTAGAAGCGCTTATTATGATGGTGCTTAGTGCCGTTGTGTTTGTTTTTCTTGCCACCGTGGGAGCAGGCGGTACGGGTATCGGTTGGGGACTTATATCTGCATTGGTAGGTCTTTGCGGTATGGTTTATATCTTCCACGGCACCCATATAATGGGCTATCTGCCCGTGCCTGTGTGTATCCTTGCAGTGGCAGTAAAGCTGAGGGACGCTATAAGGTCCGCAAAGCAATGTGCAGACAAGCAGAGGGCAGCCGCCGCAAGCCTTGATAATCTTAATACTCAGCTTGCGGAGCTTTCCGCAAGCAAGTCCAGGCTGGAAAGCGACAGGGCAGAGGGTGAAAGACTTTACAAGGAGGCTGTAGCCAAGGGTAACGACGAGGCTGTTATGGCTAAGGCGGCAGAGCTTGGCAACGAGGACGCCCTGGCTTATATGGAGGAAAAGGAGGCACAGCGCAACGCTGAGGAGGCAGAGCTTCTCTACCAGCAGGCGACGGAAAAGGAAGAGCCCGATGCAGAGCTTATGGAAAAGGCGGCAGAAAAGGGACATCCCCTTGCCAACCTGTATCTGGGTAAGGAGCTGTGCCGTGACGTCAGCGCCGGCATATACACGGGCAAGGAAAAGAAGGCTATGCTGGAGCAGGCGGTCGAGCATCTGGACGAAGCTGCAGAGGCAGGCAACGTAGAAGCAGAGTTTCTTGCAATCTCCTGCCGTGCCCAGTATGAGACCCACGACGCAGAGGGCTGGCACGAGATGCTTTCCAGGCTGAGGGTGCTTAAGAAAAGCGGACTTTCCGAGGATTATGAGGAGCTTTATACCGTGTTGGTTCAGAGCGTGGTGGAGGCGATAGACAAGCTGGACAGCGCTCCTCCCCAGACCCATAGAGAGCCCAGACTGGTACGCAAATACTGTGCCTTTAACAACTGCGGCGTCTGCACCTTTTATTCCAGCTCGGTCTGTCTGGCAAAGTGCGACTACCTTAACAACCCCGGGGACTGCTCTGCAGCCTTAAACCAAAAAGCTCTGCGCTATGAGTACGAATAATAGTTATTAATAATGAGTAAGCAACAAAGGCTGTCTCAAATTTTCATTTGAGACAGCCCCAGCTTAATGACAAACCTTGTCATTAAGCTGGCAGAGTGCTGAGAAAGAGTGCAGACAAGACGAACCGAGGCGAAAACTGTAATACCACCCCACAAAAATATATTTTTGTGGGGACCCCGGAGTACTGCGAGCCGAGGTTCGTTTTGAACGAAAAAAACAAGTATAATGCAGAAAATTCAGGGATGCCTTCCCTGAATTTTCTACTTTAGAATAATTGTATTTTGTTCTTTTTCGTGTTCTGTGCCTTTGTCAGCGGTCTGAGAGCAGGCGAGAAAACTCGCCTGCTCTTTTTTGTTTAATAAATCCCGGCTTAATTAAGATTGTTTCCGGCTTCATCAAGAAAATAATATTCATTCGGAGCAAAAGGACAGTAATAGACAAAAGGCGTTTCTGTAACCGGTATAACCGTTTCGCCAATTACAATGCTTTTACATTTGGGGTTATTTATTACAAAGGAATAACCGCTTCCAAAGTATTCAAAGAATATGTCCCTTCCTCTTTCGTGCCCGCCGTTATACAATTTTACAAATTTATACTCTCCGCTTTCCTGCTCTATAACCTCAAGTGGATAGTATCTATGAGCTTGATATTCGTTTCCCGTAATAATCCAAAACAGATGTCTGTCGTTATCTATTGTAGATTTTCCTGCTACGGTCATCTCGATAGTTTCTACCTCGGCAAGGTTTTTGATTTCCACCCGAGCCTTTGCAATCAATCCGTCCTCTCCAAGGATTATAGATGATTGTACGGAAAACGCACCCACAAGGCTTATTATTCCGATTACCCCAAGGGTGGTTCCAACTACAAGGCTACTGACCGTTCTCCGACGCAGTCGGCGGTATAAATCCGCACTGCCGTCCATCAAACGGTAGTAACCAATTCTGCAAAAAGCAGAAAGCAACAGGAATAAAGCGCAAGCAATCAAACAAAGGATGCCGACGGTCAGCAATAGTGTTTTCATTAACACCCTCCTTTAAGTATGGATAATTGAACGGGACGGGGTTGTCCCTACAAGGTGCTAAGCGTTACGCCCCCATTAAAGCCGCAATGGCGTGCGAAGCGTTACGCCCAGGACCGTCGAGGACGCCGGTCCCTACACAGTGCTACCCCTTACGCCCCATAAAAACCATACGGCACATTGACCGACGCGGCTTGTCCGTCACATATCACATTAAACCGACATAATGGTTGTTGATGAAACGAGACGGTTAAAATGTAGGTACCATCTCTTACGCCCCCATTAAAGCCGCAACGGTGTGCAAACCTGTCTCTGAACGCATTACATCAGCTCGGCGGGTCTTATCTCGCTTAGCTCCTTAAGCTTATAAAACTTTCCTTTTTTAGCCATAAGCTCCTCGTAGCTGCCTATTTCTACCGCCTCGCCGTTTTCCATTACCACGATTTTGTCGGCGTTTCGGATAGTGGACAGTCGGTGGGCAACGATAAAGGTGGTGCGGTCCTTAATGAGTCCGTTTATTGCCTTTTGCACGTGGTACTCGGAAATATTGTCAAGGGCACTGGTTGCCTCGTCCAATATAAGAATCTCGGGGTTGCGGATGATAGCGCGGGCAATGGATATACGCTGCTTTTGACCGCCGGACAGCTTGTTGCCGTGTTCACCTATAACCGTATCTATTCCGTTGGGAAGCTGGGGTAAAAACTCCTCGATATTAGCAAGGCGTACTACCCGCTCCAGCTCCTCGTCGCTGACCTCGCCCATACCGTAGCAGATGTTTTCCTTAACAGTGCCCGTAAACAGTATGCTGCTTTGGGGCACCACCGATATATGATGGCGGTACTCGCTCAGATTAAGGGTTTTTATGTCCTTACCGTCGATAAGCACCCTGCCTCCCGTAGACTGGAGGAAGCCTATAATCATATTCATAACCGTGGTCTTGCCTGAGCCTGAGGAGCCAACGAAAGCCACACACTCACCGGGCTTTGCCTCAAAGCTGAGACCCTTTACCACGTCCTCCTTGCCGTCGTGATAACGGAAGGAAACCTTGTCAAAGCAGATGTTACCCTTAACGGTCTTAAGCTTTTGCTTGCCGCGGTTGTCCTCCACCTTGTCGGACAGCACTATCTCCGACACGGAGCGGATAGACTCCAGCCCCTTGGTCAGCTCGGGATACACGTTAACAAGGTTTTGCACGTCGTTGCTGATGGAGTTAAAGTAGGTCTGATATATAACGATGTCGCCCACGTCCATCCTGCCCTCCAAAGCAAGATAGGCGGTAAACAGCAGACACACCGCAGAAAGTCCACGGCTGATTACCCACACCACCGAGCCGAAGTAGGCGTTTGCCCTATCCAGCTCCAGGGCACTGTGCTTAAGGCGGGTAATGTTACGCTCCAGGTTTTCTATCTCCAGGTCCTCCAGACCGTGAGCCTTGGTTACGGGTATCATCTCCAGCATAGTGGCAACACGGGCGGATATATCCTCCGACTCCCTGCGGAAGCGGTGGTTGGTTTCCCTCATTTTGTTGCGGAACAAGCGGATAAGCAGTACGTTACAGGGGATAATTACCACGAAGAAGCCTGCCACGATGGGGCTTTTGTAGATGGTGACGCCCATAGAGATAAGTATACTGATAATGCTGGGCAGCACGCCCTTTACCAGATGGTGGTTAAGAAACTCGATAGCGTCCACGTCACGCATAAACTTGGACTGGACTCTGCCCGTTTCTATCTCCTTATGGTAGGAGATGGAAAGATGCTGCAGCTTTTTGATCAGGGTATTGCGTAGACCTGCCCCCACCGTACGCAGCATTCGGTCAGAATAACGGCAGTACAGCATATGGGTGGGTATGTTTTGCAGAATCAGAAACAGCAAAAAGCCTACCTTTATCAGCACGTCCCTCATTATTCCGTCGCCACCCTCGGTAACGGTGTTGATAACCGACGCCGTTACGATAGGGATTACCCACACGGGACTTGCCTTGATTATAAACATTACGGTGGACACAAGGACCTTAAGACTGTTTTGCTTAAGCAGGCTAAGCAGTATGCGGCCTCCGCCGCCCTTCTTCTGTTCCTCCGCAAACAGCTCCTGATAATCGGGTATGTATTTTTCGTCATCCAAAAGGGGTCTGGAGCCTGTGTTTGGCATTGTACCGTCTCCTTTTTACGCTTTTTTTCCTGTCAGCTTTTCGTGATATTCCTTTGCGGCTTGCTCCGTACGGTTGTTACCGTACTCGTAGTAACGCTTGCCCTTAAGCTCGTTGGGCAGGTACTGCTGGTTTACATAATGATTTGGATAGTCGTGGGGGTACTTGTAGCCCTGGGCTCGTTTCTCTCCCTCGCTGTCGGCGTGAACGTTTTGCAAATGCCTGGGAACGCTGCCGCACAGACCGCTTTTTATATCCTCCAGTGCCGCCATATACGCCATATAGGCGCTGTTGGACTTGGGCAGGGTTGCCAGGTAGATTGCCGCCTCTGCCAAGGGCAGTCTTGCCTCGGGCATACCTATGCGGTTTGCAGAATCCACGCAGGCGTTTACCACGCTTATTGCGGTGGGCGCCGCCAGTCCTACGTCCTCAGATGCGGCACAAAGCAGTCTGCGGCAAACACCGGTTATGTCGCCGCCCTCCAAGGCTCGGCACAGGTAGTGGACGGCTGCATCGGGGTCACTGCCGCGGATAGACTTGTGCAGGGCGGAAAGACAGTCAAAGTGGTCGTCGCCGTTCCTGCCTGAACGTAGTCCCGTCATCTCTGCCAGCTCGGCAGCGGTGGCGAGGTCAATACGGGTGTCACAGGCAAAGAAGCAGTTTTCCAGCAGAGACAGCGCCTTACGCACGTCTCCGTTTACCGCCCTTGCTATTATGGGAAGGGCGTCCTTGTCCAGTTCTTTTTGCTCGTACTCATCGCAAAGCAGCGCAAAGCCACGCTCAAGGGTGGGTATCATCTCCTCTGCGGGCACTCCCTTAAACTCAAACACTGCCGAGCGAGACAGAAGGGCGGGATAGATGCAGAAGAAGGGGTTATCCGTGGTACTGCAGATAAGGGTAACTCTGCCGTCCTCCACGTACTCCAGCAGAGACTGCTGTTGCTTTTTATTGAAATACTGGATTTCGTCGATATATAGAAGTATGCCCCCTTGACCCTCAAGGCTTTCGCTGCTGGAAAGTGCCGTCTTAACGTCCGTAAGAGATGCGGTGGTGGCGTTGATGCGACGCATATACTTACCGCTTTGACGGGAGATTATGTCGGCAACGGTGGTCTTGCCCGTGCCGGGTGGGCCGTAGAAAACAAGGGACGGATAGTGTCCCGCCTCCAGCATACGGCGTAGAGGTCTGCCCTCCCCCAGCAAATGCTTTTGTCCTGCAACCTCGTCAAAGCCTTTGGGTCTTGCCTTGTCAGCTAATGGCATAGTATCACCTCCTTGGTTTACTATGAGTATAGCACCAGCCGCCCCTGTTGTCAAATGGTTTGTTCTTGTTTCAAGGTGTTTTTGTTATGCCTCTCATCTTCTTCTTTTGTTCCGTTTTTGCCCTTTCAACGCCCTGTTTACCCCCTGCCTTTTCTTCCTTTCCTGCTATTTGCTCCACGCTATCTCAACCTTTTGCTCCTCTCTCCCCCTCAGTTTAACGCTTTTTAGCACCTTTTGCTACGCCCTTACCCTCCTTACTCTACGTTTCCTCCTTTGGCTACATACTCCTTCCCCCTTGCTTTCACGCTATACCATCCCTTTTCTATATACCCCCATCTCTGCTGCACCTGTCCCACCTTTAACCCACGCTCCATCCTTTAGCGCCTCGCATCCTCCTTTTGCGCCTCGTTTTCTCCTTTTGCGCCTCGTTTTATCCTCCCCTAGCCCCTCGCTTACCCCGCCTTTGGCTGTGCGCCCCCTACTACCTTTGACTTCGCTCCTTCTGCTCCTTTTTCATAATACCCCCGTTTCTGTGTACCTATCTCCCCTTTTTCTCTGCGTTTCCTCCTCTGACTCCTCGCCTTACCGCCCCTTAACTCCTCGTATCCTCCTTTAGCGCCTCGTTTTCTCCTTTTGCGCCTCGTTTTCTCCTCCCCTAGCCCCTCCGCTTACCCCGCCTTTGGCTGTGCGCCCCCTACCACCTTTGACTTCGCTCCTTCT
>JAZSQJ010000079.1:0-3289 GCA_045537905.1 Eubacteriales bacterium
AAAGGGTCTCCGCTTCGCTATCCGTGAAGGCGGCCCAAGGATGGGCTCCGCCGTTCTTATCGAAATCGACGAGTAATTTATACTAAGTCGGAGGCCAAGCGGTCTTAGGAAGACAAATCCCCACTACAACTCCTTGGCTCACAGAACGACATGGCTACGATCCGACTTAAAGGGTCTCCGCTTCGCTATCCGTGAAGGCGGCAGAACCGTTGGTTCCGGCGTTGTTATCGAAATCGACGAGTAATTTATACTAATAGATTAGATATAAAAAAGCGTGTTGCATTTGCAACACGCTTTTTTGCATACCAAACGGGGTAAAAGAGGAAAAAACGTTTTTAATTGGGCATGAGGGATAGCGCCGTTATAACGGTTAAGGGCGGCGTGTTGATTTAATTGGGCGTAAGGGGTAGCACTGTGTAGGGACCGGCGTCCTCGACGGTCCTAGGCGTTGCATATATGCAAGGCGTAACCAAAAATAATAATACGCACTGTAAAATTTTGTTGTGAAAATATTCCGTAAGGCGTTTTCGTTAAATACGGTGGGTATAATTTGAACGTTACGTTTAGGACCGTCGGGGACGCCGGTCCCTACAAAATAACCGTCCCGTTTTATCGTAATTTGTTATGAACCTTATAACCGTCCCGTTTTATCGTAATTTATATTCGTTACCTCGCGTTGCGGTTTTAATTGGGCGTTACGGGTAGCACCGTGTAGGGACAAACCGTCTCTCGACGGTCCTAGGCGTGGCATATTTGTGAGGCGTAACCCAAAACAATAATACGCACTGTAAAAATTTGTTATGCATATGTTCCGTAAGGCGTTTTCGTTAATCGTGGAGGGTGTAATTTACCCGTTTTGTTTAGGACCGTCGGGGACGCCGGTCCCTACAAAACATCCGCCTCGCCTCGTTACAATTTGTTATGAACCTCATAACCGTCACGCCTCATCACAATTTGCGGCGTCGTCCATGACAAACCGTCACGCCTCATCACAATTTTCGGTGCCGTACGCAATAAACCGCCTGGTTTAATCCACAACCGTAGCTTTGATTAAATATAATATGGGCTGTATATACCACGGGCGTTACAAACCATCCCGTTACTCACTCCGTTCATAAGGGGGACCACGACAAAAAAGCCGCACCAAGCTCATCAGGCTTTGGCGCGGCTTTTCGGTGGGATTGACGACCCCTTTTTGAGGCAACTTCTCTTACAAAGAGAACTTGTCCATCATATTTTCCATTGCCTTCTTGCCCTTGCATTTCATCATCTGGCTAAGGGACATTTTATCCTTAAGCATCACGCAGGTCAGATAGGAGGCGGAGGCACCGATAAGCATACCAACGGCGGCGCCGCCAAGAATTAAACATTTGCAAAACATTTTCATAATAAAACCAACTCCTGTGGATGATATTTTGGCATAAAACAGTGTTAAATATGCAAAAAAACGTAAAAAACTGTTGACAAACGTTGTCTAATGTGTTAGACTATATACGTCGAATGCGTTAGACAACATATAAGCTTGTAGACACCGTTTACAGAAAGGAAACTTATTATGAAAAGACTTATTAGCATTACTGTCGTTCTTGCAATGCTCTTCACTGTTCTGTCCCTTGGCGCACTTACCGTTTCTGCGGAACCCGTCATTAATATTTGGGGCGACCTTACTTGGACCCTTGATAGCGAGGGCACCCTTACCATAAGCGGCGCGGGGGAGATGGACGATGCGCTTTACGATGATACAGATGCCTGGCGCTCTTACAGAGATTCTATAAAGACCGTTGTAATAGAAAGCGGCGTTACCACCATTGGCGACTATGCGTTTTGTCACTGTCGAGATTTGGAGAGCGTAACCATCCCTGACGGCGTTACCGCTATTGGCAACTCTGCGTTTTACGGCTGCACCGCATTAGAGAGCGCAACCATTCCCGACAGCGTTACTGCCATTGGCGATGAGGCGTTTTACGTCTGCACCGCTTTAGTGAACATAAAAGTAAACAGCGGTAACACCGAATATTGCGATATAGACGGCGTATTGTTTAACAAGAGTAAAACTACTCTTATACAATATCCTGCAGGCAAAAAAGGCACCTCCTATACAATCCCCGACAGCGTTACCGCCATTGGCGACGATGCCTTTGATAGGTGCAAAGGATTAGAGAGCGTAACCATCCCCGACAGCGTTACCGCCATTGGCGACTCTGCCTTTGCCAGGTGCGAAGCATTAGATAACGTAACCATCCCCGACGGCGTTACCGCCGTTGGCAACTCTGCGTTTTACGGCTGCACTGCATTAAAGAGCGTAACCATTCCTGACGGCGTTACCACCATTGGCGACGCTGCCTTTGCTGGGTGCGAAGCATTAGATAGCATAACCATCCCCGACAGCGTTACCGTCATTGGCGACTCTGCGTTTTCCGGCTGCACCGCATTAGAGAGCGTAACCATCCCTGAGGGCGTTACCGACATTGGCTACTTTGCGTTTGAGTTCTGCGCCGCATTAGAGAGCGTAACCATCCCCGACAGCGTTACCGCTATTGGCGACTTAGCATTTAACTGTTGCTCAAATTTAACAAGCATAGATGTAGCGGATGGAAATATAGAGTACCTTGACATAGACGGTGTTCTGTTTAACAAAGACAAAACCACTCTTATACAGTACCCCGTAGGGAGAACTAATGCGTCTTATACTATCCCCGACAGCGTTACCAGAATTGGTAACGGTTCGTTTGAAGCCCACGCCGCTTTGACGAGAATAACAATCGGGGCTAGCGTTACCGTCATTGGCTACTATGCATTCAATTCCTGTGATGCCCTTGAAACCGTGTATTACGGTGGAGGTGAAGGGCGTTGGGATCATATTTTGATAAATGAGGGCAACGATAGTCTGCTGAACGCAAAGGTTGTTTTCGGCGTTATAGGCGACGTAAACGGCGACGGTTGCGCCAACAACCTTGACGCGACGGGTGTTCTTAAGTACGACGCAGGTCTTATTTCGGAGATTTCCGAAGCGGCGGACGTAAACGGCGACGGTTGCACCAACAACCTTGACGCCGCAAAGATACTTAAGTACGATGCGGGCATTATCGACGAACTATAAAAATTTACGAAATGCAAAGGGGTGGATTTCACTTTTTGGTGAAATCCGCTCAGACCGCTGACAAAGGCACAGAGCACGAAAAAGAATAAAATATACTCATTCTAAAGTAGAAAATTCAGGGAAAATTTTCCTGAATTTTCTACATTTTATTTGTTTTTTCGTTCAAAACGAACCTCGGCTCACAGTACT
>JAZSQJ010000037.1:0-24807 GCA_045537905.1 Eubacteriales bacterium
GTTCAAGGTTGTTATCCATGGTGAAACCCTCCGTTTTCACAAAAATACAATTTTACATCATATAGTATAACACAATTCTCGGAATTTTTCAAGGTTTAATAGGGGTTTATTCGGGGTTGACACGAAAAAGACATAAATTGCAGGACAAAAGGAAAAGCCTTCTTCCGAAAAAATCGGGAGAAGGCTTTGAAAAATAAATGGTTTATCAAACGAATGACGGGACAAAACGTGGATGCACACGGCGATTATAGTCTTTATTGTAGGTGGCAAATAGAGATTCAAGCTTAACGATATGCACGTTATCATAATGCTTGCTCAATGTCCAATAGCTGTCCGGCACACGGTTTACGGTGCAGATGATATATTCATTCTCGTAAAATGGTCTGTCCTTCGTGGTACTGCTCTCGATCTCTTTCCAGAGCTTTTGAGTAAGTTTTCCACCGGGAATTGTATCGTAATAGGCATACACCGCCCGCTTTTTCTCGCAGGCGAAATCAAAGGTCATGTTTCCGACTTTAACATTTCGATAGCTTAAATCTTTGGTGTCAATGTAGTCCGTTGAAATAGAGATGATATTATTCTCCAACCAATAGACACACATTTCTTTGTAAAATGCAGAAAGGATCTCGTCGTTAAAATATCGCATAAAGCGACCATAAACATCTTCGCCAAAGCTACCGTCTGCATCGGGAACGGCAGTCAAAAGTGCTTTATACCACAGGGCAAGGTAACTGTTTGCGGGATAATATTTTGTGTGACCGTTCTTTTCAGGTTCCTTGCGGACAAGACCAAATTCGCACAGCGTTTTAACATACTTATCGCATTTGTTTTTAGGATAACCCGAAAACGCTGACAATTCGCTGATACGATTATAGCCGTTCACCATTGCATATAAAAGTGTGTTGTAGCTTTCGGGAGTTCGGAAGCACGCACACATTTTGTCTTTCATTAAGCGGTAAAACGGTGAATTGATATGTAACAGCGCATTTACGTTTTCCTCAAAAGAAATACTCGTGTCGTACAGAGATAGAAGCTCCGTAATACCTGCCGACAAGCAAAAGATATCTACCGAGTCCTTATCACTTACGGATGGTGTTTCAGCAATTTCCTGCGTGGAATACGGTGTTATGGATATCGTTTGGCAAGGGATCTCAACTTGTTCCCAAGGTCTGCCGATTAACACTATAAGCACATCACAGTTGCTTTCTTCTGAAAAGTTTTTTAGTGCAGCATAAAAATCAGTCTTATCATTCCGTTCGCCCACATCGTCAAAAAAGACGGTTGGGCGTTTTTCTTTGCCGTGGATCTTCAGGCAATCAAAGAACTCTGACCACGTTGTGCAATTCTTAAAGACGTCGGGATAACGCTCCGCAAAGGTTTTTAGTGCAAGTTCTGCGCTGATGTGCCGAAAAGAGAAGTAAAGGCTATTTTTGTTGTCGGCGCAGTAAGATAACGCAGCATAAGTTTTACCCATTCCCGAATCCGCTGAGAAGAACAATACCTTATTGTCTTTATGAGCCGAGCGAAACATATCAATATCTGTTTTTAATTTGTCGGGTATTCTTTTTAAAATCATAACATCACCGTCATATCGTAAGTTGACCTTTTTATCATTATAGCAGATTTTCGCCCGTTTTTCTATCTATTTCAAAAAAATTTCAAAATATTTTTTCAGCCGAAATTTCCCGTAAATAAAGGGTTTTCGGCTGTTTTTTGTTTTCGGCTGAAAAATTCTTTTCGAAAAAGGGGGTGTGCATACCCCGACCTCATTCGGAACTAGTGAAGGGGTAAAACCCTGATAACACGCCATTTCTGAGCGGAAAAGAAAAAATAATTTGTCCATTTCCTCAAAAAAGTCAGCAATTAAAAGTGAGGGTACTGAAAAAGTTTTTTATAACTTCAAAAAAATTTCCCAATTGGTTAGTAAGGGGTAATAAGCGAAAAATGATTTTCTTCTTCGGATATTCACCCCGTACCCCGCTGGCTACTCCTTGAGGGGCTCTATTGTACTTTGACAACTGAATGACCGGCTGAATGAGATATGTTTTTCGGCGAAGTATCGCCACGATATGAGCGTACCAAGAAAAACAAAACGTTGCGGTGAGACTCCGGAACAGGAACGACATTCAGGCAGACCGGCGAAAGAGACGGTATAAGACTGCCTCTCCTTATATCGAGCTCTTTACATAGCCACGCAAACCGTGTGGCTGAACATTCTCAGAAGGAGGTAAAAGATGATGAGAAAAACAGAGTTAAGAGAACTCTACAAGATGATGTTTCCGGACTATCCGGACATCGTAACCGTTGCTCAGCTTCAGAAGATGCTGGGCATCAGCAGACACTTGGCATACGACCTTATCAACGACGGATATATCTCCGGCATCAAAATCGGTAACGCCTTTAAGATCCCGAAGGTCAATGTCATCAACTACGTTATGGAGGAAGGAGGTGAGAAAAATGCAGGTTGAAAGATTAAGAACCGTTGATGCAGACACATTGTTATCCACGCCGCTTCGCAAGACTTTGTTCATTGTGGAAGGCTTGATACCGCAAGGATTAAGCATGTTATCAGGTGCAAGCAAAATCGGTAAAAGTTGGCTGATGCTGTGGCTCGGTATGCAGGTCGCACGAGGAAATCCCGTGTGGGAATTTGAGACTCACAAGTGCGACGTGCTGTATTTGTGCTTGGAGGATACTCACGTTCGCATTCAAAACCGCTTGTATCAGCTCACGGATGAAGCTCCTGCGGAGCTTCGAATTGCCACCACGAGCTATCAGATCGGAAACGGTTTAGAGCAACAGATTGAAGCTTATCTATCCGATTTTCCTAACACAAAGCTTGTGATCATCGATACCTTTCAGAAGGTGCGTGACTCTCGAAACACCGTAGGTAAAAGCGGAATGTATGCAGGAGATTACGACGATATCACGGCACTGAAAACCATTTCGGACAAGTTCGGAATAGCGATGGTGGTAGTCCATCACGTTCGCAAAATGAAGGATGCCAACGACCCATTCAATGAGGTTACGGGTTCAACGGGCATCACGGGAGCCGCTGACACGAGCTTTATTTTGAAGCGAAATCGCTCAAGCGAGATGGGAACGCTTCTTGCAACAGGGCGTGATATCGAGTATCAAGAGCTTACTTTGAAGTTCGATAACGGAACGCATTTATGGGAGCTTGTGGAACGGAAGAACGCCGAAGATCTTCACCGTGAAGAGATTCCCGACTTTCTTTTTCGGCTCGTTTCGTTCATAGCCTTGCGCAGAACTTGGCAAGGCACAGCAAGTCAGCTACTTACCGAAATGAACGAAACCGAAGTCACGGCGAACGTAGTAACAAAGCTTCTTGCAAGATTTTCCGCAGAGGTTTTAATGCCGCAGGGCATTGAGTACAGAACCAAACGTACAGGGACAAGCCGCCTGATTCGGCTTGAAATGAATGACAGCGGTGACGGAAATGACGGCGAGAACTCTATATAGAAAACACCGTCACAACCGTCATTATCGTCACAAACAAAAGAAAGGATTTGATATTTATGAGAAGCAAAACACAAGGAATTAACGTAAGGGTAACACCCGCCGAGAAAGAAAAGCTCAGCGAAAGCGCAATGTATTGCGGACTTTCAATGTCGGAATATCTCAGAAAATTGGGGCTTGGAAAGAACGTAAAAGCCGCAACCGATGAGAAAATTTATAAGACTTTTCGACTGGTAAGACAGCTTAAAAAGGATCTTGAGTCCCTTGAAAAAAGCGAAATTCTCTATCGGCTAAGCGTGATAGAGGATCTACTAAAGTAAGCAAAACGGAGCAGAGGTTTTAGACTGCGCTGTCGTAGCGAGCAGACTGTTTGTACTCCCAAACAGTAAAAACTCGTTAGGATGTCTCCTAAAACCTCTCTCAGAAAGGAACGATTATGAACAAAAGAATTAAGAAACAGTTTTGGCTCTCACCCCAAGAGGTGACAGAGCTTAAAAGGAAAGCAGAGCTTGCAGGAATATCGGAAACGGCGGTGATTCGTTTGCTGATCCGGGGCTATGAGCCGAGGGAAAAACCTAACGGTAATTTCTATGAAGCGATGCGAAAATTATCTGCTATCGGCAACAACATCAATCAGCTTGCGGTGAAAGCGCACGCTCTGGGGTTCGTTGATGCACCGATGTTAAAAACCGAAGCTATGCGATGGCATCAGTTTCAAGCTGACGTGGAAGCAACCTTCTTGCGCCCACAGCAAAGCAATCTCAAATGGAAATAAGAAAGGAATGATACTCAATGACAAAACGAAAATCGGATTTTACCTTACCGTCTTACGACGATATCTTTACCACGCAGGAAATGCGGGACGATGCAAAGCTTGAAAAGGTGCAAAACATACCCCTTATTGAGCTTCATCCGTTCAAAAACCATCCCTTTAAGATTTTGAACAACGAGGAGATGGAGCGAATGATTGAAAGCATCCGCAAAGTGGGTGCTATTACTCCGGCACTTGCCCGACCGATGCCTGACGGCGGCTACGAGCTAATCTCAGGACACAGACGACTTGCGGCTTGTCAGGTGTTGGGACTTGAAACAATGCCCGTAATCGCGCGTGAGATGTCTGATGACGAAGCGGTGATCGCAATGGTGGATGCCAACCTACAAAGGGAAACAATTTTACCGAGTGAAAAGGCCTTCGCTTACAAAATGAAACTTGATGCTCTAAATCATCAGGGTGTAACTTCTCGCCAAGTTGGCGAGAAGTTATTAAGCGTAACGCAAGTAAGTAAAGACAGTAACGATAGTGAACGACAAGTCCATAGATATATCCGCTTGACCTACCTGATTCCCGAACTTCTCACGATGGTGGACGAAAACAAAATTGCTTTCAGCCCCGCCGTGGAGATATCCTACTTGGAGCATTCGGAACAGCTTGTACTGCTCGATGCAATAGAGCTAAACGACTGCACACCATCCCACGCACAGAGCATACGGCTCAAGAAGTTATCGCAGGAAGGGTTGCTCGACCAAAGTGCAATTTACGAGATTATGTCGGAGGAAAAACCAAATCAGCAGGAGCAAATCAAGCTGAAGCGTGATGACCTTAGAAAATACTTTCCGCCGAACTACACGGACGAGCAAATCAAAAAAGATATTGTCAAAGGTTTGGAACTCTTGAAACGACAGCGAGACCGAAACCGAGACGCACGCTGATTCGAACCAAAGTGTTTGCGGCGTAACAATTCGCACAATAGAGAGAACTCCATTCCTGCGGTATAATAATGCCGTCGGTTTGGAGTTCGTTCTGCGTGCTAATCTAAATTTACAGGAGGAAAATAAAATGGTAGCAGGACATCTGCAAATTAAAAAAGGTTATTATTACGCCGTACTCAGTTGGAATAGCGGCGAAAAAAGAAAAACAAAATGGGTTCCCCTCGGACTACCCGAAAAGGGAAACAAGCGCAAAGCTCAGGTGGAACTTTCAAAGATCCGAAGCGAGTTTATAGTTCCTGTCGAAGAAGGTGATCTAAGTGCCGATATGCTGTTCGCTGATTATCTGCTCGAATGGCTTGATATTGCAAAGGGACGTTTGGCAATCGCCACTTACAGTTCATATGTGGGACTTATTAAAAGTTCTATTGAGCCGTACTTCCGTCAAAAGAAGCTGACTCTTCGGGAACTGGAAGCAAGGCACGTCCAAAACTTCTATTCAGAAAAGCTCAAGGTTGTGAAACCGAACACCGTCATTCATTACCACGCAATTATCCATTCCGCACTCAAGTATGCTGTGAAAACAGATATGATCATTCAGAACGTGGCGGATAAAGTTGACCGACCAAAGAAAAATGATTTTCAGCCGGTGTTTTTATCGGCGGAGGAAACGCAGAAAATGTTCGAGGCACTCAAGGGAACAAAACTGGAGCTGCCCGTTTTGGTAGCGGCATTTTATGGGCTGCGCCGTGGTGAAGTACTGGGACTGAAATGGGATGCCATCGACTTCGAGCGAGGAACGATTTCCATTAAGCGAACCGTAACCACCATCAATTTGGACGGCAAGTGTCAGGAAATTGAAAAGGAATCCGCAAAAACAAAATCGAGTTTGAGAACACTTCCGTTGATCGGCAGTTTCAAAGAATACTTTATGCAAGTCAAGGAAGCACAAGAGTTGAACAAAAAGGTCTGCGGCAATTGCTACAACTATCAATACGACGGCTATGTGTTCGTGGATGAAATGGGAGAAAGAATGAAAGCTAACTATCTGACCACACGTTTCCCTGAGATCCTCGAAAAGAAAGGACTGCGCCGTATGCGATTTCACGATCTTCGTCATAGCTGTGCTTCGCTGCTTCTTGCAAACGGCGTACCCCTCAAGCACATTCAGGAGTGGCTTGGACACTCGGATTTTTCTACGACAGCAAATATTTATGCTCATCTTGATTATAGTGCAAAAATCACCTCGGCACAGGCGATGGAAAGTGGATTGCAATTACCCGAAGCAGGCGGCTTCACAAGCAGATGGAGTAGCGGCACCTCAAATTAGGGTGAGCAAAAAATGTTGTAGGCTCTGACCACTTGCTCTTAAAAAAGCAAAAAGAAAAAAGCCTGAAATCGGCTTGATTACAGGCTTTTTCGATGGCGGAGAGTGAGGGATTCGAACCCTCGTGCGATTTCACTCGCAACTCGATTTCGAGTCGAGCTCGTTATGACCACTTCGATAACTCTCCGTGTATTTTCTAAACTGTAGTTTTCTCATTCGAAAACGATTTGGAGAGAACTACAGGAGAGAACAGGAAAAAATATTCGATTTTAATGTTTTGAAACCCCGATGAATCAAGGGTTTTGTGTGGACGAAGCCGCCTAAGCTACGGAGAATTTCGAGTCAGCCCCGTTATGACCACTTCGATACGTCTCCATCTATGTTAAACTCCGTTTGGAGTATAACGCAATATTCATTTTTTACCAAACGGGGCGCCCCGCCTTTGTCCGTTGCGGTGCCCGGAAAAATCTGCACATCCGTAGGTGTTTGATTTTTTCGACCGCTGCACCCAAATCTCCTCGCTGCATCCGCCGCAGGCGGCGCTTCGGAGATTTGACCACTTCGATACGTCTCCGTATTGTTATTTCGTTATTCTTTATCGTTTGGTTTTCTTTTACTCATCTAAGGTATTGTACCATTTTTTCATTGTCTTTTCAAGATGTTTTACAAAACTTGTGGTTTTTTTATTTTAGGTATTGACAAGCGACATTATTTCTGATATCATTTTGATATCGAATAGAAAGCGAGGCTTTGTTATGGAGAACAACACATCGGTAAAAGAGAAGGTTTTGGCCAATAAAAAACACGGTATGGCGGTTTTGCTTATTACTATTCTGCTGTATCTTATTTCTATTGCTTGCCTTATTTACGGCGGCATAAAGGAGATAATACCCCTTATTGCTGTCGGCGGAGTATACTGCGTTTTTGGTTGGATAGCTTTTTTGGGTCTTAAGATACTCAAGCCTCAGGAGGCGTTGGTGCTTACTCTGTTTGGCAAGTACGTGGGTACTCTTAAGAACGAGGGGTTTTATTTTGTTAACCCTTTCTGCACTGCAGTTAATCCTGCGGCACAGACCAAGCTCAGCCAAAGCGGAGACGTAGACGCCAAGAACACCAAGCCCATAGTAGTAAACGGCATGGGCGGTGTAAATGCAACGCCCTTTGTTGATAAGAGAATATCTCTTAAAATAATGACCCTCAGCAACAACAAGCAAAAGATAAACGACTGTCTTGGCAACCCTGTGGAGATAGGCATAGCCGTTATGTGGCGTGTGGTAGACACGGCTTCTGCTGTGTTTAAGGTAGACAACTACAAGGAATACCTTTCCCTCCAGTGCGACAGTGCGCTTCGTAACATCGTCCGTCTTTACCCCTACGACGTGGCTCCCAACGTGGACACCACCGGTGACGGCATTGCGGACGACGGCAGTCTGAGAGGCAGCAGCGAGATAGTTGCCAACCGTATCAAGGACGAGATACAGGAAAGAGTAGGAGAGGCAGGTCTTGAGATAATAGAGGCCCGTATTACCTACCTGGCATACGCACCCGAGATAGCGGCGGTTATGCTCCAGAGACAGCAGGCAAGCGCTATCGTTGACGCCCGCAAGATGATAGTAGACGGTGCCGTTGGTATGGTAGAAATGGCACTGGAAAGACTGAACGAAAAGCAGGTAGTAAAGCTTGACGAGGAACGGAAGGCGGCTATGGTAAGCAACCTGTTGGTTGTTCTTTGCGGCAACCGTGATGCACAGCCCGTTGTTAACTCGGGCAGCCTTTACTGATGCCTATGGAAGACGGCAGCAAGAAGCAAATCCCCCTTAGGCTTTCCAAAAAGCTGTATAACGCTATTGCCGCATGGGCGGAGGACGACTTTCGCTCGGTAAACGGACAGATAGAGTATTTGCTTACGGAATGCGTAAGGCAACGGAAAAAGAACGGCAAATACGTATCCGACGAGATAGACGTACCACCTGAGCTTGATATTGAATAATAATTAAAAAGCTACGCATACTAAGACCGAGAGGTGCTTGGTATGAAATCTATATGGGAAAACACAGTAAAACGCCCCCGCTTTGAGGCTTTGGACGGAGACTTGAAAACAGACGTGCTTATTATAGGAGGCGGCATCTGCGGGGTGCTTTGTGCAAAGGCACTCAAGGAGGCAGGGGTACACTGTACACTGATAGAGGCTACACACATAGGCGGTGGTATCACTGAGGATACCACCGCTAAAATTACCCTGCAGCACGGCTTGATATACGACAAGCTGCTCAGGCGTTTTGGTATGGAAAAGGCTATGCTTTACCTGAGGGCAAATTACGAAGCCCTTGTAAAATACCGTAAGCTTTGCGGCGGCATTGACTGTGACTTTGAGGAATGCGACTCCTTTGTTTACTCCTTAAAGGACAGAAAAAGCCTTGAAAAAGAGGCGGCGGCACTGGAACGTCTGGGACACCCGGCACAGCTTGTAAAGGAGCTGCCCTTGCCCTTCCCTGTCCTGGGTGCCGTACGGGTGGAAAAGCAAGCACAGTTTAACCCCCTTAAGCTGTTGTACGCTGTAGCAAAGGACCTTAATATATACGAAAACACCAAGGCTATCCACATAACACCCAAGGGCGTTAAAACAAATAGGGGTTTTATAAGGGCAAAAAAGATTATAATTGCTACCCACTTCCCTATCATAAACAAGCACGGCTTTTATTTTATTAAGCTGTATCAGCATCGCTCCTACGTGCTTGCCCTTAAAAACGCCTGTACCCTTAAGGGGATGTACGTGGACGAGGCGGACAAGGGGATGTCCTTCAGGTCCTATAAGGACAGCCTGTTACTGGGTGGCGGCGGACACCGCACTGGCAAAAAGGGCGGGGGCTGGAAGGAGCTTGAGGCGTTTGCCGCAAAGCACTACCCTACGTCAAGGACGGTAAGCCGATGGGCAACCCAGGACTGTATGAGCCTTGACCGTGTGCCCTATATCGGTCTTTACTCCGGCAACACCCCTGATTTATACGTGGCTACAGGCTTTAACAAATGGGGTATGAGCTCCTCTATGCTGGCGGCAGATATATTGACCGACGCCGTCCTTGAACGAAGGAACCCCTACAAAGAGGTGTTTTCTCCCAGCCGCTCGGTGCTTTATCCCCAGCTGTTTATAAACGCAATAGAATCCCTTTGGGGGCTGATAAAGCCTACCGTGCCCCGTTGTCCTCATTTGGGCTGTGCCCTTAAATACAACAAGGCAGAGCATAGCTGGGACTGCCCCTGCCACGGCTCACGCTTTAGTGACAGCGGAAGTCTGATAAACAACCCTGCTACCGATGACCTTAAGTTAAATTGATAGCCATTATAATGGGGCGTTGCCGGTACGCTCCATCAAAAGCCTTACGGTGTGTGATACACCACGGCACCGATAGGTGCCATATCACGCCGAGTAAAGCGAGGTAATATCACGAAGTCCAAAGGACCTTTATATCACGGCGCCACAGGCGCCCTCTTCCGCCGTGTCGGTTTGGTAAATCACCGCCTTTTTTGCGGACGGTATGTTAAGGACCGTCGGGAGACGGTTTGTCCCTACAAATAGACCGTTACGTATCATCATAATTTGCTGCGATGTCTGTATTCGTTACCTCGACGGGAGAAATTACCCCATTATTCACTGCGTTCATAACGGGGACCCCGAAAAGCCTCCGCCCTACGATTAAACCGTCTTGTTCAAACAAAAAGCAAGGCGTTGGTGTTAAAGGTTGCGTACAGGCAGTAAACAAAAAAGCCGTTTCAATCCCCTGAAATGAGGATTGAAACGGCTTTTACTTTACTTAATCTCGTCCAGAAGAGCAGAAAGCTCGTCTATAGTGCTGTTGAACAGGCTGAGAGCATCAGCTACCGTTTCGGGCTTTGTAAGGTCTACGCCTGCAATTTTAAGCTCCTCGATGGGATAATCGGTGTCGCCCGTGGTAAGGAACTTCAAGTATCCGCTTGCGTCCCCCGTTTCCAGTATATACTTTGCAATAGCAACCGCACTGCTAAATCCCGTGGCGTACTGGTACACGTAGAAGGAGTTATAGAAATGGGGTACGTAGGACCACTCGTTTGCCATAAGCTCGTTTATCTCTGCGCCCTGATAGTAGGTCTTTACAAGACCGTAGTACAGCTCGGACAGGCTTTGCGCCGTAAGAGCCTCGCCATTTTCGTACATCTGATGCGCCTTATGCTCAAACTCGGCAAACAGGGTTTGCCTGTACAGGGTTGTACGGAAGCTTTCCAGGAAATGGTTAAGGATATAGGCACGGCGTTTTTTGTCCGTCTCGGTTTTAAGCAGGTGCATAGTGAGAAGGACCTCGTTCACCGTAGAGGCAACCTCGGCAACCATAATGCTGTAGTTATGATTAAGGAAGGACTGCGCCTGGCTGGACTTATAGGAGTGCATTGCGTGGCCAAGCTCGTGAGCCAGTGTAAAGGCATCGTTAAGCTTATCCGTATAGTTAAGCAGCACGTAGGGGTGAACGCCGTGAACACCGCAGGAGAAGGCACCGCTACGCTTGCCCTTGTTCTCGTACACGTCTATCCAACGCTCGTCAAACGCCCTGTCAAGGAGAGCCTGATAGTCCTTACCCAAGGGAGCAAGAGCCTCCCTTACAAGCGCCTTACCTGCCTCGTAGGGCATATCAAAGTCTACGTCCTCTACTATGGGCACGTACAGGTCGAACATATCAATTTTGTCGGTTTTCATTGCCTTTTTACGGAGAGCCAGGTACTTTTGCATATAGGGCAGGCTTTGGTGTACCGCCTCTATAAGGCTATCGTAAACGGTCTCGGGCACGTCGTTACCGAAAAGCGCCGCCGCCCTTGCACTGGGGTAGCCCCTTACGGAGGAGAAGTAGCAGTCCAGCTTTATACTGCCGCCGTACAGCTCGGCAATGGTGTTTTCAAACTTCTTGAAGGTGCCGAAGAAGGCTTCAAATGCCGCCTGTCTTACTTCCCTGCTTTGGCTTTCACGGAATACGCCGAAGTTACCGTTGGTAAGCTGTACCTCCTCGCCCTTCTCGTTTTTGACGGTGGGAAACATCAAATCCACGTCGTTAAGCATACTGAAGGCGTTGTCGGGGGTTTGTGCCGCATCGGTAAGCTTTGCAAGCATAAGCTCACGCTCTGCATCAAGGGTATGCGCCCTTGCCTTTACCACCTTTTTCAGCTTAAAGGCAACGTCTGCCAGGTCTGCCTCTGCCACATAGGCGTTAAAGGTCTCCTCGGGGATGGCAACTATCTCGGGGCTGATGAAAGCGGACAGAGACTGCAGCTTTACGATAAGACCGATACAGCGTGCCTCCATTGCCTGATAGTCGGGGTTACCGCCGTCGGTGCTTTTGAGAAGCATTGCATAGAGGTAGCAAAGGCTTACCTTTTCCTCTACCGCACTGAGGGCAAGAAGTCCGTCCTTAAGCGCCTTGGCTGATCCGCCAAGGGTACCCTGCAGGGCAGGAACGGCGTCTATCGCCTTGTCTGCCTCCTCACAGGCGGCTTCCCACGCCTCTCCGGACGGGAACATAGGGGTAAAATCCCACGTGAACTTAGGGTCTATTTCGTTTCTGGATATCATTATGCCTCTCCTTTGTTACTTTTTGTACTCCTCTGCCAATGCCTTGAAGGCGGGGAGCGAGTTTTCTATTTGCTTGGTGGATACGCAGTAGGAAATGCGTACGTAGCCGGGACAACCGAAGGAATCTGCAGGTACAAGAAGCAGCTCCTTAGCCTTTGCCTTTTCACAGAATGCCGCCGCATCCTCCTCCATAGCCTTAACGAAGAGATAGAAGGCACCGTCGGGCTTAACACAGGTATAGCCATACTCGCAAAGGGCGCCGTATATAAGGTCACGGTTGTGCTTGTATACGGAAACGTCGGCGGTTTTGCCCAGACAGCGGGCTGCTACCTGCTGGAAGATGGAGGGAGCGCACACGTAGCCCAACGCTCTGCCTGCACCGCATACTGCCGCATAGACGTCAGAGGCAGAGTCTGCCTCGGGGTTTACGGCTATGTAACCGATACGCTCACCGGGGATGGACAGGGACTTGCTGAAGGAATAGCACACAAGGGTGTTTTTGTAGTAGTTGGTAAGGAAGGGTACAAACACGTCACCGTAAACAAGCTCTCTGTAAGGCTCGTCGGTGATAAGGTATATGGGGTGTCCGTACTCGGCACTCTTCTTTTCAAGCACTGCAGAAAGTGCCTTAACGCCTGCCTCGGTGATAACAACGCCGGAGGGGTTGTTGGGGCTGTTAAGTATAACCGCCTTGGTGTTTTGGTTTATTGCCGCCTCAAGAGCTGCAGGGTCTATCTGGAAGTCCTCCGTGGGAGGGAGCGCCTTAAAGACAGCACCCGTGCTTTCGGTAAACACACGGTACTCGGGGAAATAGGGGGCAAAGGCAATAACCTCGTCACCGTCTACGCAAAGAGCGTTAAGGGAGATAGTAAGGCTTGCCGCCGCACCGACGGTCATATAGATGTTGTCAGGGGAAAAGGCGGAGCCGTGGGTGCCGTTAAGATAGTCCGCAATAGCCTTACGCACAGAGGCGTCGCCCTGGGCGGAGGTATAACCGTGGAGGGCAAGAGGGCTTTGGGTGTCAAGCAGCTCCTTAATAGCTTCGTTTACGCAGTCGGGTGCAGGTACGGAGGGGTTGCCCAGACTAAAGTCAAAAACCTTGTCCTCGCCTATCTCCGCCTTGCGTTTTTTGCCGTACTCAAACAACTCTCTGATAACAGAGCGCACCTTACCAAGCTGTTCCATTTTTTTATTTATCATAGTATTTATCTCCTTTAGTTTTGCTTTCTTACAAATTTATATTCATCATAAAAGCGATAATAGGGGCAGGCAGAGGTTTTAGAGGACAGAAAGTTTACCATATCGTCCTCGTCCAGACCTACCGTACAACCTTCCGTATCGCTTGCTTCATCGTAGTCGTAAAACTCACAGCTAATACATTTCTTTTCCATAGCTTACTCCAGTTCGAAGGGAGGGGTTTCCAGCACGGGATAGATGTCCGTATCGTTGAAATGCCACCACTCGTTTATATAGGTTGTAAAGCCTGCGGCTCGCATTGCCACCTCAAGAAGGGTTATGTTTGCAACCACGTCAGCAGGCAGACCCGTGTAGTCACGCTTGCCTCTGCCCGTAAAGTCGTCAAAGGGAGAGGGCATCGCCATAGGCTGACCGTCGGGAGTAACAAGGCACACGTCAACGGTACTGCCCCTTGTGTGCTTGGAATATCCACGGGTGGGGTCTGCAATAAAATCATCGTCGGGCATTATTCTCCACATCTCAAACTGTGCGGCAGCAGGTCTGTAGGCGTCAAGTATCTGTATGCCGGCACCGTTTGCAGAAACAATGCGTTGTGCCTCCTTCAGCTTCTCTACCGTGCCGTACCGAAGATAGGCGTCCTTAAAGCTGTAAAGCCTGTGTCCTGTAAAATTGTCCTCCGTTGCATAGGGGAGGTACACGTGAATGTCGGGTATATAGTCCTTTACCCTTACAAGTGTTTCTTTGTTCATAACGCTTATACGCCCGTAAGGTCAAAGCTTGGTACAAAGCTCTCACCTACTGCGTCTCCCTCCTGAAAATATCCCTGTGTTATACCTATGCGTACTGCATAGGCCTTTAGCTCGTCGTATTCCCTTTCCGTAAGACTTCTGCCCAAACTGTCGGGCAAATTTGCCCCCATAGGGGTGTACTGGCTCATCAGACTGACGTATATGGCGTTGCCGTAACGCCTGTGTAAAAAGCTGAGGATGCTTTTGCTGTCCTCCGTACAGCCGGGCAATGCCAGATGACGGACTATTACGCCGCTTTTCATCAGCTCGCCATCGAATACGGCGCCTCCTTGCTGAAGCACCATCTCGTCCAGTGCCTTTACTGCTACCTCAAAGTAGTCTACCGCGTGGGAATACCCGGCGGAAAGCACCGAGCTCTTATACTTAAGGTCGGGCAGGTATATATCCACTTTGCCCCCGAGACCCGCTATCTCCTCGCTGTTTTCGTAGCAATTACTGTTCCAGACAATGGGTAAAGCCATCCCCCTTGTCTTGGCTATATCTATGGCTTTTACTATTTGTCTCGTATAGTGGCTTGGAGTTACAAGGTTAAGGTTGTGCACGCCCTGCTCTGCCAGCCTTTCCATAAGGTCTGCCAGCTCCCCTTCCGTCAAGGCTTTGCCGGCTCCGCCGTGAGATATGGCAGAGTTCTGGCAAAAAACACAGCGTAGGTTACAGCCTGTGAAAAATATTGCTCCGCTGCCCTTGGTACCCGATATACAAGGCTCCTCCCAATAATGAGGGGCAGCACGGGCAACACGTATTTCCTTGCCCGATGCGCAAAAGCCCTGCCTTACGCTGCGATCTACAGCACAGTGTCTTGGACACATTTTACATACTTCCATAATACACCTCTGGTGACTATTTTAGCACGAAAGTTTATGAAACGCAATATAAAATTTACGTTGCTTGTTTTGCTGTGGGCGTTTTTGTAGTTGGTTTATGCCACACCGTAAGGTTTTTGATAGGGTGCAAGGGGTAGCACCGTAGGGCGGTGGCTTGCTGCCGCCGTGTTGGGAATTAAGGACGGCGTTGCCGTCTTTAATGTGGCGTGGCTGTTTACTTGTAGGGACCGGCGTCCTCGACGGTCCAAAACGTAGCATATATGCGAGGCGTAACCCAAAACAATAATACGTATCATCAAAGTTGTTGCGAAACATTCCGTAAGGCGTTTTCGTTAACCGTGAAGGGTATAATTTACCCGTTTCGTTTAGGACCGTCGAGGACGCCGGTCCCTACAAATTAACCGTTTCGTTTTATGAAAAACTGCGGCGTTTTCTTCAATTGTCAGGTTGCGGACGACCACTCATCGTCCGTTTCGTAACGCTTTGCACACCGCAAGGTTTTTGACGGGGCGCAAGGAGTAGCTCCGTAGGGCGGTGGCTTGCTGCCGCCGTGTTGGCAATTAAGGACGGCGTTGTGGTTATGGTATCGGCGTAACAATTAGCACCGTGTAGGGACCGGCGTCCTCGACGGTCCAAAACATTACACATATATTCGGCGTAACCCAAAACAAAAAACACTCAATCAAAATTGTTGTGAAAACAATCCGTAAGGCTTCGTCGTTATAGTAATGGTTAAAACTTTACCGCCACGCTTTGGAACGTCGAGAGACGGTTTGTCCCTACAAAATAACCGTCTCGTTTTATAAATAAGCCTTAAGTTGGCTTAACGTGATATGCGACGAGCTACCAGTCGTCCTGCACTTGGAGCGTTACGTTGAGTCGCTGTCTGCGCCGTTGGGATTTGCGTTTTTATACTATCTTCAAGCGACAAAAAGCCCCTTGCCTGTTGGCAAGGGGCTTTGATTGTTTAAGTTATAAGAATAACTTTACAGTCTGGCTATAAGTTATGCTCTCTTCTTAAGAACAACAACTGCTGCGCCGGAGAGAACTGCGAGAACTGCGAATACTGCGATACCAGCGTCGCCGGTGTCGGAAGTGTCGCCCTTAACTGCAGAAGAATCTTCAACTTCGGAAGTTTCAACAGATTCAACGGACTCTACGGATTCAACAGACTCAACGGATTCTACGGACTCAACGGAATCAACGGATTCTACAGACTCAACGGAGTCAACAGAATCAATGGGAGCTTCGATGGGAGCAAACACCTTAATAACGTCGCCGTCTTCTTCGGAGCCGAAGGTCTGGTTGTTTGCGCCAACGTTCCAAACGGGAACGGAGATGTCGTCGAGGTCGATTACTGCGCCTTCAACTGCGGTGTAGTTAGCAGTGAATACAACGGTGCCTTCTGCGTAAGCAGCGGTGTTTGCGAAGGAAACACATACGCCGGAAACGCCGTCACGGTTGTAGTTTTCGTTGGGGGTCTGGCCTACGAGAGAACCAGCAACGAATTCGAGATCTTCGCTTACAGCAACAACGATCTTACCGGATTCAACGCCTGCAGGAAGAGCAGCGGTAACGGTGTAAGTACCGTCTTCGTTTTCGGTAAGGGTTACGGTGTAAGTAGTACCAGCGATAACTACGTCGTCAACAGAGTCAACAGAATCAACGGAGTCAACGGAATCTACGGAGTCAACGGAGTCAACAGAATCTACAGAGTCAACGGAATCTACAGAAGTGTCGGTGTTGCCGCCACGAACGGGAGCTTCAACGCCGGGAGCGTAAGCTTCGATCTCGTCGAGCTGAACAATGTATGCGAAGGAACCGTCTTCTCTCTCAGTGGTGAGGGTAAGAGCGATGCCAGCAACATCAGTAGCGCCTTCTACAGTAATGTAAACATCATAGTAATGAGGAGCTGTAGTACCAGCATCCTTATCAAGGGTGTACTCAGGAGCATCAGCTATTGCTTCAAACTTAGCATCGAACTCAACAGCGGTGTAATTGAGACCGTCAGCAGTAGTTTCAACAGCCTTAACCTTGCAGTGACGGTTAACAGTTGCGTTTTCAAAGAAAGCGCGAACGCCTCTAAGAACGATAGTGCCTACAGAGGTAGCATCGTCAAAAGCAAACTCGATTTTGTTTTCGAAGTAAGTACCCATAAGTTCAACAGAAACACCAGCGGTGCCGTAACCCTGAGTATCAAAAGTCTTACCTTCGGTGCCGTCACGGTAAACGCCGTCAGTAAGAAGAACAGCATCATCATCAGTACAAGTGGAGGAGAATGCGTTCTTGGTAATGGTGTATCCAGTTACACCAGCGAGAAGGTTTTCGCTATCTGCAGAAACGAGAGTTGCACCGAAAGCGCAAGCTACCATAACCACAGAAAGAACGATTGCGAGGGTCTTGGATGTGAAAATTTTGCTCATTTTCTTTTTCTCCTTGGTTTATTTTATTTTTGTTTGGTCGAGGTTTAGCCTTACAAAAACGGGCAGATGTAGGCATTAGTGCCCCTTTTTGCAAGACGCGCCAATAAACGCAAATGTATACCGAACGTGCCGATATACCTGCAACGGACGCAAGGACGTAGGCATAACTAGTCATACCCCCATCATTGCTTGTATACATTATAGCTATCTTAGTCTGTTTTGTCAATACTTTTTTATAAATATTTTAATGTTAAATGCTGACAGCTTGTCTTTTTTTGTTTATATTTGAATATACCGGTTGATATAAACAATATTAAAACCTTATCAGTGCAGGACATACGTACTTTTAATATGATATTCGGCAGGATGGGTGCCCCATCCCCTACGACATACGTCCACGTCAGATTATAGTATGCAACGTTGGTGTAGTTTGTTACGCTTAGGACCGTCGAGGACGGTTTGTCCCCACAAATAGACCGTTTTGTTACATTATAATTTACGGTGCTTTCTTTGATTGTTATTTCAGCGGCAGAAGCTACCCCTTATCCCCATCAAAAAGCATACCGTTTTTGCACCACCGATCAGCACCCACGACAAGGGATAGAAAAAATGTTACGAACGGGCGAACCCAGGCGAGAGCTGTAAGCCCACCCCATAAAAACCACGTTTTTATGGGGACCCCGAGAGTACTGCGAGCCGACGGTTGTTCATAGCAAAACTTATACAATATAAAAAGATTAGGGTAACGCTTTCATGTGTTACCCTAATCTACTTCTTAACTAATTAAATTGAATTTTTGCGCTCGGGACTGTTTTCGGTGTCCCCGTCACGAACAAAGTGAGTGATGGGGTGAATTTACATCCCTTAAGCCTTGAGGGTTGCGGCAAGGGCAATATAGTCCGCCGCAGAAACCGCACCGCTGTTGTCACAGTCGCTTGCCTTATCAAAGGCACCTTCAAGAGTAACCGCACTGGACAGGAACTGCTTGAGAACTATAAAGTCGGAGGCGTTTACGGATGCGTCGGAGTTAAGGTCGCCCGTTACAACAACCTCTACCCTGTCGCTGCCTGCGGTGATAACGTAGCCTGTGCCGATATAGCTTGCATCGGTGGTTGCCTTGCCGTCGGGAGTGGTAACGGTTACGTCATACTTAAACAGACCCTTTATCTCTGCAAGGGACTTACCGACGGTAACGCCCTTGAGATAGTTGCCCTCAATAGTTGCGGGGGCGTTCTGGTTAAGCTCGATTTTAGCAACAAGCTCATAGTTTGCCTTAATGGTTGCACCGCCTACTGCTACGGTAAAGGTGGTATTTTCTGCAGAAGCGTTAGCTATGCTGCCGTTACCGCTGACAATGGTCCAACCCTTGAACTCGTAGCCCTCACCGGGGGAGCTTGCACTGATGCTTACGGTCTTGCCGATTGCATAGGTGCCGCTGCCGGTACCGTTCTGAACGGTAAGAGCCGCTGTGTTTTCGCCGCCGTATACCTCTATCTCACTGATACTGGTGCAGTATGCGCCGGAGGTGAAGGTAATACGAACATAGCTTGCATTAACAGGACTGAAGTCCAGCCTGTGGGTATAAACGTTGCTGAGCGCACTGCCGCCGCTGTAGGAATACAGCAGAGTATCGGTAATGGTGAGAGCAGTGTAGCTTGTGCCGTTGGTGGAATATTCTACAACGATAGAGCCTTCCTTAACATCACCGAAGGAGCCGCCGTTGTTTGCGATATCACAGAGAGCTATCATACGGATATTGCGGGTGGTGCCCAGATTGATGGTGAACTTTGCCTCGCTACCGCTGGAGGTGAAGGAGGTGTAGCAGCTGTCAGCAGTGCTGTAAGCCGCTGTTGCCTTGGTACCGTCGGTAAGCTTTTTAAGACTGCTGTCGCCCTGAGTGGTGCTGTAATAGGTTATGGAGCTGCTGCCCTTCCAGGTGGTGGTATAGGTTTTGCCAAGGGCATAGTTGGTAAGACCGGTGGTGTCAAGAGCACCTGCTGTTTTATAGGTTGCCTTAACTGTTGCATCGGAGGTGCCCATAGTAAAGGTGGTGTTATAAGAAAGAGGATCTGTTATCGTACCCGTACCGGAAACAAGCTCCCAGCCTGCAAACTCGTAGCCTGCTTTACCGCTTGCGGATATCTGAACGGTTGTGCCACCCTTGTATCTGCCGCCGCCGAGACCGTCGGTAACGGTAAGGATATACTCACTACGGTAAGAAGCGTTCATAACGATATCGCTGTTCTTAACGGTAACGGTGGTGGTGGAAGCGGTCTTGTCTGCAAAGGTGCAGGCACCTGTGGTAAGCTCCCACATATCAAACTCTGCAGTGCCGGTAGGAGCCGCCGCGGTTACGGTGAACTTTTCACCCGCTGCATAGTACTTAGGAGCGGAACCGAAGGCGGTGTCGCCCTTAACGGTTACCTTATATACCTTTGTAAGGTTGGAGATAGCGGTGCTGCCACCCTCATAGTAAGCAGTGGTGCCGCTGATGTTGGTAACGTTAACGATAGAGCCGCTGGAGGTACGGTACGTACCCAGACGGTAGCTACCCGTTACGTAGGTGAGGTTTTCAAGGTTTACCCAACCTGCGGTGCCGTTGGAAAGCACTACTCTACCCCAGTTGAAGCCTACGGTCTGTACGTCCATAACGGTGTTAGCCGCAACGGTGCCAACAGAGCCTGTAGCGGTGTTACCGCCACGGTACACGGTTACAGCGGAGGTGGACTTGTAAAGACCCTTCTTATAAACGGTCTTGTTGGGGTTGTAGTACTGGTTCTTAAGGGTATCGGAGGAGGTGTAGCCGCCGCCGAATGCCTTGTAGTAGTCAAACATTCTGTCCTTGAATACCTTGTAGTAGGTACCGTTTACAACGAAGGTTGCGTTTGTACCAAATACGTAACGCATCTGCTCGGGACAGTTTTTACCGGCGGTATTGTGGTGCTGAACTATCTGGGTATAGGGGTTGAAGTTAAGACTTACGCAAAGCCATGCAACCAGCATACCGAGGTAGGTTGCAGTGCTGTCATAAACGGTTTCATACCACTCATACATTTCAGCGGTATTCCACTTGCCGCCGCTGGAGGTGCCTGTTGCGGGGAAGCCGGGAGTTGCGGTTTCGATACCGATACCCGTGGAGTTGGAAGCGTCGGCAACCTTGTTTACAGAGTTTTCTGTCGTCCAGTAGTTTCCGCCTGCGTGCCAAGCTCTTTCGTTTACGGGAACGGTCTGATAAATACCGTCGTTACCGCAGGTGTAGTGCCAGGAAACGGAAGAGGACGTGTTGTTTCTACCGAAGTTATGGTTTGCCCATGCGGTTGCGGTAGCACCGTAGTTACCGGTGTTATGTACAACTATATACTTCTGATAGTTGATGTTGCCGGGACGTGCGTTGGTATGGCTGGGGTCAATAAACTCCGCCTTCATTTGAATCTCATACCTGGTACCCTCGCCAAGAAGGAAGGATACGTTGTTGGTTAAAAGGTCGTTATTAGGCTGAGGAATAAAGTCGGGAATCGTTACGTTAGGTGCAACGAATTCCGCATCGGTAATAGCGGAAGCAGGGCTTGCCGTGAAGCTGAACACGCCTACCGCCATTATCATAGCCAGCAGAAACGCTGTAAATCTTTTAGATATACTCATAATTTACCTCCTTAAGATATCTTTCTATTATAAGAATATCATACCGAAATTAAGTTTTCAATAGAAAATCTCCACAATTTACAGACCGTTTTTACTATTTGTAAATATAGCACAAAAGCTTTAATCTGTTATGAGCAGAATAAACAAAACAGGTGGCACCGGGTGCCACCTGTTATTCGTTTTAAGCGTTAAAGCCGTATCACCTTGGATGATTAGCCCTTAAGATTTGCAGCCATGGCGATGTAGTCTGACGCAGAAACCGTGCCGTTACCGTCACAGTCGCTTGCTGCTTCAAATGCGCCTGTAAGGGTGATGGTAGCGGAGATAAAGTTCTTAAGAACGATGAAGTCGGATGCGGAAACGGAAGCATCGGAGTTAAGGTCGCCCTTAACAACGAACTCACGGGATTCGGTACCCGAGGTAATGATGTAGCCTGTACCAACAAAGTCAGTGTCAGCAGCAACCGTACCGTCAGGCTTCTTGATGGCTACTTCGTTCACAAATATCTCTTTAAGTTCCTTTACCGTTTTGGTTTCAGGTGTATTATCTACATATGACTTGTCGATTATAAAGGTGGGAGGTACCGGAGGATTAATAATAACAGCGAAGGGATCCTTAACCTTGAAGTTAGCCTTAACCTTGGTTGCAGCGTTGCCGGTGATGAAGTTTGTGGTAGCGCCCTTGTCATTTACAAAGGTACCGTTACCGGAAACGAGGGTCCAACCTGTAAACTCGTACTCATTACCGTCGTTGGGAGCAACTGCGGTAAGGGTTACCTGCATACCTTCTGCATAGTTACCGCTGCCTGTACCGTTTTCAACGGTGAGAGGATAGGTGGTAACGTTCTTACCCCATACGGAGATCTCGGAAAGAGCCATTACGTATGCATTGGAAGTGAAGGATACGCGAACGTATCTTGCTGCAAAAGGAGTAAAGTCTATCTGGTGAGTAAAGAGGTTGGAGATTGCGGTGGTGCCGTTATAGGAGTTAAGCAAGGAATCAAGTATACCGCTTGCCTTGGTGAAGGTAGCGTTATCATTGGAATACTCAACGCTCACAGAGCCTTCCTTGATGTCGCCCCAGCTTGCGCCGTTATTATAAAGGTCGTGGATACCGATTCTGGTAACGTAACGGTTTTGACCAAGGTCGATGGTAACTGCTGCGGTACCGCCGGTACCCGTGAAGGATACGTACTCTGCACTGGTGGTGCTGCCTGCGGTAGACTTAGTGCCGTCGGTAAGCTTAGTGAGGTTAGTATCGGAATGTGCATCGCTGTAATAAGTGATTTCGGTAGAGCCCTTCCAAGTGGTGGTGTACTTCTTACCCTCTGAGTAGTTGGTAAGACCAACGGTGTCAAGGGAGCCTATAAAGGTGTAGTTAGCCTTGATAGAGCCGTCGCCGGTGCCCATGGTATAGGTGGTGCTTGCGCTGTTTACGTCAGCGATAGTGCCGTTACCGGAAACAACGGACCAGTTGGTGAACTTATAACCGGTCTTGGAGCTTGCCTTGATATTAACAACCTGACCTGCCTTATATCTGCCGGTGCCTGCGCCGTCGGATACGGTAAGAGCAAAGGTATCGCTGTAAGTAGCGGTAAGAACGATGTCGGAGCCGGAGATGGTAACAGAAGTGTTCATAGACTTCTTGCTACCGATCTTAGCGTAACCGGTGGTAAGATCCCAGATATCGAAAGCATAAGGTCTGCTCTCAGCGGTGATGGAGAGAACGGTGCCGTCTGCAACGTACTGCTCGGTAGAGCTGTAGTTAGAAGCGCCGTTGATCTTAACCTTATAAACCTTGGTAAGGTTGGAGATAGCGGTGCTGCCGCCGTCATAGTAAGCGGTTGTGCCGCTGATGTTGGTAACGTTAACTATAGAACCGCTGGAGGTACGGTAAGTACCCAAACGGTAGCTGCCGGTTACGTAGGTAAGATTGGAAAGCTTAACCCAACCAACGGTGCCGTTGGAAAGAACTACGCGGCCCCAGTCGTAACCGATGGTCTGCACGTCCATAACCTGATTTGCAGCAACGGTGCCTACAACGCCGGTAGAGGTGTTACCTGCACGGTAAACGGAAACTGCGGAGGAGGACTTGTAAAGACCCTTCTTATAAGAAACGGTGTTGGGGTTGTAGTACTGGTTTTTAAGAGTATCGGTGGAAACATAGGATCCGCCGTATGCCTTGTAGTAGTCGTACATTCTGTCAAGGAATACCTTGAAGTAGGTACCGTAGAAGTCAAACTTCTTACCGCCGGAGCCAAATACGTAACGCATCTGGATAGGGCAGTTCTTAGCAGCTGCAGAATAGTGCTGAGCTACCTGGGTGTAGGGGTTAAAGTTCATACCAACGCAAAGCCATGCAACAAGCTCTGCAAGATAGGTAGCGGTGCTGTCGAAGGTATTTGCATACCAGTCGTACATTTCATCACTGTCCCACTTTTCGCCGCTGAACGTATCAGTTGCGGGGAAGCCGGGGGTTGCAGTTTCAATACCTACTGCGGTGGAGTTAGAACAGTCGGAAATCCAACCCATTGCAGTCTTGGTAGCGGTATCGCTAGTGCCCCAGTAGTTGCCGCCTGCGTGCCAACCCTTTTCGTTAACGGGTATCATCTGATAAATACCGTCGTTACCGCAGGTGAAGTGCCAGGAAACGTCAACGTCGGTGGTTTTACCGTAGGTATGGTTTGCAAGGGAGGTGGAGGTAGTAGGATATGCGCCGGTGTTATGTACAACTATGTATTTCTGATAGTTGTAAGTACCGCGGCCCTTTTTACCTGCCGCAAGAAAGTCTGCCTTAACAAACTGTTCCCATCTTGTGCCTGCGCCAAGATAATAAGTAACGTTATTTGTCATAAGGTTATTATCGGGGGTGGGCATACTATCGGGAATAGTAATAACGGGAGCCACGAAGTCAGCATCCGCAATAACAGCGGCAGGCTGCATTGCAGTAAAGCTGAATACGCTGGCAGCAGTTATTACAGCGAGTATAAGTGCTGTTAAGCGTTTAGAAATGCTCATAAAAATTCCTCCTATTTTATAATATACTTTGGTATACGTAGAATAACATTATTTTCCGGCTTTGACAAGCAATTTTTCGTGTTTTTTACAGTGTTTTAGGCACTTTCGTAGCAATGCACAAAACACCCGTCCGCTTTTTGTGCAAAAAATCTATGCGGCGTTTCGCCCGTTGTCCGATTATTCGTCCTCTTCGTCCTCGTCTTCGTCGTCCAGATAATATATCCCGCTACGCTCTACCCTTTCAAAGTGGGTGTTTACGTACTCCCTTACCGCATCAAAGTCTTCTATATATAATATGCGGAAGTTTGTGCTTGTGACGCTTAGCCTGCCTACGCCGTGCTTTCTGTCAGAGGCGGTCTGAGTCAGAGTAAAGTAGCTTCTGTCCACGTCCCTTATATCGTACTTCCGTCCGTCGGGATAGCTTATCTCCAGGCTGTCCCCCTTAAAGCTGAGGGTAACGTCCCCATTTTTCACGGAGCGGTAATACGCCCAGCCCAGGGCTATCGCCAACAGCCCCTCGTATATCAAAAGGTTTTTAACGTTGACGTAAAACAGGGCGACAATAACCGCGGACAGTATGACGAAAATTACGGACAGGCTTTTAAGGTCGCTGCTTTTACGCAGCCTTGTGTTTGTTTTTACAGTCAATTTGTCCATTCTGCTTCTCCCTCACTGTTTTTAAGAGCTTTTACTATACGGCTGGTGCCCAATCTTTCTGCACCTGCCTCAAGAAAGGCTATGCCGTCCTCTGTGCCGGATATGCCTCCCGCCGCCTTTACCTTAAGCCC
>JAZSQJ010000069.1:0-4976 GCA_045537905.1 Eubacteriales bacterium
AGTACTGCAAGGGCGGTTTTGGTGCATAGCAAAAAAAAATAATATAAAAGGTCTAGCGTGGTACCATTGTGCCACGCTAGACTTCTTCTTATTTACAATTTTAATTGTTTTTTTGCGGTCTACGCTATTTTTACATCCCGAGTTTTGTGCCGGTAAACGTTACCACCGCTATAAGGGCGCCCGTATCGTCGGTTACGTCCACCTGATAAAAGCAGGTACGGCGTCCGTCCTTAAGCAGGCGGCTTTCCGCATACAAAACCTTGCCCTTGGGGCTTGCCAGATGGCTTATCTGCGCCACGGTGGAAACGGTAATATTACCGCCCCGATTGGTGGAAACGGCAAAGGCAAAGTCTGCCATGGTAAACATCACTCCGCCCATCACGTGGCCTACTGCGTTTTGGTGGCGACTGTCTATTTCAAGGCTTACCTTAGCGTAGTTTTCGCCCACCTCGTCTATAACTATCCCTGTTGCCTCGGTGGCATACAGATCCTTGGCAAAAAACTCTCTTGCCCTTTCCAGCTCCGTCATTCCTTAGTCCTCCAGTCCCAACAGCCTCTCGGCGTTTTTATGGTATAGCTTTTCCTTTTCCTCCTCGGTAAAGGGGAGCTCGTCTATCAGCTTGAAATAGCTGTCCGTACAAAAAACGGGAAAATCACTGCCAAACAGCACCTTGTCTATACCGTGGTTCATTATCAGCTCGTAGCTTTCCTCGGCGCTGATATAGGGCACGGACTCAGAGCAGTCCATATACACCTCTGCCCCCTGCAGATAGCCTGCCGCCTCCTGCCATACGGAGTAGCCCCCAAGATGCGCCGCTATAACCTTAAGCTCCGGCAGTGCCTGACACAGCTTGTACATACGCTTGGGGGTGGAATAGTCCGTGTTGACGTCCCCCACGTGGAACAGCACGGGCAGTCCCAGCTCCGCACATTTGCGGTACATAGGCATCATCCTCGGCTCGTCTATATACAGGTGTTGGAAATCGGAGTGTATCTTTATGCCGTACACACCCGCCTCAGCAATACGCTCTATCTCCTCCAGGGCCTCCGCCTCGCCCATATCGGGATGGAAGGAGCCAAAGGGGATAAAGCTGCCGTCCGCCTTAGCACAGTCCAGCAGAAAATCGTTACCCGTCTTTACGTTCTTAGCCTTCATTGCGGCGGCAGATACTACGTAGCGGCAGTCCATATCCTTGGGACTGCGGCCCTTAAGCATAGAGGCGGTACCGTTGCCCTCCATAGGGATGCCGTAGTAGTTGCCGATGTTGTCCGCCGCCCGCTGGGCGATAGCGTCGGGAAAAATATGGGTATGAGCATCAATAAGCTTTTTCATATAGTTTTTTTGCACTTCCTTTTTTCAACGGCGCACCCGTCGGGTGCCACTTTCCGCCGTATGGGTTTTATGAGGGCGTGAGGGGTAGCACCGTGTAGGGAACGGCGTCCTCGACGGTCCTTGACGTTGCATATATGAGAGGCGTAACCCGAAACAGGAATACGTACCGTATAAATTTTGTTATGCATATGTTCCGTAAGGCGTTTTTGTTAAATGCGGTGAGTGGTATTTACCTGTTTTGTTTAGGACCGTCGAGGACGCCGGTCCCTACAAATAAACCCGTCACGCATCACCGTAATTTGCGGTGCCGTCCGTAACAAGCCGCCTTGCCATATAAAGCCGCGGCAAAATTTTAGCGTGGTACAGGGTACTGTACCACGCTAATTACTTCTTGTTAAAAGAATACTCTTGCTACGCTTATTACAGTACCGAAATTAGTCGATATCCTCGATATCCTCAAGCTCTATCTCGGTATTGCAAGCGGGGCAGATGATGGAGTCGGCTGCCAGGTCTACGTCATAGCAAATCTCCTCACCGCAGGTGGGGCAGATGGTAGCAAAGCAGTCAAGACAGTCGTCGTCACAGTTGCAGCAGTCGCCGTCACAGCAGTCGTCATCATCGCAGCAGTCACAGCAGTCACAAAGGTCGTCGTCTTCACACTCGTAAATGTCGCTCTCAACCTCGCCAAGGTCCATATCTATCTCGTCGATATAGTCTTCAAGATAAGCCTGACCGTCCTCAAGGTCCGCAACGGAAAGGGTAATGTCCTCAAGCAAATCAGCGATAGCCTTAAAGAGCTTGCCCTCCTTAGTGCTTTCGTCAATCTCCATGCCTGCAATAAGACCCTTCAAAAAAGCGGCTTTTTCTGTAATGTTCATAATAAAACCTCCGTATTAAACAAAATTAAACTCTCTCAAGATACTCGCCCGTGCGGGTGTCTATCTTAAGCACGTCGCCCGTGTTAACGAACATAGGAACCTTAATCTCCGCGCCTGTTTCAAGAGTAGCGGGCTTAAGAGCGTTGGTAGCGGTGTTGCCCTTAAAGCCGGGCTCGGTATCGGTAACCTCAAGCTCAACAAACATAGGAGGCTCTACGGAGAAAACGTTGCCCTTGTAGGAAACGAGACGGCAAACCATACCCTCTTTAACAAACTTAAAGTTATCGGGAAGCTTGTCAGCGTTAAGAGGAACCTGGTCATAGGTCTCCATATCCATAAAGTAATAAAGGTCGCCATCGTTATAGCTGTATTCCATATCCTTGCGTTCAACCAAGGCAGTAGGGAACTTAGCAGTGGGGTTAAAGGAAGTTTCAACCACGCCGCCGCTTATAACGTTTCTCATCTTGGTTCTTACAAAAGCGGCACCCTTGCCGGGCTTAACGTGCTGGAACTCGATTACCTGCATTACGTTGCCGTCCATCTCAAAAGTCAAACCGTCTTTAAAATCGCCTGCTGTTACCATAAAAGTCCTCCATATCGGGCATGGCGAGCTATGCACCAAGCCACTTGTTTTTTGTTATCATAAATATTCACATATATTTTATAGCAACAGCGCCGAAAAGTCAATAGTTTTTGCAAAATTAGTGGACGCTGCTTAAAATTTTGGCTCTACGGCGTCTACGTAGGCGGTGTAGTAATGGGTGTAGGTTACGTATCCCGGTGCCGCGCCGGAGGGCTTTTTAACAAAGCGTATCCTTGCATAGTCCACCGCTACCGAGGGCGCACCGCTCAGCGACGAATGATATGCCGCCAGCTGTGCCGCCTGGGTGTACGCCAGCGCCGAAGGCTCCTCACCGCCCGCAAACAGCACTGCGTGACTGCCCGGTGCGTTTTTAACGTGGAACCATATATCTCCCTTGTCGGCACCGAAGGTCAGCTCGTCGTTTTGCAGGTTGTTTTTGCCCACCCGCAGGGTGTAGCCGCCGTCTACGGTATACACAAAGGGCTTTGCCTTAAGCTTTGCCTTGCCCTTGGCTTTGCCGCGGATATAGCCTGCACGCTCCAGCTCCTGCCTCAGGTCGTCAAACTCGCTGTCGCTTTCCGCGCGGGTTATCGCGTCGGCAACGCTTTCTATATATTCAAGCTCCAGCGCCGTCTTTTCAAGCTGTTCCGTCATAGCCACCTCGGCGTTCTTAAGCTTTGTGTACTTTTTGTAATACGCCTTGGCGTTGTTGGCGGGGGTCTTACGCTTGTCCAGCTCTATTTCAAGCTCCTCGCCGCTTTCATAATCCATAAGCCGTGCCTTTTCCATCCCCTGCTTAAGCAGATAGATGCTTGCTATTATGGCGTCGCCTTTACGCTTGTACTCCTCCTTGCGCTCGCACTCCTTTAACGACTCCTTCTGCAGGGCAAGCTTTTTGCGCACACGCTCCCGCAGGTTGGATGCCAACCTAAGCAGGTCACTGCTGTGGCGGTCGTGCTTCTCTTTTTTTCCCTTCTCCTCAAAATAGTCGCAAAGCAGCTGTGACAGGCTTTCTTTACGCTCTGTCTTGAACCCTTCGCCGTACTGGGTAAGGGCGGTAAAGGAAAACGCCGTCTGCTCTCCCTTTCCGTCACATACTATGCAGGGTGCACAGTCCCCCTCAAGCACCTCCTTAAAGCCTCGGTAAAGAGCACCGCTGTCAGCGTCCTCCACATTCTTGCCAAGGCAGCCCGCGCGGTACGCCGCCTCCCTTGCGGTAAGGGGCGAAAAACAGGCAAAGGTCTTAAGTATAAAATCGCCGCATTCCCTGGCAGGCGCCTTTTGACACAGGGCTATGAACTCTGCCTCTGTAACTCCGTAGGGCAGCACCTTGTCCTGCTTGGGCGGTGCCTCGTAGGGGAGCCCCACCAGCACTGTGCGGGCGGCAAAGGTAAGGTCGGTCTGATAAAGGGCGCCAAGGACGCGGTCCTTATCCGTATCACTTATAAGCAGGTTGCTGTATTTACCCATCAGCTCTGCATATATGCGGCGATGACAGGGATAGCCCAGCTCGTCCTTGCTTTCTACGTCAAGGCACACGATACGCTCGCCTTCCGGAGCAAAAACACTCGTTATCCTGCCGTTTTGCAAATGCTTCCTCAGCAGCATGCAAAAGGAGGTGGGTACAGGGTTCTGGGGCGGCACCTCGCCGCACAGACAGACTCTTGCGTTCTTGCGTGAGGCGGAAAGAAGCAGGTTGTACTTGTTGCCGCCGCCGTAAAGACGCAGTGTAAGCTCCTCGTCACCGGTTTGGTTTATTTTTTCTATCTTCGTACCCACAAGGGCACCGTTAAGCTCTGCCGCCAAGCGGTGACAGAATATGCCGTCTATTGCCAAAGCTATGCACGCTCCTTATAGATTATCCCCAAAAAAGTGAAGCTTAACTTCGGGGAACGCTTCTTTTACCATTTCGCCCAGAGGGGGAAGCACCACAACCTCTGTGCGGTAATGGGTGGCAAGCACTAAGTTCATGCCCAAATCCCTGCCGTCGATCAGGGTGTTGTGGGCAACCTCGCCGGTAAGAAAGGTGTCGGCACCTGTGCGGTACGCATCGTAAAACGAGCCCTTGCCGCTACCGCCCACCACCGCAACACGGTGCACCGTCTTGCCTGTGTTTATGCCCGTAACCTTTTCGGTGTCAAGCACCTTGCCCACGTGGGCACAGAATTCTTCAAAGCTTTGG
>JAZSQJ010000035.1:0-14355 GCA_045537905.1 Eubacteriales bacterium
AAGACGAACCGAGGCGAAAACTGTACTTAGTACTGCGAGCCGAGGTTCGTCTTGAACGAAAAAACAAATATAATGCAGAAAATTCAGGGATGCCTTCCCTGAATTTTCTACTTTAGAATGAGTATATTTTATTCTTTTTCGCGCTCTGTGCCTTTGTCAGCGGTCTGAGGGCTGTCCGATAAGGACAGCCCTTTTGTGCCTTAAAGTCGGTGCGGTCATAGACCGCCCTTTTCTTTTGTAACGTATATAATAAGCATTCTATAAAAAAACCGTTGCAAAAATGTTATATATATGTTATAATAATGTTATATTAAAAAGCTGGGGGTATGCTTATGGAATTTTCCGAGATTATAAAAACAATCCGTTTACAAGGCTTTTTAACCCAGGACGAGTTTGCAAGGATAATAGGCGTTTCCTTTGCAACCGTTAACCGTTGGGAAAGAGGCAGAACCCTGCCCGGCATAAAAGCTATGAAGAAAATAGACGGTTACTGCAAGGAAAAGGGGTTTAGCTGTGACCTGTGCGGCTATTTGCTGGCATCCAAAGGCACCTCTGTTGAACGGTAAAAGTAACAAGCAAGGAGAAATATATAATGTCTTATAACGCAAGCAATATATCAGTGTTGGAGGGTCTTGACCCTGTCCGCAAGCGTCCCGGTATGTACGTAGGCTCTACCTCCGTAAAGGGGCTGAACCATCTTATATACGAAATAATGGATAACTCCGTGGACGAGCATCTGGCAGGCTACTGCAACAATATAACCGTTACCTTGGGTAAGGACGGCTCTGCTACCGTAGAGGACGATGGCAGAGGCATCCCCGTTGACCTGCACGAAAAAGGCTACCCTGCGGAGCGTATAATTATGACCACCCTCCACGCAGGCGGCAAGTTTGATAACAGCAACTACAAAACCTCAGGCGGTCTCCACGGCGTAGGCTCATCGGTGGTAAACGCTTTGTCAGAGCGTATGATAGTAGAGGTAATGCGTGGCGGCAGCGTCTACCGTGACGAGTACAGCAGGGGCACACCCACCCTTCCCCTTAAGGAGGGTGAGCTTCTTCCTATCGTGGGCAAGTCCAGAAAAACAGGCACCCGTATAAAGTTTTATCCCGACGCCACCATCTTTGATACGGTCAAGTTCAAGGCAGAGGCTGTCCGTGAGCGCATATGTGAAACGGCGTATCTTAACCCCAGCCTTACCATCACCTTTATCAATCAGCGTGACGGTAAGGAGCCCGAGGTGTTTCACGAGCCTCAGGGTATAGCGGGCTTTGTAGATTCTCTGCTCTCTCAGGAGAAGGAGTCTAAAAAGCTGACCGAAACCGTAAGTCTGTCAGGTGAAAAGGACGGTATAAGCGTAAGCGTGGCCTTTTGCTTCGCCCAGCGTTTTGGCGACAACGTTGTAAGCTTTTGTAACAACATCAACACTATGGAGGGTGGCACCCACGTAAACGGCTTTAAGTCCGGCTTTGCCAAGGTAATAAACCAGTACGCCAGGGAGCTGGGCAACCTCAAGGACAAGGACCCCAACTTTACAGGCAACGATACCCGTAACGGTATGATTGCCGTAATCTCCATAAGCCATCCTGCACCCCGTTTTGAGGGTCAGACCAAAACCAAGCTGGACAATACCGACGTGCAGAACGTGGTGGTTTCCATCCTTAACGCCAAGCTTCAGCATTATTTCGACCGTAATCTGGACACCTTGAAAGCCATAATTGCCAGGGCAGAGATGTCCGCAAAGGTGCGAAAGGAGGAAGAAAAAATCCGCACCAACCTTGCAGACAAAAAGTTTGCCTTCGAGGGTAACGGCAAGCTGGCAAGGCAGGAGTCAAACGACCCCTCCAAGTGCGAGATATTTATAGTAGAGGGTAAGTCCGCAGGCGGTACCGCAAAAACGGGGCGTAACCGTGCCTTTCAGGCTATACTTCCCATCCGAGGTAAGATACTTAACGTAGAGAAGCAAACGGTGGACAAGGTTCTTGCCAACGAGGAGATAAAGGCGATAGTAAACGCTCTTGGCTGTGGCTTTTCCCAAGGCTACGGCAACGATTTTAATATAGAAAACCTTAAGTACAGTAAGATAATAATTGCCGCCGATGCGGACGTGGACGGCGGTCATATCAGCACCCTGCTTCTGACCTTGTTCTACCGTTTTATGCCTGAGCTGATATATGCGGGCAAGCTTTACCGGGCTATGCCTCCCCTGTACCGTGTAAAGCCAAAGCGAGGGCAGGCGGAGTACATATACGACGACAAGGCACTGGAGGCGTACCGCAAGCAGCACGGCAACAATTTTGATATCCAACGCTACAAGGGTCTTGGCGAGATGGACTCTGACCAGCTTTGGGAAACGACGATGAACCCCAAAACAAGGAAGCTTAAGCAAATCGGTATGCAGGACGTTATTGATGCAAACAGGCTTACCTCGGTGCTGATGGGTGAGGAGGTTGCTCCTAGAAGGGAATACATAGTAAGCAACGCCGACAAGGCAAGGCTTGACGTCTAGGTATCGGAGGTGAAAGAATAATGGCCAAGAAACAGCAGATAATAGAGGAAGAAATAATAGAGGACATAGTGCCTACCGATTTTTGTGACGAAATGTCCTCGTCCTTTATCGACTATGCGGTAAGCGTTATCACTGACCGAGCACTGCCCGACGTCCGTGACGGACTAAAGCCTGTGCACCGCAGGATACTTTGGGCAATGAAAAACTTAGGTCTGTCCTCTACGGGTGACTATAAAAAGGCGGCAAGAGTAGTGGGTGAGACTATGGGTAAATACCATCCCCACGGCGACGCTTCTATTTACGATGCTATGGTGCATATGGCACAGGACTGGTGCTACAACCACCCCTTGGTTGACGGCCACGGCAACTTCGGCTCGGTAGAGGGTGACGATGCCGCCGCCTCCCGTTATACGGAGGCAAGGCTGTCCGCCATAACCGAGGACGTGTTACTGGCAGACCTTGATAAGGACGTGGTGGATTTTATCCCCAACTTTGACAACAAGGAAAAGGAGCCTACGGTGCTACCTGCCTGTATTCCCAATATACTTATTTCGGGTACCGACGGTATTGCGGTAGGTATGGCAAGCAAAATGCCCACCCACAATCTGGGGGAGGTAATAGACGGAGCAGTTGCCCTTATAGAAAGACCGAAGATGAAGGAGGAGGAACTGCTAAACTACATAAAGGGTCCCGACTTTGCCACAGGCGGCATCATCGTAAACCAAAGGGACCTGCCCGAGATATACAAGGCAGGTGCTGGTAAGATACGCATAAGAGGCAAGGTAGTAATCGAAAACGGTGAGCGTGGTAAGACCAACATAGTAGTAACGGAAATCCCCTTTACTATGATAGGGAGCATCGACAAGTTTATGGACACGGTGGCGGACCTGGTTCGCAGTAAGGTAATGCCCGACGTGGTGGATATTAAAAACTTTTCGGGCAAGGAGGGCATCCGCATAGTTATCGAGCTTAGAAAGGGTGCCGACGCATCGCAAAACGTAAACCTGCTTTACAAAAAGGCAAAGCTGGAGGACACCTTCGGCTATAACGCCGTACTGTTATCAGGGGGCATACCCTATCAAATGTCCCTCCACCGTATACTGACCGAGTTTCTTAACTTCTACCGTGACACTATGCTCCGCAAATACAAAAACCTCCTTGACAGGGAGAAAAAATCTGCCGAGGTCAAGGAGGGTCTTATCAAGGCGGTTGACTGTATCGACACCATAATCGAGGTGTTCCGTGGCTCCACCGTTGTGCCTATGGCAAAAAAATGCCTTACAAACGGCGTAACGGAGGGTATCAAGTTCAAGACCAAGACGGCAGAAAAGCAGGCAAAAACCTTCCGTTTTACAAGTTTGCAGGCAGAAGCCATCCTTGATATGAAGCTCCAGAAGCTGATCGGACTGGAGATGACCACCCTTATGAAGGAGTTGGAAAAGTGCAAGAAGAATATCGAGCTGTATTCGGGTCTTCTGAATAGTAAAACCAAGATGAGCAACAAGATGAAAAGCGATATGCTGGAGCTTAAAAAGAAGTATTCCGTACCCCGCAAAACCACTCTTACCGATGCAGAGGCTATCGTTCTTAAAAAGCCTGAGATTAAGGAAGAAAAGGTCTACGCTCTGGTAAACCGCTTCGGCTACATCAAGCTGGTAGACGAGGCAACCTATGAGCGTAACAAGGAAAACATAGCTACCGACTACCGATATATCTGCCCCGTAATGAACACAGGCAAGCTCTATGTGTTTACCGCAGGGGGCAGATGCCACCAGATAAAGGCAATGTCGGTACCTATGGGCAGATACAACGACAAGGGCGTACCCTTGGAGCAGGTAAGCGGACTGGGCAACGATGAGGAGGCGATCTGCGTAGTGCCCGACGGCAACCTCAAGCAAAAGCTGCTGTTTGTAACGGAGGGCGGTCTGGTAAAGCGTGTTGCTCTGGCAGAGCTTGACTCTACGAGAAGAAGCACCGACTCCAGCAAGCTGGCAGAGGGCGACAGGCTTATCTACGTGGGCTTTATCACCGATAAGCAAAGCGTGGTAATGGTATCGGGCAAGTCCCTTGCCGTAGCCTTTGACTGTGCCAGCGTAAAGCTGCTTAAAAAGAACTCAGCAGGTATAATAGGTATGAAGTTTGACAAGGGCGACCGTGCCGTATTCGCCACCGTCACCGACGAGGACGGCGGCTTTACCTACGAGGGAAAGCACTACACACTCTCTTCCTTGGATTTGGGCAAGCGTGCCACTAAGGGTAAAAAAGGACTGTAAAAATATATAAGGAGCTGTCTCGGCTTTGCGTTCAGGACAGCTCCTTATTCTTGTCGGGGTCCCCACGAAGTTGTCAGACTTTGTGGGGTGATTTATCGGTTATGGTGTGTAATCCTGCTTGATATCTATAACCACGTATTCCGCAGGGGCGGCGGTCTTAACGGGATAGCTCCAGCCTGCAAAGCCCGACGTTACTATAGCACAGGTGTCCCGGTCTATCTGTGTCTGACCGTATACATAATCGTTTATCCCAAAAACGTCAAAAACAATATTCATAGGCCAAAGCTGACCGCCGTGGGTATGCCCCGACAGCAACAGGTCTGTGGGGGATTTGGCAATCTCATCGTATTGTGTAGGCTGATGGTCAAGAGTCAGCACAAAACGGCTTTTATCAACGCCCTCCATAAGCTCGGCAACGCTTTTTCTGTTGCCTTCGCCCGTGTAGCCGCGGTCCTCTCTGCCAACCAGCACAAGGCTATCGTCTACCTCGTATACCCGGTCTCTAAGTATGGTAATGCCGCTTTTTTCTATGGCGTCCTTAAGCTCGCTGTCGCTGTATTCTCCGCCGTGGCGGCGGGCTCTGTCGTGGTTGCCGTAAACGTAAAACACGCCCTTTTTGCTTTCTATCTGCCCAAGGCTTTCAAACACGGTATAAAGCCCCCCCTTGCTTGTACTGCTGTCCACGATATCACCGCAGAGTACAACAAGGTCAGCCTCTAGGGCGCTGATTTCACTGCATTTTTCCGCCAGCTCCTTCTCGTCTATAGAAACGCCGTAATGGACGTCCGCAATCAAAACCACACGGTAACCCTCGCCTACAGCCTTGTCGGTGTACAGGGTATAGTCCGTCCTTGCGATGCTGTGCATATTAAAGTATCCGCCTATCATCAGGGCGGCGGCTAAAACCAGGGGCAGAGCACCGCTGTCCTGTATCTTGCCCCATACAGCCCTTGCCTTGCCCTTAAGCACCCCCTTGAAAAGCAGACCCAAAAGCTCGGTAAACACAGCCAACACAAAAATATGCAAAACCGCAATAGCACCAAAGCGTAGGGGATTGATGCAAAAAGCACCCAATCCCAAGGGTAGCACCCAAAGAATTATTTTGGCAAGGCTTGTAGACGTATCTATATTAAAGCAGGCTGCCATTTTTTTGAAATAGCGTCTGAAATAAAAAGCAATACCAAGGGCAAAGGGAAGCATTCCCACAAGCAAAATCCACATATCTCAAGGTCCTCCGTTTTTAATATCATAAATATACACCCAAAGGTGGGTTTTGTCAATACGAGTATACACCTAAGTAAAGCTGCACATACTAGCAGAAATTAAAAAAACGGAGGCTTTGTTAAATGATAGAAAAGGACACTATAAGACTGCTTAGAGAATGCGACGCAGGCGTAAAGATGGGCGTAAGCTCTATAAACGACGTGCTGGACTCGGTAACGGACAGGCAGTTCAAATCCTGCCTTACGGACTGTAAGGAGGAGCACAAAAAGCTTGGCAGAGAAATAGAAGACAGACTAAGCCGTTTTGAGGACGAGGGCAAAGAGCCGAACCTTATGGCAAAAAGTATGTCCTGGGTAAAGACCAATGCAATGCTTATGGTAAACGGCTCCGACGCCACGGTGGCAGACCTGCTGACCGACGCCTGTAATATGGGTGTAAAATCTCTTAACAAATACCTTAACAAGTATAAGGCGGCAGAGGAGTATTCCAAGGACATTACCAAAAGGCTTATTAATCTGGAGCAACAGCTTGCCACGGATATAAGACGCTATTTATAAACAGACTCGGTTGACAATAACGCACGCCTTTGGTATAATTAAGAAAAATATAAGACGAGGCGTGTTTTTATGAACCCTTTGTTGGATTGTCCCCTTAATCTGCCCACAAAAAAGGCAGTAAAGCTGATGAGCGTGTGTGATCTGCCTGCTTTTGTTGTAAACAGCAAGGGAGTGGTGTTGGCAACAAGCAATATAGATGAAGCAGTCCTTGCCCCTAAAACAAGGATAAGCTCCTTGTTGCTACGCCCCTTTTCCGCCCTTGGTTCCCTTGAAGCAGGGCAGATGCTTGATATAAAAATAAAGCTGGGCGAGGAGCAGACTGCACTGGTGGCAAGGTTTACCTTCTTTTATTTGTTTGTGCTGTCAATGGATACGGCTAGGGCAACAAAAAGCATTATGGAGGAGTCGGTGGTAAAAAATGGCACTGCCGTTCCTATGCCTGTAAGCGACAGTCTCTCTATGCCCTCCTTACCTGCAGGCGGCAGGCGTGAGCAAAAGGTTAAAAGAAAGGCTAAGCCAAGCAATAAATACCCTATGCATAAAGCACCCCTTAGTGAAACTTTGGAAAAATCAGACAGTCGTGACGAAAACGCTTTATTTGACCCTGCAAAGGCCTTAGAGGCAGTATGTGTAATAGCTAAAGACGAGTTTGCAAAATGGGGCATTAAGCTTAAGACCAATATTGCCCCCGCCCATTATTTTAGCAATGTAAATGAGCTGGATTATTTTTCCGCTTTGGCCGATCTTTTAATGGTAGGGGCAGACACGATTAAGGGTACGAAGCTTGTTGTTGAGGGTACCCTGCAAGTGGACAGATACGTGGCCTCCGTTGTATTAAAGGGGTGGACACCCACTGCCAACTGGGAGGAGATTTTGAGTAACTATGCCGTTGACTTAAAGGAGCAAGCTAAAAAGCAGCAATGGAGCCTTAGTATGGCAGAGCGTGCCGACGGAGCCAACTGTCTGTCACTGGCGATAAGGCTAACGCAAAAACGCTCTTTTTCCTTCCTGCGTTACGGAGATAAGGACCCTGTCTTGCATACAGCCTTTAAGCAGCTATCGGACTATAAGGGCAAAAACTGATAAAACCGTTGGTGACAGTTATGGTAGAAATATTATACGAGGATAAAGATCTACTGCTTTGCATCAAGCCTGCGGGACTTCTTTCCGAGGCAGGAGAGGGCAGTGTGGTGGAGCTGTTGGAAAATCAGACGGGCTCTTCTGTTTTTGCGGTACACAGGCTGGACAGAGGGGTAGGCGGTCTTATGGTCTACGCAAAAAGCTCAAAGGCGGCGGCGAGGCTTTCCGAGCAAATGCAGAACGGTACTTTTGTTAAAGAATACCTTGCGGTAATAAAGGGCGAGCTTGAGGATAAGGAAGGCTCTCTCAGCGACTTTCTGTATCACGATAAGCGTGCCAACAAAAGCTACGTGGTTACAAAGCCCCGTGCAGGCGTAAAAAAGGCTTTGCTGGACTACAGGGAGCAGGGCAGGGCAGATACCGAAAAAGGCGTCCTTTCCCTGGTACATATAAGACTGCACACAGGGCGTACCCATCAGATAAGGGTGCAGTTTTCCTCAAGAAAGCACCCTCTCTACGGCGACGGCAAATACGGCGGCAGAACGGAAAAAGAGGGTATAGCACTGTGGTCTTACCGCATAAGTCTAAACCATCCCTTTACGGCTAAGCCTCTTACCGTATCGGCGCCCCTGCCGGACAAAGTGCCTTGGAGCGTTTTTGATATTTAGTAAAAATTACAAGTGACAAACTCTTTAATATATGGTATAATCAAGGTAACAAAACAAAGGAGATATACTTATGAAAAAGTTTTTTAATCCTAAAGCTGTAGCATTGCTTCTGGCGGTGCTTATGATAAGCCTTTTACCTATGCAAACCTTTGCCGTTTCTATCTGTACGCCTAAAAGCATGGGCGCATATTATGATGCCGAGACGGGCACGCTGGGTATAAGAGGGCTGTACAAGGGCGTAATTCAGCCAAACCGTATGTATATGCTTATACTTTCGGACGCCAAGGGCTTGATGATAAGCACTAAAAACCCCCTTGGCTCTGCGCTTGATATAGGTAACGGCGTTTTTGAGTACAGCTTTCAGCTGGATGCGGACTCTATAACGAAGAACACTATGCCTATGAGTGTTACCCTCCAGTGCACCAGCGCAGGGGTTATCGAGCCTATAACTGCCACCGTTGGCAGTCTGTTAAAGGGCGATGTCAGCCTTGACGGTAAGGTAAACAACCTGGACGCTACCGTGATACTTCAGTATGATGCAGGAATTATAGAGCTTGGCGTTACCAAGGCGGCAGGGAACGTAAACGGCGACGGTAGCCTCAATAACCTTGATGCTACCGAGATTCTCAAATACGACGCCGGAATTATAGATTCTTTGTAATTGGGGATGTAAAAAAAGGCTGGACCGCAAAAATTGAATTTAATTAGTTAAGAAGTAGATTAGGGTAACACAGTAAAGTGTCACCCTAATCTTTTTTGTATTATATAATTTTTGCTATGAACGAACAGAACCGCTTGCAGTACTGAGTACAGCGTCGGGTTCTGTTCGCTCATTCCAACCATTTTTTCCTATCCCTTTGCGTGGATGCTAATCGGCGGTGCGGTAAAGAGGTGTAATTATGATTGGGCGTAAGTGGTGGATGCTAATCGGCGGTGCGGTAAAGAGGTGTAATTATGATTGGGCGTAAGTGGTAGAAGTAACTCTACATAAAAATCACGGCGCCGCTTTCGCTTACCACTCCGTTTTTGTCAAACACGGCGCTGTTGTTTTCTCTCAAACCGGCAGGGTCAACGTAGTACCGCTTGGCAATATCCCAGGCATCCTCACCCTTTTGCGGATAATAAATAATAAGGCATTTGTCATCCTCGGCGGTTCTTTTTTCAATCTCTGCCGAGGTAAGAAAACAAAGCTTTTCCTTATAAACCACGTCTACTCCGAGGTCGGCGTTTACCCGTATTGCCATTCTGCCCCCAACTATCTCAGCCGTTGGCATAACGCTTAGCACCTTGGCTTTAACGCTGTGCTCTCTGCCGTCAAATTTGAAGGGCAGGGTTTCGTTAAAGGCAAGCTTGAAATCCTGGCCACGGTATCCGTCACTGCTGCCCCCTAAAACGCTGACGTTAAAGCTTCCCTTTATGTTAATCCCGTCGTCAAGGGCAAGCACCTCGTCAATAAGGACGTCGCCGTTAAGGTCAAGAACGCTGTCAAGAAGCAGCTCGCCCTCCATAATCCTGTCAATACCAAGCCTGTGACGCAGTCTCTCGGCAGGTGCCTCCCAGGAGAGGGAAGCGGTCTTAGCTTCACAGCGGTACTCGGTAAAGAACATATCGGTGGGCACGGAAAGCTCCGCCTTGTTTATAAGGCTAAGGCATAGCCTTGCTCCGTAGCGCAGCTCTATAATGCGGTTTTCCCCGTAGGCATCAATGTCCTTTTCGGCGTTTACGCTTCTGGCGTACAGCTCGGCAAATACCTTGCCCTCATCCCTTATGCTCTCGTCATCCACGGTAAACACTGCGCTGAAACGGCGGTTAACCAGCTGGGGCAAAGCGTTTTCGTCCTCGGGCTCGTAAAGGCACTTAAAGCAAGCCTCGCTTCTTACAAGGGCACTGCCCTCCGACTTGCTTATCTCGGGACAGCCAAACTCAAGGGAGGCGTAAATAATCTCCCCTATGGGCAGCATCGTTTCAAGGCTAAGGCTTTCCTCTCCGTTAAAGTCACGGATAATATCGGGGCAAAAAACAGCCTGCTCTTTTTGCCCGGTTTTGAAAAAGGCACCCTTGCAATCCTCTGCAGATACGGTCTGCACCCTTTGCATACACTTAAGCTCCAGCCTTACGTCGGCACGGCACCGCAGTATAAAACGGCGTGGATTAAGGGTTTTACAGCCCACGTAGCTGCATCTGGCATAGGCGTGGGGAATAATTTCACCCTCAGGCATATCCTTGAGGTCAAACCTTTGGGTAAAGTCCGTGGTAAAACGCTGGCAACGGAGCTTGTCGTTAAGGTCGGATTGATAAAGCAGGGTAAAAACAGCCTTACCCTTAAGCTCTGCCTTGCCTGCCGTTATCTGTACGTCCTCGCAAAGGGCGTCGGCATCAGCACGGACAATGCGGTTAATGTTGGGCAGATAGTCTGCCAGCACTCCCTCAAGCTCTATATCCTTGTCAGCACTAAGCTCGGTGACGGTCACAGGTAGCATAATAGTGGTGGTTTCCGCTTTCATACTGTTTCCTCTCCTTGTGTTTTTTTGTTAAATTATATGCCCACCCTTTTTATAAAATACCCCTTGTAACAAAAATATCCCTGTCAGCGTATCCTAAAGCAGGGGGTGCATTTTCGTGTGCATAACTAAAAGCCTGGCTGGTGGCGTTACGCTGGCATTCGGAGCAGGGGTGCTGCTCAGCACCTTTTTGCCCTGCACGGCAATAGTCGTAGTACAGGCGGTGGCAATAGTTGGGGTAGGCGTTTTGTTTTTAGGGAGGTGGTAAAGCTTATGAAGGTGTACATATTCAAGTCCCCGGCAATACTAAAACCAATGCTTAGGAAAATATTTGGCATAAAAAAGACTAAAAAATAACAAAAACGCCTTGAAAAAGGCGTTTTTGTTATGGTATACTATAGGTAATAAATTAAAAGGGGATATTGTTTATGAAAAGAGTTTTGCAAAGTGCAATATCGCTTGCACTGGTCCTTGCTTTTTGTCTTTCTATGTGTATCGGTGTTTCCGCTTACACCTTCTCTATGACAAAAACCACGGGTCACACCGTAAAAACAGGCGTTGCATACGCCAAGTATAACGTTACCAGCAAGGTAAACGGCAACACCCTTGCCTGTACCACCCTTACCTTTAACCCCGCCAACGGCTATATACCTATGGCGTTCCAGGGTTATGCAGGTACCTCGGGCACCCTTGCTACCCAGTACAGCATCGCTACCAATAAGTACGGCTATAACGTAGCAGGTGTTATCAACGGTGCCTTTTTCAGCATGGGCACACCTTACGGCACCCTTTCCGGCCTTTCTATTTCCAACGGTAAGATAGTAGGCGCCCACCTCGGTTATTCCGACTCTGTTGTTGCCTTTGGCTCTGACGGCAGTATGAACATAGTTGGCAGTACTCTTAAGTACACCGTAGGCATAAACGGCAAAAACTATCCCGATATGCTTTACTACATAAACAAAACCAGCGGCTCTGCCGATGCCAGCAAATGGAGCGAAAGGTTTTATTACTTTGATACCTCCTGCGGTACCAAGTGTGACAGCTACGCCGTTTGCCCCGGTACCGAAATTCTTTGTAAAAAGCTTGATAATACCGACCTTGCAGTAGGTCAGACTCTTGAGGCAGAGGTTGTTTCCGTAACCAAAAACACCTACGGCGGCTCTCTTGGTGACAGCGGCGTTTACTCTGATAACTTTATTTTGTTTATGCGTGCAGGCTCCACTTATGAGAGCTATATCTCCGGTCTTAAGGCGGGGGACAAGATTACCATAAACACTGAGGAAACCGTTGAGGCATCCCGTGCTATAATGGAAAAGGCAAACTCCGTTATAACCAACGTAGGCTGGCTTGTTAAAAACGGCGTGGACCAAACCCTTATCCAAAGCACTATAGGTACCCATTCCGTAACCCTTCAGGCTCGTTGGACCGCCTTCGGCACCAAGCCCGACGGAACCTACGTGTTCTTCACCAGTGAGGGCGGCAGTACAGGCAGCGGCGGCTCTCTTACCCTCCGTGACGTGGCACAGGCTATGATAAATATGGGCTGTAACAACGTTATCCGTATGGACGGCGGCGGCTCCAGTGCTATGTACGTGTCCAACACGGGTAGCGGCAGTGCAGGCTACGTACAGTCTAGCTCCCGTGCTATTTCCGACTGTATTCTGGTTGTAAGCCGTGCAAGCGCAACCAACTCCACAGTAAAATCCAACCTGCTTTCCAAGATAAACTCGGCAGAGACCCTGGCTGCAACTATGCCTTCTGCCACACTTACCAATGCAATCACAGCGGCAAAGGCCGTTTATAACTCAAGCACCTCCGTGATGGGCGACCATAAGCGCGCTATAATGGAGCTTAGGGGGGTAGCAACCGTTAAGGGCACCCTGCAGGCGGCTCTTGACGCGGCAGTAGCCGTAAACGTAGCAAACTATTCCGACCTTGCCCTTGACAGGCTTGCTTATGCATATAAGGAGGCTGTCCGTGTAAGAGACTCGGGTGCTTCCGATAGCGAGCTTCTTGCTCAGGTAAACAAGCTTAAGGCTCTTTTGGCGGACACTACGACCAAGGGTGACAGAATTTCCCTTGGCGCAGGCTATGCAACACAAACCGCAAACTCCGTATATCCCGATAACGGCATTACAGAGATGACCGACGGCTTGCTGTTCGGCAAGGATCCCGGCTCTGCAGAATGGACGGGCTATCAATCGGCTAACGCCCACGGTTCGGTTGCAGGCAAGGGCTCTTATATAGATATAAAGGTTGACCTTGGAAGCAAGCAGACCATAACAGGCTTTGGCACCTCCGTCCTTTCCTACACTCCTTGGGGCATTTCCGCACCCAATATAGTGGAGGTTTACGCCTCCGGTGACGGTGAAAACTATTATCATTACTCCACCCTTAACAGGGCTCTTACTCCTATTTCGGGGGCATATCAGGTAATTTCCTACGAGACGGTGTCCTCTACTCCCGCCAGTGAAAGATATATTATCTTCCGTTTCTTCTTTGCAAGCAGTCACTTGTTTGTAGGCGAAGTGAGCGTATACGGCGAGGGCGACGTTGGCAGAAGCGACTTTACAGCCTTCAGCAAGCGTATCGCTACCGACGATGCGGTTATCTTTACCTCGGGCTTTGGCACGGCAACCCACGACAACGCTAACCTTACCTGGTCTCACGGCTACATATGTACTTATGATTCTTCCAAGGGCGGCTACGTTATTAACAGCATTGTAAGCCCCAACGGCGACAGCACGTATAGCTGCACTGTGCCCGCAAACGGCATAATCGTAGGTCTCCACGGAGCGGCGTATAACAACAACGCTAGTGCTAAGTCTGCAAAAGCGGGCGACGTCGTATACCTTACAGGTATAGACATCACCAACGGTATGATCTACCCCGGTGCAAGGATAAGCTTTAAGTCCAGAGGCGCTGCTACTACCTATAAGGCTCCCAATATCAGCGTGGTAAAGAACGGTGCGGCTGTGGACGGCGACTATATCGCTGTTCCCGAAGCAGGTATGAACGCCGATAGCTTGAAGGAGCTGTTTGTAGACAGCCGTGTAAGCGTAAGCGGAGTAGGCACGGGTGCAACCGTTACCTTTACCGCTACGGGTGCAAGCTATACTCTGTACGTGCTTGGCGATATCAACGGTGATAACGTTGTAAGTGCGGCAGATATCGTTACGATGAAGGGTGCGATCAAGAGCACCGTCAGCATAACGGGCGCATATGAAAAAGCGGCAGACTTTGACAGCGACGGCCTTGTAAACACCACCGACTACGTAACGATAAAGACCACCCTCGTAAACGAATAGGGTATATAAAAAGGTTGGACCGCAAAAATCAGACTAAACTATTTATAGAATTATAGAAGCAGGGGCTGTAAAAAACGAGGTTTTTTACAGCCCACAGCTTGATGACAAACCTTGTCATCAAGCTGGCAGAGTGCTGAGAAAGAGTGCAGGCAAGACGAACCGAGGCGATAACTGTACTAAGTACTGTGAGCCGAGGTTCGTCACAAGCAAGAAAATGTAAAATACAAAAAGCAAA
>JAZSQJ010000036.1:0-10311 GCA_045537905.1 Eubacteriales bacterium
CACGTCACCCTCACCCGCACCGCACCCATCACATAACCCCCTTACGGGCACATTTTTGTCCAATACGTCCACTATGTCCACCCTGTCCAAACTTTTGAAAACTCTATTGACATATACGAACAAATGTTCTATAATGTGAAAAAAATAAAAGGACCCCGCTTTGGAATGAAGCTTTTTGGTCTACTGACGCCGCTTTTCCTTTTTGGAAAAGCCTGTAAATTTTATATAGAACATTTGTTTGGACAGGAGCTGATACTTGATGAATTACGAAGCTTTGTGTGCTCAGCTATTAAAGAGCAAACGCCGTATGGAAACGGCAGTACTTAATTTGAAGGACGAGATTGATATGCTGGAGGAGGCTAAGGTGTCGGTAAAGACCTCTGCCTGCAGCGGCGCACCCATTACGGGGACGGGTGGGAACAGGTTTGAGGACAGGCTTGTAAAGCTTATCGTCCTTTGTGACGAGCTACGCCAACGCCGTAATTATATTATAACCAGGTTGGATTGTGTTAAGCGCGCCTTGGAGTCCCTTACGGATTACGAGCGTGATTTGCTTTACGGGTTTTACGTAGACGGGGGCAAGGGTGCCGCCGAGCGAATGATGAGCCGTTACCACAAGGAGCGTTCCTCCGTGTACCGTGACAAGGACAAAGCCCTTTGCCATTTTACCGAAGCCGTTTACGGCAAGGAATTCACAGACAGCATTGCGGTGTAAGGGTAATTACGTTTTGTGATAAAACAGGACGGTGGCACCGGAAATTGTGATGAGGCGGGACGGGTATGGTTTATCTCCCGCCGAGGTAACGAATACAGACGTCACCGCAAATTATAATTAAACGGAACGGTTTATTTGTAGGGACCGGCGTCCTCGACGGTCCTAAACGTAACGGGTAAATTATACCCATCACGGTAACGATAATCCCTTACGGTGTGTTTTATAACAAATTTATACGGCACGTATCCACAATTTGGGTTATGCCTCCTATATATGTAACGCTTAGGACCGTCGAGGACGCCGGTCCCTACGAGGTGCTACCCTCCACGCCCAATCAAAACCGCAACGTCGTCCTTAACCGTCACGTCAAGGACCGTCGAGGACGCCGGTCCCTACACGGTGCTACCTCTTACGCCCTTACAAAACCCCAACGGCGTGCTGACCGTTACGGTACGGGCACGCCGTTGGGTGACTATAGACTGCTATGCATTAAAGGAGTTTATTTCCTGTTGGGCGGCGGTGAGGATTTTTTCCGCCTCTCTTTTTTCTCTGGTGTTGCCGCTTAAATTGGCGCCGTCGTAGCGTTTAGCCGCAGCCCTTGCTATCTTCTGCAAGTAGAGCTTATAGCCGGACACCTTTGGGCGGAGCTTGCCCAGATAGGTATCTGTCTTGGTAAACCTTTGGGGCTTGCCCTTATAGACTACCTCCATTACCAGATAAATCCTGCCGTCCTCCAGGGGGAACAGCTCCTTTGTGATGCGGTAGCCGTTTTTCCACAGAAACTCCCTTAGCTTTTCGTGGTGGGACATAGGCTGGAGCGCCATAGGCACCCTTGCCTTGTCGCCGCCGTCCTTGATAATCCTTGCAATAAGCTCTCCACCCATACCGCAGATGCTTACGAAGCTGTAGCTATCTCTTTCCACCTTTTCAAAGCCGTCGGACAGGGCAAAGCTTATCTGCTCCAGCTTATGGGGACAGCATACTGCCGCATTGTGGCGACAGGCAGCCAGGGGTCCCTTGTTGACGTCGGTAAGTAAGGCGCTTTCTATCTCTCCTCGGGCAAGGAGCTCCAGGGGCAGCAGCCCGTGGTCGGCGCCTATATCTAAAAGCCTTGCACCCATAGGCACAAGGCTTTTGACGGTTTGTAATCTTGGTTTGTTACTGAGCATTAGCCGCAATGAAGGTGGGGAGGCTATCCTCGGAGAGGAGAACTATAATATAGTCCACGTTGCTTTCACCCTCAGCCGCATAGTCTGCAGCGGCGTCATATTTGAAATTGAGCTTGCCCGAGCTTTCAAACATAACGTTATTAAATCTTTCTGCAAGCATATCTATCATGGGGATAGAATAATCGTCCCTGTAAATAAGGGCGGTAGGAAGAGTGTCTCTGCCTGTGAAGAAGCCAAAGGTCTGGTCGCCACGGGTGAGAGTCTTGTCTGCATCCAGCTTTTTGCTTACGAAATACTCGTTAAAGAAACGGTAGTCGTTATCGTCAAGATACTGCTTTACAGCGTTTATAAGAAGCTTGTTCTCGTAGTCCTCAGCCAGCTCCTCAGGGATGCTGTCACCGATAGCTACGTTAAACTTAGGAACAAAGTCGTAAACGGTTTCGGTAAACTGCTCGATATCCAAGCCGAAGTGGTAAGCCAGGTCACCGCCGAGAGCGTCCTTAACCTCTTTGATATCAAACTGGTCCATAGCGTGAGGAGCAGCCTCGGGATACTTCTCTGCGATATAGTCCATAAGAGTCTTGTAGGTAAGGTATGCGCCGTACTCAGTCCAGGTGCCGTGGGTACGGTAGTAAAGGGGATACTTAGAGGTATCAGCCTCTGCAAACACCTCAGCCATATCAATAACGGTAGCGTCGGTCTTGCCGAGGGAGTCCTTCACCTGAGCGTAAACGGTGTTGCCTTTGGAAACGTCTGTACCCTCGGGCAGGCTGTCCTTCATAGAGCTTGCCTTGTTGGGAACCAAAACGTATATAAGCTCTGTCTCGGTCTTTTTAAGAGAGTTAAGGTTGTTGTTAATTCTGTTTACCAGCTTATCGGTGGTGCTGTTGGAAACAACCGCATTCTCGGAGAGAACGGCGATAGACTCAGCAGAGAAAAGCACGGTGCCGTCAGCGAGAACGGTGGGGTAAACCAGGTTGCCTTCTGCCGTGGGGTGGTAACCGGAAACAACAAGCTTAGGCTCGCTAACCTTTTTGTTGGGAGCGGTAGCAGTAACCTGAATGTGAGCCTCCTGCTTGTCGCCTACCTCAAGCTCAAGGGCAAAAACGGTGCCGCTTGCCTTAACGGTAGAAATCTCGCCGCCAACGAAGGAAGCGGAAACCTCAGCGTCCTTTTCACAGGTACCTGCAATAACCACGGTGGTCTGATTGCTGTTGAAAACCTGAGTGATAATGGGCATAGCGGTCTGACCTTCTGCAGGCTTAGGGTCAGCCTGAGACTGCTCTTCTACTATATCCTTGCTGATCTCAAGGTCAGGAACGGATTCCAAAATGTCCAGCGTGTTTTCACCGCCGCCGCAAGCCGCAAGGCCGAGCACGGTAGTAAGCACGAGCGCCATAACTAAAAGTTTTTTCATAATTTGCATAGAGTTCCCTCGATTCTGCCTAGATTTTTCCTTGACAGGGATTATTCCTCAGACTTCTTAGCCTCTTCGATTATCTTGTTAGCAACCTCGGAAGGAGCTTCCTCATATCTTACAAAGTCAAAGGTGTAGCTGCCTCTGCCCTGGGTCATAGCACGGAGCTGAATAGCGTAGTTGTTCATCTCTGCAGAAGGAATCTCTGCTTCGATAACGGTGTAGCCCTTACGGCTGCTTTCGTCCATACCCATAATTCTGCCGCGACGCTTGGAAACGTCACCCATAACGTCACCGGAGTAGGAGGTGGGGATAAGAACGCGGAGAGCGCCAACAGGCTCAAGGATTACGGGGTTTGCGTTTATGGTCTGCTTGTATGCAAGGATTGCAGCAAGCTTAAAGGAAATTTCGTTAGAGTCAACTGCGTGGTAGGAGCCGTCAAAGAGGTCAGCCGCCAGGCTAACTACGGGGAAGCCTGCCAAAACGCCCTTCTGCATTGCCTCAAGGAGACCCTTTTCTACTGCGGGATAGAAGTTCTTAGGAACGGAGCCGCCAACAACGCTCTGGGTGAAGGTGAGGCCGTCCTCGTCACCGCGGGAGAAACGAATCTTAACGTGGCCGTACTGACCGGAACCGCCGGACTGCTTCTTATGCTTACCTTCAGCCTCGATAGACTTCTTGATAGTCTCTCTGTAAGCGGTCTTAGGCTCAGCATACTCGATAGAAACGCCGTTACGCGCCTTAAGCTTGGAGGCAACAACGTCCAGATGAATGTCGCCAAGGCCTGCAAGGGTCATCTGCTTGGTTTCGGCATTGTTTTCATACTTGATGGTGGGATCCTCTTCAAGCACCTTTGCGATACCGATAGAGATCTTGTCCTCGTCGCCCTTGCTCTTGGGAACGATAGCCATACGGTAGTAGGGCTTGGGGAAGTCGATAGCTGCAAAAGCTTCCTTACCGCCAAGGGTGTCACCGGTGTTGGTAGCAACGAGCTTGGTTGTGTAAGCGATGTCGCCGAAGGCGATATCATCAAGCTCGGTTTCCTTAGCGCCGATGCAGGTATAAATTCTTGCTATCTTCTCGTTCTGCTCAGAACGGTGGTTCATAAGAGTGGTGTCCTTCTTGAGAGCGCCGTTCATTACACGGAAGAAGCTCTTCTTACCGAAGGTGTCGGCAACGGACTTGAAGCAGAGGAGGGCAGTGTCACCGTTTGCGGAAACAGCCTTGTCACCGTCTGCAGTCTTTTCATCAGCGGACATAAAGAACTGACCGATTATATCGAGGAAGGTGCTTACGCCTGCAAGGGTAGCCGCAGAGCCTGCAAATACGGGCTGAACTGCGCCGTTGCAAAGGGCCTTGTGGAGAGCAACAAGCATCTCGTCATCGGTAAGCTCAAGCTCCTCAAGGAACTTTTCCATAAGCTCGTCATCAGCCTCGGCAAGAGTCTCCATAAGCTCTTCCTTAACGCCGTCAAACTTGCTCATATCAACGCTAACCTTCTTAGCGTTACCCTTTGCGTCGTATTCAAAAGCCTCACCCGTGATAAGGTTGCAGAAGGTCTTAGCCTTGCCCTCGCCCTCGTAGGGAACGAAAATGGGGCAAACCTTGTTACCAAACTGTTCCTTAAGACCGGCAAGCACGTTATCAAAATTAGCGTTATCGTCATCGGTCTTGTTTACGAAGAAGCATCTGGGCATACCGTCGGCATAGTCCCAAGCAAGCTCGGTACCAACCTTAAAGCCGCTCTTACCGTCGATAACGAGAACTGCGGTATCAGCAGCGCGGAGCGCCTGCTTAACCTCACCTGCAAAGTCAAAGTAACCGGGGGTGTCCAGCAGATTTATCTTCTTGCCCTTCCAATCAAAGGCAGCAAGGCTGGCGGAGATAGACGTGCCGCGCTTTTTTTCCTCAGGGTCAAAGTCCAGGTTGCCGCCAACCCTGTCAATTGCGCCTGCAAGGAGAAGCATAGCTTCTGCCAATGCCGTCTTACCGTCACCGCTGTGACCTAAAAGAGCGATGTTCTTAATGTTATTAGATGAATATTTTGCCACTTTTTTATCCTCCGATATATTAAATTAATAATTTGCTTTTAAGCAGGGTTTTGCCGTTTTAACAGAAGCAAAGCCCCTTATTAAGGCGCAAAACCCGCAGTCTGCAAGACCGCCCCCCGTAAAGGGCAGTTTGTGACAGCTTTATTTATTCTATTATAAATTATTACTAAAAAATATTCAATAGCCTTTTGCGAATAAATTTTTAGCAAGTGTAAAATTATTGTGTAGAAAACTGTGCATTCTGCACAAAAAACCCTACAAAAGGAAGGACATTGCCACCGAGGGTATCATCCACATAAGCTGGTAAACGAGGACCGAGGCACTGCCGTAGGCGGCGTCGCCGCCGGTTACGGACAGGAAGAATACCGCCAGCACTGCCACCAGGGCAGAGGCTATGCCGATAATGCAGTTGCTTCTTGCGGCGTGCCTTGCTCTGTCGCAGAGGATGAACATTTTAAGGAAGGTATGAAGCCCCGAGGTGGAAACGATACCGCTGCCCATTTTGTCCACAACCTCGTCCATCTCCTCGGGCTTGTCCCCCTTAAGGATAGCAACGGGGCAGTTTTTGTAGCCAAGGTTTTTTTGCAGCAGCTCGTTATTGATGTTGGGGTCAAGGGTCTTGATGCCCACGCAAACCCCTGCCCTGTGCATACTGCGAAGAAGCTCGTCAAACTCGGCGTTTATGCCGTACTTAACGTAGATTTTTGCAACTATGGTGTTATCTATCGCCATAAACATAATGCTGTCTGCCTTACGGGCGTAGGAGCTGTCACCGTCGTCGTCGGGGGTGTCAAAGCGGCAGTGACGCATATAGGAGCGTTTGCCCAGATAGTAGTCCGTGTTGTCCATAACTATGTGCAAGCCGTCTGCCGCCGTACCCATAAGCCTTATGCTCGTAGGCTGGGGCAGCTTGTTGAGCATCTTGGCGGTAACGCTCTTAAGAGGACCGCCTATGTAGTTGAACAGCATACCCAGTCTGGTAAGCACCTTGTCCACGGGGTAGTCGCCGTAGGTAACCACGGTGCTTATGCTGGTAAGATGGGGGCGGAACGCCTCCACGTCTGCAAAGGAAAGCACAGCCGCATCCGCATACTCCTCCGCAACGGCGTTACCGATAAACGCCGCCTTGTTGCGGTGGGCGATAATACCTGCGGTAATGACGGGCAGGCTAAGCATAAAGAAGCCGCAAAGGGGGCTTGCCGCCGTAAACAGCATTACTGCCGACTTAAAGGCGCCGTAAAGGTCGTTGTTAAGCAGAAAGCTTACAAGGAACAAAGCAACAGCCGCCGCAAAGGTTGCAGGCAACATAAAATTAAATATGTTCTCGCCCTCGGGTCTGCGGGTAGTCCTTGCAAAAAAGCCTTCCACAAAGTCTGCCTTCTTAACCGTAAACAAATCAGAGCTTTCGTCCAGGTACTTATAAAACTCACCTGCCTCACCCGTGTTCCCCGTAAGAGGCTTGGTGGTAAACTTAGGCTTTTTGGATGCGATGATTACAAAGGCACGCTTGTCCTTTATGCACTGCAGGTGCCTTACCAGCGCCAAGGCGGTAGCTCCTGCTGCGGCAGGCAGATTGAAAAGCTGCAGGTCAAGCCTGGAGGGGTCTGCAAAGAGGCTTGCTATACAAAGGGTGCTTGCCACTATAACGGAGGCAGACATAAGACTGTCTGCGGTCAGCTTAAAGTCCGTAAAGCTTTTAAGTCCGTTTATAAAGCTGTCCTTCATAATCATTATTATAAAGAACAAAAGCTGTAGGTCTGCCAGTATATATATTATACCAAAGCGTCCGGGACGAAGGAAGGGTGAACGGTCAGAGTTGTAGGCGCCCAGCTCCATATATAATATAAGGAAGGTAATAAGCAAGGAGCCTATCAGCTTAAGACGGCTGGTTGCCACGGCTCTTGACAGCATAGAGGCTATCTCGCCGTTCTGGGCACGGTCTGTGTACTCAAAGGCGTTTTCCGCCTTTTTCTTCTTCCTTCTCTTTTTCTTCTTCGTGTCGGCGGTTTTCTTCGCCTTCTTTTCCGTTTTTTCCTCAGCCTCCTCGGCGGTGCCCGTCTCGGGCTCCTCCTCGGGCAGAGGGTTGCCGTCCAGCATATTAAACAGGTACTTCAGCTTCTTGTCCTTTTCGTCCTCGCTGCTGCCCGTTTTGATTGCCTCCTCCTCGGCGTCCACTCCCATCGTAAGCTGGTCCTCCGCCTCGGTCTCGGTCTCAAGCCTTATCTCGTCCCTGTCTATCTTCTCGCCCAGAGAGGCAAAGTCCTCGTCAAAGCTTGCCCTCGCTCCCGTATCAAGAGGTATCTCCTTATGCTCCGACTCGTCGGTGCCAAACAGACTTTCCTGCACAAAGGTCTCCTTCTCAGGCGCCTCGTCGCTAAGTCTGCCTCCCTCCTCGGGCTTGGCTTCGGTAAGAGGTCGGCTATCCTTTTCTCCGGTCTTTTCCTCTATCTCCTCCGCAGTGCCGTTAAGCATGGCAAGCAGACTCTCTGCGTGCTTGGAGGGTCTGTCTGCGTTCTCCGCAAAAAACTCCATAAGCACGCCGCCGTCCCCTGCGTGTGCCGCCAAAAGCTCCCTCAGCCTTTTCGTGCTCATATCAGGGGCAGCCTTTTTCTTGCCTGCGTATTCGTTTATTATCTCCTGCTCCTCCGTAATGGCAGGCTTTACAGCCTCCTTCTTTACGGGCTTTGCCGCCTCTATCTCCGCCTCTGCCATAGCAGAAAAATCGGGCATAGACTTACTGCGGTCCTCTTGGTTTTTGTCCTCAACCTCGGACAAAACGGAGCTTATCCAGCTTATAAGGTTATCTTTATTCTCAGCCATTTACAACACCCTTTTTGTTTATCCGCGTCCGTGTCGGTGAGCAGCCGCCTCAAACAGCACTACCGCCGCCGCTGTGGACACATTTAGTGAATTAAGCTTACCGTACATAGGTATGCTTATGACAAAATCGCTATTTTCTCTCACCAGGCGTGAAACACCGTCACCCTCACTGCCCAGCACGAAGGCAACGCCGCCCCCGTCGTAACGCTGGGTATCAAAGGGCACGCCGTCTGCCTCCAGGGCGTAAACCCATACGCCGTTTTGCTTAAGGTACTGGATGGCGGAGGACAGGTTAGACACCTTGCACACGGGCACGTGCTCCACCGCCCCTGCCGACGCCTTTACCGCCGCAGGTGTAAGAAGGGCGCTGCGCCTTTTGGGAACGATAACCCCGTGACAGCCTGCACATTCCGCCGTGCGGATGATAGCGCCCAGATTATGAGGGTCACTCACACAGTCGGCAATGACGATAAAGGGAGCCTCGCCCCTTTCGGCGGCAAGACTTAGTATATCGTCCATGCTTGCATACTCTCTGGCAGGTATCTGGGCAATAACGCCTTGGTTTGCCGCCGCCATACGGTCAAGGGCACCGCGGTCGCTTTCCACCACGGGCACGTTTGCCGCCAACGCCTCGGCGTATATGACGTTAAGCATACCCTCACGGTTTTTAAGTATATACAGCTTGTCTATGCTCTTTCCGCTACGTATAAGCTCCCTTACAGCGTTTCTGCCTGCTATAAGGTCCTCTCTTTCCTCGGGAACAAAACCGTTTTTCCTGCCTTGTGCCATAATAACCCACCATTCCTATTTTGATACATAGTCATTATAACACACTCTTTTCTTTTCTTCAATCTTTTTTTACTATTTTCGTATAAAAAATCCGCCCCGTGGAAAAATAAGGCAGAGGTGTTGCTTATGACGGTAATTTTTGTGCGCAGCTTTATATTTTTTATTATACTCAGCCTTAGTATGAGGCTTATGGGCAAAAGGCAGATAGGGGAGATAGAGCTGACGGAGTTTGTTACGGCGGTTATGCTGTCAGAGCTGGCGGCGCTGCCCGTTACCGATGCGGATATACCCCTCCTTCACGGCTTCGTGGCGGTGGGGGTTATAGTCAGCCTGGAGATAATAGTGGCGTTTTTGTGCCGTAAAAGCCCAACCCTGAGGGGAATTCTGGACGGCAAAGCCCTTATACTGGTGGCAAAGGGCAGGGTGCTGGAGAAAAACCTTACGGCAACAAGGGTAAGCGCCGACGAGCTGTTTGCCGCCATCAGAGGGGCAGGGCTTAAGGGGATGGAGGAGGTAAGCTACGTAATACTGGAGCAGACGGGGGCGCTAAGCGTTATACCTGCCGCCCACGCCGCCCCTCTTACCCCTACGGATATGGGTATGAAAACGGAGGACAAGGGCGTAAGCCATATGGTGGTGGTGGACGGAAAGATACAAAAAAGAGCGCTTTCGGACAGCGGCAGGAATGAAAAGTGGCTCCTTGAGGAGCTAAAGAGAAAAAAGCTTTCGGTAAAGGAGCTGTTGTATTTTTCCGTTGACGACAGCGGAACCGTCAGCTTTGAGAGGAAAAGCGGGAGGTAAGGGATGAAGAATTTTGTAATAGCTTTGTTGTTGCTGGGTCTGCTGGTGGGCGCTACCGTCCTTAACGCAGGGCAAACGAAAAAAGCCGCCCTGGAAATAGAGCAGGCTTTGAAAGAGGTGGAGGACGGCGCCGACGGCGACAACGCAGAGCGTATATCACGGTGCAGTGCGCTGCTGGAGGAAAAAAGGCTGGTTTTGCACCTTAGTCTGAGACATAGCTATATCGACGCCATGGCTGTTAATCTGGAGGAGGCATACGCCTATTGCCTCAGCGGTGACGCCCCCTCCATGAACGCCTCCATCTCCGCCGCCCTCTACAAAATAGAACGGATCAAGGGGATAGAAAGCTTTACCCTTTACAATATGCTGTAAAAGGAGCGTACACCGTATGGGCGGGGTAACTTCTCCCGCCGTTATAAGGGTTAAAAACGTCACCGCAAATTGTGACGGGGCGTAACGGTCGTTGATTGAACGGTACGGTTTACGAATTGTACCGCAAATTGTGATTAAACGGGACGGTTTATCACGGACGGCACCGCAAATTGTGAT
>JAZSQJ010000067.1:0-74963 GCA_045537905.1 Eubacteriales bacterium
TCCATCATCTTGCCGAGGTGAACAAACTTATAACCGATAGCTTCGTTGTCTGCATCCAAACCAACGGAAAGGATGTAGCCTTCTGCCATTTCAAGGTATCTTACGCCCTTTGCGTTGGTAGCGAAGATAGTACCAACCTGAGAACGGAGACCCTTACCAAGGTCCTCAAGACCTGCACCGATAGGCAAACCGTTTTCGGAGAAAGCGGTCTGAGTTCTACCGTAAGCGAGCTGCTTAAAGATCTCTCTCATAGCAACGTTGATAGCGTCGCAAACGAGGTCGGTATTAAGAGCTTCGAGAAGGGTTTTGCCCTGAAGGATTTCTGCTGCCATAGCTGCAGAGTGAGTCATACCGGAGCAACCGAGAGTTTCAACAAGTGCTTCCTCGATGATACCTTCCTTAACGTTAAGGGTGAGCTTGCAGCAACCCTGCTGGGGTGCACACCAGCCGATACCGTGGGAAAGACCGGAGATGTCCTTAATCTCGTAGGATTTAACCCACTTGCCTTCTTCGGGGATAGGTGCGGGACCGTGCTTAGGACCTTTAGCTACGATGCACATATCCTGAACTTCGTGTGAATAATTAAGCATTTGTGATTCCTTCCTTTATAATTATTTTTTTATAATTTCGCAATATACAGTGCCGCTTGCTGCTGCTGCGTTTGCTTCGTCGGTATCCATGTGGAAAGCAGGAGCAAACTTTTCGCTTACACGGCAAACAACGTCGTCAAAAACCAAAGGACGAGCTGTATCAAGCTTAACCATAACTATTTCCTTATCGGAAACGCCCTGCTCTGCGGCTGCAGCAGGAGTAAGATGTATATGTCTCTTTGCTACTATAGCACCCTCGTCGATAACAACCTCACCGGCAGGACCGATAAGCTTAACGGATGCGCTACCTGCGATATCGCCGGACTCCTTGATAGGAGCAACAACACCAAGGGTGCGTGCGTCGGTAAGAGAAATCTCAACCTGAGTTGCAGGGCGGGCAGGACCAAGGATGATTACGTTTTTAAGAGCGGACTTAGGGCCTTCAACTGTAACGCGTTCCTCACAAGCAAACTGACCGGGCTGGGAAAGATCCTTTTTGTGGGTAAGAGAATGACCCTTGCCAAACAAAACCTCAATGTGGTCAGCGGAAAGGTGAACGTGTCTTGCAGAGGTTTCAGCAATAATTTTTTCTGCCATATTTGTTTGATGTGTGGGTAAACACATCGTCCTCCTTTGTATTGGATTTTTTAATAACACCTAATTATACTACAATAATTACGCTTTTTCAATATCATTTTCAAAGATTTTAATATTTTATCACAATCAATATAATAACGGGGAAGAGCCAGGCAAAACTTGGCAATTTATGATGTTTTAACAATTTATTTACCTAATCTTTTACAAACTTTTCGATATTTGCTATTGCAATGTTGAAAGCTTTGTTGTAAAATAAACACATAATGGATTTTTATGTAATTAATGGGAGGTATTTCAATGCAAAAACAGTCAGAAGGCTACATCACAAAGACAAGCGTTGTTGATGGCATGGACGCAAAAGAGTTAGCTGCTATCATTTCCGCTGCTATTGCCGCCGCTAACGGTGACGGTAAAGTAAATTTCAGAATTAAGTCAATTAAACAGCTTTAATAAAGGAGATAGAGAAATGACAAGAAAGTATATCGTAACCATCGACAACAATAAGTTTGAAGTTGAAGTTGAGGAAAACGGCGTTGTTAAGAGTGACAAGGTTGTTGCTGCTCCCGTACAGACCGCTGCTCCTGCTGCTGCTGTAGCTACCGCTGCTCCTGCTGCTACCGTTGCTGAGGCTCCTGCCGCTGCTCCCGCTGCTGCACCTGCTGACGGCAATAAGGTTTCCGCACCCCTTCCCGGCACACTTCTCAGAATTACTGCTAAGCAGGGCACCGTTGTTAAGGAAGGCGACGAGCTTTGCGTTATCGAAGCAATGAAGATGGAAAATCCCATATCCTCTCCTTTCTCCGGCACAGTTGTTTCCGTTGTTGCAAACGAAGGCGCTATGCTTAACGCTGGCGACCTTATCCTTGTAATTGCGTAAAGGAGTAGGTTATGGCAAAAATAAAGATTACAGAAACTGTTCTGCGTGACTCGCATCAGTCTCTTGCCGCTACCCGTATGACCATCGACCAGATGCTTCCCATACTTAAGGCCCTTGATGACGTTGGTTATCACGCTTTGGAAGCTTGGGGCGGCGCTACCTTCGACGTTTGTATGCGTTTCCTCAACGAGGATCCTTGGGAAAGACTTCGCACCATCCGTAAGAACGTTAAGAACACTAAGCTCCAGATGCTTTTCCGCGGTCAGAACATTCTTGGCTACCGTCATTATTCCGACGACGTAGTTCAATACTTTGTTCAGAAGTCTATAGCTAACGGTATCGACATCATCAGAGTATTTGACGCTCTTAACGACGTTCGTAACCTTAAGACCGCTATAAAGGCAACTAAGAAGGAAAAGGGGCATCTTCAGGCTGCTATAAGCTACACCACCAGCCCTGTTCACAATAACGAGTTCTTTGCCGATTTCTCTGTACAGCTTGCAGAGATGGGTGCCGACTCTATTTGTATTAAAGATATGGCAGGTCTTCTTAAGCCCTATGACGCTTATGAGCTTGTTAAGGCTATCAAGGCTAAGTGTAACCTCCCCTTGGAAATACACACCCACTATACAACAGGTCTTGCTTCCATGACCATTCTTAAGGCTATCGAAGCAGGCGCCGATATAATCGATACCGCTATTTCTCCCTTCGCTATGGGTACCTCTCAGCCCCCAACGGAGCCTATCGTTGCTACTCTTGCCGGCACTCCTTACGATACAGGTCTTGACCTTGATAAGCTGGACGTAGTTTCCAAGTACTTTGCAGACCTTCGTACCGAGTATCTTGCAAGCGGTCTTATCGATCCTGCCGTACTTAAGGTTGACGTTAACGCACTGCGTTACCAAGTTCCCGGCGGTATGCTCTCCAACCTCGTTTCTCAGCTTAAGCAGCTTGGCAGCTTTGATAAGCTTCAGGATGTTCTTGAGGAAGTTCCTCGTGTTAGAGCTGATGCTGGTTATCCTCCTCTTGTTACTCCTACCTCTCAGATCGTAGGTACACAGGCTGTTCAGAATATACTTCAGGGCGAAAGATACAAGCTCGTTACCGGCGAGTTTAAGGGTCTTGTTAAGGGTGCTTACGGTCGCACACCTGCACCTATCGATCCTGATTTTGTTAAGAAGATTATCGGTGACGAGGCTCCTATTACTGCTCGTCCTGCGGACGCTCTCAGTCCTGAGCTTCCTCAGCTTAAGAAGGACTGTGCAGATTACTCTATTCAGCCTGAGGACGTTCTTTCCTACGCTTTGTTTGAAAAGGTTGCTGTTAAGTTCTTTGAGCAGCGTAAGAAGGACCTTGCAGAAAAAGAAGCTGATGCAAACGCTTTGTTTGTTACCAAGGTTGAAGAAGAATAATTATGTTTTTTCAAAGGGACGAGCTTGCTCGTTCCTTTGTGTTTAAGGATGGTGTTTTTGAATGATGAAAAAATCTATTTCTTGTATTTTAACTTTACTTTTAATTGCATTTAGCTTGTCTTCCTGCGGTATCGTCCCGGGTGTAAACGAAAGTCGAGGTTCCGCAAGCCTTGAGTCTATAGAAGCGTCTGAGGATTTATCTTTAGGCAATCCTTCAAGTGTTGACGTTTCGGAATCTAAAAGCCACGAAAGTAAGGATAGTGAAGAATCCTCGGCTGATATTACCGAAGAAACAAGTGACGCAATAAGTGAAGTCAGCGAGGAAAGCAAAGTCCTTATTGACGCGGAGGGCGTATATACCAGTGCTGAGGACGTGGGGCTTTATATACACACTTATGGCAAGCTGCCGGGCAATTTTATTACCAAAAGCGAGGCACGTGCTTTAGGTTGGGAAGGCGGCGGACTTGATAGGTTTGCCCCCGGTAAGTGCATAGGTGGCGACAGATTTGGTAATTACGAGGAACTGCTTCCTGAAAAGAAGGGCAGATTTTATACCGAATGCGATATTGACACCCTTGGTAAAAGCAGCAGAGGTGCAAAACGAATAGTATTTTCCAATGACGGACTGGTATACTACACCGATGACCATTACGAAAGCTTTACTTTGTTGTACGGAGAAGAATGATGAGCGATAGAATTATAAGCATTGATTGCAACAGTATAAACAGTAAACAGGATTTACACGAAGCCTTACGCAGGGAGCTGGTTGGTGTAGAGTATTACGGCAACAATCTGGATGCACTTTACGATGCACTTACCTCTGTTAAGGGTGTGCATTTGAATTTTGAAAACTTTTCACTCCTTTCTGAAAGGCTTGGAACTTATTACGATAAGCTGGTTAAGCTGATACTTTCGGCAACCGACGCAAACCCTGAGCTTGAAATAACGATTTCCTATTAAGCCACAAGCGTTAAAGAGGTGAGTGATTTTATGTCGGCAAAGTACATTAGCGGCATCGAATTTGATAACGGTTTAGATAAACGCTCCTATTTACACGCTTTACCTGTTATAAAATATTTGTCAGAGGAAAAACGCTTGTCTTTTTCTTCAAACGTAACGTTTTTTGTTGGTGAAAACGGAACGGGCAAATCCACCTTGATTGAGGCAATAGCGGTAGCTTACGGTTTTAACGCCGAAGGAGGAACAAAAAATTTTAATTTTTCCACCAATAAAACTCATTCGGAGTTGTGTGAGCATTTAATCCTGACCAGTCGGGATTATGCCAAGGACGGCTTTTTCTTAAGGGCGGAAAGTCTTTATAACGTTGCTACAAATATAGACAGCATGGACAAATCTCCCGGTTTAAGTCGACCTATAATAGAGAGCTACGGTGGAGTTTCCCTGCACAATCAATCCCATGGCGAAAGCTTTTTGGCTATTGTTCAAAATCGCTTCAGCGGTAAGGGGCTATATATTTTAGACGAGCCCGAAGCCGCACTTTCACCTATGCGACTGCTAACCTTAATGGTGGAAATAGACGAGCTGGTGAAGAAGGACTCTCAGTTTATTATCGCAACCCACTCGCCCATATTGATGGCTTTTCCCAATGCGGAGATTATTGAGTTTTCTCAAAACGGGCTTGAAAAAGTACATTATGAGGACACTGAGCATTTTCAAATAACAAAACAGTTTTTAGAAAACCCCGAAAGAATGCTGCATTATTTGTTGAAACATAGTGAATAAAACGTGTGGATTTCTTGATAGTACACATTAAAACGCAATACATCCGTTAATAGACTTGACAAAGCTTGTTAACGGATGTATACTTATATAGTAAATTAAGACTTAGTTTCAATTTTAACCGAGGTAATTGTATGTCTAACGTCCAGTCTAAACAAAGATATAATACAAAGCAAGAGGGCTTGATAATCAGCTTTTTTGAAAACAATAAAAACGGGCATTTTACAGCCGATGAGGTGTGTGACAGCATTCGCTGTAGCGGCATATCCCGTGCAACCGTTTACAGACGACTTGAAAGGCTGGTTGAGGATGGGGTGCTTATAAAGTTCAGCTTTGACGGCAAAAGCAGTGCTTGTTACAAATACTGTACAGATGAACATTCTGCCAGTGGCACCTGTCATTTTATCTGCACTAAATGTAAGAACGTACAGCATATAGACTGTCACCTGCTTGAGGGACTACAAAGCCATCTCTCCTGTGACCATAACCTTAATATTGATAGTACACGTACCGTGTTTTACGGTGTTTGCGGAGGATGTGTATGCGAAAACTAAAATTCCTTTGTTTATTACTGCTGCTGTGTATGCTTTTGTCCTTTGTTTGCTCCTGTGTCTCCACGGATAACAGCCAAAAAAGCGACGGAATAAGCATAGTAGCAACTCTTTTCCCTCAGTACGATTTTGCAAAAGGTATACTTGGCGAAAAGGGAAGTGTTGTTTTATTACTCCCACCCGGTGCAGACAGCCATAGCTTTGAGCTGACCCCAACGGATATTAAAAAGATTAACAGCAGTGATGTTTTTGTTTATACGGGCCCTGATATGGAGCTGTGGGTAGACAGCATTATCTCTTCAATTAAAGACAGCGTTAAAATTATAAACCTGTCTGCCCCTTTGTGTTTGTCCGAGGAGGAGCATAAAAACCACGACAGCGAGCACGACCACAGCGGTGTCGACCCCCACGTATGGACAAATCCCGTTTATGCTATGGTAATGCTTGATACTATTTATAAAGGCATTTGTGAGCTTGACCCCGACAATAAGGAATATTATAAAGCTAATTATGACGCTTATTATGCAGAGCTGGCATCGATAGATGCTGATATAAAGAGTATAGCAAGCCGAGCAAAGGGAAAGTGTCTGTATTTCAGCGGTAAATTTGCCTTTAATCATTTTGTTGAAGAATACGGGTTTACTTATGTTGCCCCCTTTAACAGCTGCTCTGACGTGCAAATTGAAAGTCCTGCGGCTATTAACAGCCTGATTGAGCAAATGAAGGCTAATAACGTTAAGTATGTTTTTTATGAGGAGCTGTCAAATAACAGTATACTTGATACCATAGTTGCAGAAACCAAGGCAACGCCCTTGCTGTTGCACAACACCCATAACATAAGTAAGGATGATTACAATAAGGGAGTCAGCTATTTACAGTTAATGAAAAACAACGTTTTAAGCTTAAGAAAGGCATTGATAGATGGAGAAACTACTAAGTTGCAGTAACGTATGTGTTGAATACGAAGGCAAGCAGGTTCTAAAAAACGTAAGCTTTGATATTGAGGAAAAGGATTTTGTTTGTATAGTTGGGGAAAACGGAGCAGGGAAGTCCACTCTGACCAACGCCATACTTGGGCTCGTGCAGCTGTCCGGCGGTAGGATAAGTATGAACGGTATTACAAAAAGCGATATCGGATACCTGCCACAAAAATTAAAGGTTGCATCTAACTTTCCCGCCTCTGTAAAAGAGGTTGTTATGTCAGGCTTTGTGGGAAAAAGCTTTTTCAGCCCCTTTTATACAAAAAACCAAAAGTGCAAGGCGGACGACGCCTTGAGGCTGCTTGGTCTTGACGAGATAAAAAAACGCTCCTATCTTGAGCTTTCCGGCGGTCAACAGCAAAGGGCTTTGCTTGCAAGAGCGGTATGTGCCGCAGAAAAGCTGGTGCTTCTGGATGAGCCTGTAAGCGGTCTTGACATCAACGCAACAGCCAACTTTTATAATTTGATATGCCATCTTAACACCCATCACGATATGGCTATACTTATGGTCTCCCACGATATAGAAACTGCCGTAAAATATTGCAGCAAGGTTTTACATTTAGGTGACGGTGTTCAGTTTTTCGGTAAGACCTCCGACTATGTAGATAGCTCAATATATAAGCGTTTTGTGCAGAAGGGGGAAGAGGTATGATTTTAGAAAACCTAAGCCTTGTTTTTACTGAAGAGTTTGCAAGAAACGCTTTTATAGTAGGTATACTTATCTCAATTTGCACCGCAATACTTGGTGTGGAGATCGTGCTTAAAAAGTATTCGATGCTTGGTGACGGTCTGTCCCACGTAAGCTTTGGTACTCTTGCGGTTGCTTCCGCTTTCAACTACGCCAGTATGGAGCTTGCCCTTGTTATAGTTATTCTTGTTGCTTTTTTACTGTTGCAAATCAGACAAAACAGTAAAATCAACGGTGATGCCGCAGTGGCTGTCGTATCGGGTAGCTTTATGGCTATAGGTATTTTTGCTTCAAGCCTTTCAGGTGGGTCCAGTACCGAATTCAGCAGTTATATGTTTGGCAGTATTTTTGCTATCAAAGACAGCTTTTGGTTCAGCGTGGTAATGTGCAGTGTGGTAATTTTGGTGTTCTGCCTGTTTTATAATAAGATTTTTGCCGTTACCTTTGACGAAGGCTTTTCAAAGGCTACGGGCGGCAAAACAGGGCTTTACAATTTGATTATCGCAGTTTTAACTGCCGTAACGGTCGTAGTGGGAATGAAACTTATAGGCACTCTTCTTATTTCCAGCCTTACGGTATTTCCTGTGGTCGCCTCCCTCAGACTTGCAAAAAACTACCGCTTCTCGGTAGTGATTGCAGTGCTGTTTTCTTTAGCAGCTTTTGTAATCGGCTTTGTGCTGTCCTTGTGTATTAATAATATGCCTCTCAGCTCTGCGGTAATTTTCTGCAATTTGTTTATTTTGGCTTGCAGTTATCTTGTTTCTTTTTTAAGAAAACGGGGTCATCAGTCATAGAAAGGTGTTGTTATGAAAAAAACGTTATATTTTTTAACCTTACAGCTTTTAATTGTTCTTACTTTGGTATCCTGTGTTGCCTTTACGGGCGGCATCAAAGGCTTTTATAATAACAACAGCGATGGGTTTTATAAAACTGTTTTCACGTCTCTTAACGGTCTCCTTTCCAATCTTGATACCGGCATAATACCTTCCTTTGAAAATGGTGCCGCAAAAATAGACGTTGACGCCACCGTCAAAAGCTACTCTGTTAACGATAAAATGCTTAATGTAGGCAATGGAAAATACAGCGCACATTATTTGCTTACCAAGGATTTTAATTTTGAGCTTACAACAAGTCTTGACGCCTTTGGACAAAAGTCAACAAACAGTACCGTGTCTCTGAAAGACGGCTTTTATATGAATATGCCCGATTTTGCAAAAAAACCGTTTTACTATAAAGGTAGCCAAGAGGAAGGCGTTTTTCAAAAGATAAAAAACGCTGTAGTAAAGTGCTTTAAGGAGGGTAGCTACGTAAACGGTAGTGAAAGCTACACTTTTCACGGTGTCAGCATTAAAGCGGACACTACCGAGATTTGTCTGAACAGCGATGTTACAAGCGAACTTGTATCTCTCATAAGCGACACCGTTATTGAGACCCCCAATCTGATACTTAACTCCTTTACAAACAAAGCCCTTGATCTGTCTTACATAGTTAACGGTGAAAAGCTTCACCTTACTTGGAAACGCTATTTTGAAGACAATGCCTTGTGCAGAGAAAGCTTTAAGGTGCACGACAACAACGGACACTATATCATATTGGATATAATAGCACAGACCTTTGACAAACAGACTAATAATGTGGAAATAAGCGTAAAAGGCTTTGACGGAAAGGGTGTATTCAATATATTTACGCTTGCTATTAACGCCGTAAATAACGAAGGTGAATACAGTACAAATGCCGATGCGCTACTTGGTGATGAGATACATTTAGAACTGGAGAACAAAGGAAATAAAACAGGCGCAAAGGGTAAAGCCAACGTGTATTTTATGACTGATATAGGCGAGGCGGTTTTACCTGTAAGCTACAGCTGCGTGACAGAATCCGAGGGGACTAATAAATACACACTGAAAGCAGACAGTATATATCTTGGTTTTGACATAGAGCTGGTGGTTACAAAAAATGCAACCGATAGAACACCTGTTCTTGATGAACCCGATGATTATTACGATATATCCGTGCTGGAAAATCGTTATTACTATGATGAAGCAAAAAAGTACAGCGATAAGGAATACAGCGATATAAAAGCGTTATTGTCCGGGGAAACACCCGAGCCTGATGAAGAAAAGGTGGAAGAGCCTACCGTAGACCCATTTAAGCTGGATATAAACTACGATTACAGTGTTATATACGATACAGAAGGCTCCTACGGAAAACAGTACGTAGATTTACTGCAATCGGATAACTTTAGCTTTACGTATTCGTATCACGAGCAAAAGGAAGGCTATCCCGTAAATACCTGTACTCAGTATAAAGCAGACGGGAAGAATATGTACAAGTATAACTACGCCGACGGAACAGAATATATACAGCTTTTCTCGGGTACGACAAGATACGAAGTAAGGCACGACCTTAAAAAGATTTTGTTTACCGAGTACAGCGAGGAGGATTTCAAAATCTATTATCCCGAGGCTGTTTATAAGTTTTATGAAAGCGGATTTTGTAATTACGATAACCGAGAGCTTGTTTACGAAAGATACTACGATTACTCAAATAATAAGTACACCTTTGTTTTTGACGAAAACAAAGAGATTGAGCTTATGATAATAGAGGACAGCGCTACAAAGGAAGAAATGTATACCTTTGTAGACAGCATTTCTGAAACAGTGCCTGAAAACGTAATGCAACTTCCGTCTTATGAGTACGAATCCGTTCTTGACCATTTCCAGTAAAATCCATAAAAACGATAGGGAGACACTTTGCGGCCTCCCTATCAAAAATTACAGTCTATTATACAAAATGACAATTTTGTATAATAGAGAGGTGGTAAAACAGTATAAAGAAAGCACTTAGGACTCCTAAGTGCTTTCTTCTTGCGGTGGTTATAAAAAACGGCTTAAATACAGGTTTTTTGCATGTTCTCTTATAGTACTATAAAACCGCCGTAATCGTACAGCGTATTATTACTAAGGCTAATAATATTTTTATTATAGTTATTTATAAATGATTTTATATTATTATAATCCTTATGCTTTTTTATACTACCTGTAAACGCAACGTAACTGTCTGTTGTTAAAGATGCACCGCCAATAAATCCGTTGCTGTAACCGTTCAGCAAGATACCGTCATTACTAACCAATAACGCATCGTAGCCTTTGCTTGCAAGTTCTTTTATAATTCCTTTATCGGAGCTTATAAATGCATCGTCGGTAACTTTGACCGTACTGCAGGCGGCATAGCCTTGTTTTACCCTGCATATATCCAGCCCTGCTTTCAGTGCATCTTCTATTATTTCACTTGCAGTGCTATCTCCACAGAATAGACAATTTTTGGCAATAAAACAGTTAAATATGCAATCCAACGGATATCCGTCCCTCGGAATGCTTTTGCTGTGTATAACCTTAACAAATGTGTCCAATTTGTGAACAAAAGGGGTTTTGTCACCGCAAAGCACATCGCCCGTAGTCAGCTTATAAAACATCATATCGGGATGGTATTTTGTCTCGTTATTTATATAAGGGTTTTCCCAGTACTGTAAACACTCTATACCGAGTTCTTTAAGCTCTGCTACGATATCGGTGGCAAGTATTTTAGATGCAATTACATATTTCATAGTCCAATTAGTTTAAGCAGGTCGTATACACTGCGGATAGGCACAATTTCTACGCCTTTTCCGCTGTAGGTGTTCTTTAGCTTTTTAGCAGAATGCATTGGCACGGCTATTGTTTTGAAGCCAAGCCTAATAGCTTCGTTTATTCTGAGCTCCATACCTGCAACGGAGCGGCATTCTCCCGCAAGACCAATCTCGCCAAAAACAATGGTGTCCTCGGGTATCGGCTTGTCCTTCATCGAAGATATAAGCGCCAATGCCGCCGGCATATCGCTGGCAGTTTCATAAAGCTGTATACCTCCTGTAACGTTAAGGTACACTTCCAGTGTTGAAAACTTAAGACCTAAGCGTTTTTCCAGCACTGCCAGAAGCAAGGCAGAACGGTTGTAGTCTATACCGGAGGTCATTCTTCTTGGAGACGGTGTCGGAGACGGATTTACAAGAGCCTGTATCTCTGCAATTATAGGTCTGGTGCCTTCCATAACGCATACTGCGCAAGAGCCTGAAACTCCGTGGGGTCTTTGAGAAAGAAGCATCTCTGAGGGATTGGGCACTTCCGTAAGTCCTCGTTCGCCCATTTCAAAAACGCCAATTTCGTTGGTGGAGCCAAATCTGTTTTTAGCCGCTCTTATGATCCTGTATAAAAGCTGCTTGTTACCTTCAAAATATAAAACAGAGTCCACCATATGCTCAAGAACCTTAGGGCCTGCAATGGCACCGTCCTTGTTGACGTGACCTACAATTATAACGGCAACGCCCAAAGTCTTTGCCAGGTTAATCATACACATTGCACTTTGCTTAACTTGGGTTACGGTACCGGGCATAGAGTTAAGATTATCGTCATACATAGTTTGTATAGAGTCGATAATAACAACCTTAGGTGACAGCACCTCAATCTCGGTATATATGGTATTTATATTGGTTTCGCACAGTATCGAAAGGTTATCAGAGCTTACACCAAGTCTCTCGGCACGGTGTTTAATCTGAGGAGCACTCTCCTCACCGGATACGTATAAGATACTGGCGTTGGCACCAACGGCGTCACATATCTGAAGCAGCAGGGTACTCTTCCCTATTCCGGGCTCACCCGAAAGCAAAACAACACTTCCCTCGACTATACCACCGCCCAGCACACGGTCATATTCGCCTATCCCTGTTGAAAACCTAAACCTGTCGGAATAACTGATGTCTTTAATTTTCATTGATTTGGAGACGATATTTTGCGTTGTGGAAGCAGAAGTCCTTTTCATAGGGCTTTTTTTCTTTTCCTCGGGCTCTATTAGCTTTTCAACCATGCTGTTCCACTCTCCGCACATAGGACAGCGTCCAACCCATTTGGAGGTAGTGTATTCACAGTTGCCGCACACAAATTGCGTTTTCATTTTTTAACACTCCTGTAAAAACTTTATAATTCCTGTATAAATAGCAAAAGCCAGTTTACTCTGATATTCCTCTGAAGACAGCAGTTTTGCTTCATCCGGGTTCGAAATAAAGCCGCACTCAATCAAAACTGCAGTCTTGGTAGCATTGCTTAGTATATAAATATTATCGTCATCCGGCTTAATTTGACGTTTGTTGTCCTTATCCAGCAGTCTTGCCGCCTCTTGAATACAGCCGGCAAGGCTTTCGCTATCCGCAGTATCATCGGCGTAAAAGGTTTGTAATCCGTGTACACCGGAGGATGTAAACTTGTTTATATGGATGCTTACCAAAAGGGCATTTTCAGTTTTTTCCAGCATTTCAAGTCTTGCCCTCAGGTCAGCGCTTTTATGTGCGCGTACGGTATCGCCGCTACCAAGCAAGGTGTCGTCGGTTCTTGTTAAAACCAGGTCAACACCTGATAGACTTAAAAAGCTGCTTAGCTTTTTAGCTATGGCTAAATTAAGGTCCTTTTCTATAAGTCCGTTGGCAACTGCACCGGGGTCAATACCGCCGTGTCCCGCATCAATGATTAGGGTTTTCCTGCGTTGCAAATCAGCGTTCGTTTCCAGTAAAGCGTTTTTGTAGCCATAGGATTTTGAATAGGCAGAAAAACAAAAGAAAAAAACCGTAACAACAATAAGCAAGATGATAAGTATGCTTGTTATCGTAATGTTTCTGTATCTCATAAAAACACACCGCCGTCATTTTTTATAAAAATATATGACGGCGGCCTATAAATAATACGCTATTTTGATTTTTTAATAGGCTGGTCGGTTGTAGGAGCCATACCGAAATACGTCTTAAGCTGAATATCTTTCGTACCAAGATAATAACCGAGACCGTAGCCAAGGATTGCGGGGATTAAATACAATACAAAGAAAAAGCCGTAGGTTTGAGGAAAAATATCGGGCAAGCCGTAGGAGATACCCAGATACATACCGTTGCAAAGAAAAATGGTAAACGCCTTGAAAACAGCCGCTACGGAATCAACCGCTGTGTAGCCCATAAGAGAAATGGCTGTCAAAACCACGAAAGGTACAAGGAAAAGATACGTGGGGATATAGGCAAACAAAGCTACCTTTACACCGTGAAAGGGTCTGGGAGAAAGACGGTTGTTGGTAATTTTGTTTCTGTCACGGGCACCCTCGTCCCAAGCGTTATCATAAAGTAAGGAAACAAAGAAGCACGCCGCTATAACAGTGGTAACGTACATGGCAATATCACCGAAAGCAGACATAGCAATGATTGTCATAAAGCCAAACAACGACATTGCCAGCTGATTAAGTAAAAATTTGTGTATTAGCTTCATATTGCCAAGGTAAAAGTTTTTCATATCAATTGTCCTCATTAAAAAGTTTAATATCCTTAGTCGGCATATAAACGCCTGTATTGCTATAGATTTCTTGCTGAATTTTGTCCTTCAGCTCCAAATCGTGCACACCTGCCAAAGACTGGTTGTGGTGGGTAAGCTCGTGTATCAGCACCTCTTTAAGCCGCCTATGCCATACTTCGGCACCTGCGTGCCTGTACACGCGGAGAAAAGAGCCGTAATAAATGAATATGTATCTGCCCATTTGCCTGTTCTTAAAATACTGTCCAAGGACGTACATTCCCTTTGTTTTATCGCTTAGCTTACACTCCGGCACAAGGGATACACCGCCGTTAAGGTAGCGTAACAGCTCCTCGGGTAGCTCGCTAAGCACGTCGTCAAGATATAGAGCGGCATCATCAAAGGAAAGCATAATTAAAGCTCCATTACCAGACCAACAGGACAGTGGTCGCTGCCCATCACATCGGGATAAATGAGACTGTCCTTGATTTTGTCCTTTACACTATCGGAAACAACAAAGTAATCAATACGCCAACCAACGTTTTTAGCTCTTGCCATAGCACGGTAAGACCACCAGGTATAGGCGTCCTTCATATCGGGATACAGATAACGGTAGCTGTCAACAAAGCCTGACTCAAGAAGGGCGGAAAAACAACTGCGTTCTTCGTAAGAAAAGCCCGGGTTGCCGACGTTAGGCTTGGGGTTTTTAAGGTCTATCTCGTTATGAGCAACATTCAAGTCGCCACAAAGTATTACAGGCTTACTACGGGAGAGATTGGATAAATACATCCTCATATCCTCCTCGTACTCCATACGGTAATCAATGCGTTTAAGCTCAGGCTGGGCGTTGGGTGAGTAGCTTGTTGCAATATAAAACTCCTCAAACTCAAGAACTATAAGCCTGCCCTCGTCGTTGTATTTACCGTTTATACCGTATGCAACACTCAAAGGCTTTTCTTTAGAAGCGATAAGAGTGCCGGAGTAGCCTTTTTTATCGGCAGAGTTCCAATAGGTATAATACCCGTCAAAGCTGAAATCAGCCTGATTTTCTTGCATTTTGGTTTCCTGCACGCAAAAAACATCAGCGTCTGCTTCCTTAAAAAAGTCAAAAAAGCCTTTGCCGGCGCAAGCTCTAAGCCCGTTAACGTTCCAAGAAATAAACTTTTTCATTACTGCTCGTCCAGGCTGGAGTCTACAGAGGCCTCAGCGTTTTCTCCATCCAAATATGCGTTATATTCAACCATAAGCTCGGCAAGCAAGCGTGTAACGGCGTTAAACTGATATTGGCTACGCTCATCCTCGATGCCGCTACGCCCCATAAGGCCTACCAAAACATACTGATGTCCGTCGGCAAACACTACACCTGCATCATTAAATGCCTTACCGCTCCAACCGGATTTATGAGCCGCCTCGTACTGAGGAATAGCACGCCAAATATAGTTATACATTGCGTGCATAAATCTGTCAAACAGCTCCGCACCGCTTTCGGAGGACAGGCTGTAATGGTAAATCTCACGCCATACAGCCGCCATTTCAAAGGCGGTTATATAACCCCAATTGCTACCCACGGGGATAACTCTGTCGGAGCCTAAGGAGGTCATCATCTGCTCAAAATTTTCAACACCCACAAGCTCCTTTATCATCAGATAGGCCTGGTTATCGCTTATTCTGATCATATAATCCATAAGAGTTTTTACGTCAAAGCCTGTGCCGTAGGGAGAGTTTTGAACCCAGCCCGTACTGTTTGCCTGAAAATGCCAAGGCTGATAGGTTTTTATAGTGTCCCAACCGATTATACCGTCGTCGATACACTTATATGCATAAAGCGCCATAGGCCCTTTTATAGAGCTTGCGGTGGCAATTTTCGTGTCCTTAGAGTAGAAAAACGCCATATTCGTTTCAAGCTCTATCAAAGCAACAGACTGGGGGTTGGCAAAGGAAGCAAACTGCTTTTCCAGCTTCTTTGCTAACTCCTCACTTATACGGAAATCGGTATTATAAAGCTCCATTTTACCGTTTTCCCACACCTTGTTCATTTCAAGAGGTGCGCTTATGGGAGTGAACCTGTTTTCCGCAGGCACATCCTCGGAAGAGTCCTCGCTAATATCCTCAGAGCTGAAATCCTCGCTCGTGTCCTCAGAACCGTCATTACTTTCGGTCCTGCTTTCCTCGGACGAATCCTCCGAAGAGAAGGCAGAATTTTCCCCAGAGCTATCCTCTGTAGAAGCGTCTGCTGAGGATTGTGCATCATTGCTTACTCCATGAGAGCTGTTCTCTGCGGAGCCGTCAACAGACTGGTCGGGCTCGGTATAAGCGGAATCGCAAGCGAACATACATATACACATTAAAACACAAAGTATAATGCACAGAAAGCTTTTGAATAATTTCATAGTAACTTATGCCCTTTCAGATATAATTGCAACCATTTCTCCAACGTTTTTCATTGTAGAAACTTCCTTCATTGCAAATTTTATACCAAACTCACCCTCTACAGCGGAAATAAGAGTAATGTGGGAAAGGCTGTCCCAATCCTCAACGTCCTCGGCGGTGGTTTCTGCGGTAAGTTCAATCTTTTCGTCAAAAACCTCTTCAAATATCTCTTCAAGCTTTGCGTATATTTCCTTATTAGTCATCGTAATCTCTCCTTAATTAACTTTTATATACCTGTTTTTGTCAGTATATTTATCAATTTCAAGACGCCAGACAGTGTTACCCTTTTCATCGGCAGAAAGCAGCTCAAAACCAAAGGCTTTATATAGCTCTCTTACCATATTGTTTTTAGCGGTAGGATAATAATAGCCTATAATCTCGCTAACTCCCTGTTCTTTGCAACGCTTTACCAGGGTGTCAAGCATTGCAAATTCCATATCCCTTTTAAGCACACGGCAGGACATAATCCAAAGCTCCATATGCAGTGCTTTTTCCACCTTTTTGCCTATAACAACAGAAACTACGCCGTTGTCGCCAAAGCGGTCGGTCAGCTTACCGTACAGGTCGATGTATCCATCGTTCGATGCAACGTCTGCAATTTCATCAGCAGTATAACGCTTGGTTGTAACGTTAAACTGGTTGCTTTTATTTGTAAGCTGGGCAATACGCTGTATATACACCGGCGCAAAAGAGTCTATCTCTGCTTGCATATCAAGACTTTCAAGATACTTACCGTAATCGGCAAAGCTAAGCTGCTCCTGCTCACGCAGGGCATTTGCCTTATACATTTCGTTTCTCTTAAGGTCATCCTCGGAAAGAGTAGTAACCTCAAAGTAGCCTGCCCTGTCAATAACCTTAATATAGCTTTCAACGGTACCAATCTCGGGCACAGCACAAGGCAGTGACTGTCTGACAATGGCACGCTCTGCCGGGTTATCGTCCACAAAAACAATCGCATCAGAGCCAATATTTATTTGCTTAGCTATTGCGGCAATGTTAAGATTTTTAGGCTCCCAGTTTGCTTTTATCACCAAAAAATCATCGGGAGACAGTACGCTGTCGGGGTGTTTCAGTCCCGCAATGGCATTCTCGTGGTCGTTCTTGGAGGATACGCTAAGCATTACGCCTATATCCTTATGCTTTTTGATATAAGACTGAAACTCTGTAAAGGCTTGCGCCGTAGGAGTTTCGGTGCCAAGCTCAAGCCCCTCAACGCCGTCGTCACCTACAATACCGCCCCAAAGAGTGTTATCCATATCCAAAGCAAAAGCCTTTTTGTTTTTACCGAATAAGGACTTTATAATGTTACTGAGGTTATAGGAAAACTCGGGTATGGCATCAATCGCCATAATATATTTGTACATATACCAACAGGAAGGGTCTGACCATTTATCAAGACCGTAGCAGGCGGAGATATAATTTATATCCTGTACGTAAAAGGACTGATGTGTTATGGCGTACTCTGAAACAAACATATTCATACGCTGTATAAAATACGCCTTTCCGTGTATATCAGCCACGTCCTTGTTACCAAGCAAGCGGTAAGATGGCATCTCAAAGTTGTTCTGGATAATCGGACAATGATATGCAGCCTCAAGCCTTTGCCACATTTGGGAAAAATGCGCCTTTGCATGCTCAAAAAGCTCCTCACAGCGTTCATTGCTGTCAGCTACGGAGGGTAAAAACCTCTCAAGATTACGGGTAGAGGTATGGATGTATATAAGGTCAGGTGAGAACTCCCTAAGAGCTTCGTTTTCAAACATCGCATCCTGCCAATACTGAGCATATTCTGATTGATAAAAGCAGGGGGCTATACCGTTGTCGAGCAAAAACAGCTCACAAATATCAACGATATCATTGGTTGTAGAGCCACCCAGTACGGCAATCTTCTTTGATATACGGCTGCTACCGTCAGCAAGCAACGCCTTTTTTAGCTTTCTTTTGCCTCTTAGTATTTCAGCAGAATTAAACGGATATGAAATCAAAGCCATAATTTACCTCATCAAAAACAGTTTAGGGTGCGGTGCGTAAAGTCTCCAGGTATTTGTGTACAGGACCTGTAGCCGTAAAGGCTGAAACAGCAATAGCTACGTCGGTAGCACCAACGTCCTTACAGAATTTTACGCCGTTTTTTCCATAATATCTTATATCGAGAATATACACCTCGTCAAAGGAACCAAGGGTGAAAGGTGCAAACGCATTACCATAGCTGTCCTTTAATACCACAAGCTTTCTGCCCGTGTTATTTTTAGTTACAACCTTAACAGCGTAGGTGTCTCCGCATATAAAAGCGCCCGCATAGCTTTTTGTATCAAACACTATGCTGTTTTTTGTCATATTGGGCTTAGACAAATCGTAATTACCGCGTGTATAGTAGTAGGCGGTATACTCAGTCTGAGGCATATAAATATAAAAATCCTCTGGATTTTGTCTTATAACTTCAGCCTTTGAAAAGGTATAAGCAGAGCCTATAAAGTTAGGCTTTACAATCTCCTTATAGCTTTCAATAGGCGGAAAGCTTACACCGGCAACCTTTGCAAACTCCTCTGCGGCATAGAAGGCAGCCAAAGCACCCCAGTGAAATTCCGTTCTGGGGTAGATGGGCTCATCCACGTGCTTCCATAAAGCGTTATAGGTATCAACAAACTTTACGTCAGAGTTAAGCTTTGCCTTCATATCGTTAAAGTTGACTTTACCACGCTCTATAAGATTGGAATAGCTTTCAGGTGCGTAATAACAACTGGCGTGGGGGGCAACTACGGTATAGAGATTAATACCCTCACCTAGATCTTTTTTGAAATTGTTTACAATATTGCAGAAGCTGGCTCTGTTGCTATCGCCGCCAAAGTATTGCTCCATACCTCTGGTACCGTTTATGAGTATACCGTTGGAGATAAACACCCTATCGTTAGGCACAGCAACACCGGGAGTGGTGGTAGTACTACCGCCGTTACCGGTAGAAGGCGCTTGAGAGGAAGAATTATCTTGGGATTCTGCCCTGCTCTCCTCTACGCTTTGTTCTTCACTTGTTTCCTCTGTAGTCTCCTCGCTTGTTTCTTCTGTGGAGGCTGCCGATTCCTCAGAGCTGTCACCTGCTTCAACAGAAGCGTCAACGGTAGAATCAGTAGTAGAATCAGCAGAGCTGCTTTGTTCACTGCTTGTATCGGCGGCGGAGCCGTTATCAGGTGTTTTGATTTCCGCACAAGAGGAGATTAAAAGTGTAAAAACCAATAAAGCTGAAATTAAAAACCGTTTCATTAACGAGTCCTCATAGAATTAATTTTCTTTGCGTGACCGCAAGCGGAAGAGGAGCTGAGTGCAAATATCACGTCAGTAGCACCAACGTCCTTGCAGAACGTTATGGAGTTGCCTGTGTAGAATCTGAAGTCAACAACGTAAATCGTCTCATACATAGACATAAGCATAGGAGCAAAGCAGTTGCCAAAGCTGTCCTTGTAAACAACAGCAGTTCTGCCGTTATTAGTGTTGGTGGTAATCTTGGCAAGCCTGTTATCGCCGCCAAGGAAGGTCATATACCAGGATGCGGCGTGGTTTACCGTCAGGTAGCAGGTAGGTCTGGTAGCGATAAGCTTTTTACCTGTTTCCACATCGTAATACTCAACGTTGTAATCCTCGTTGTATTCAAACCAGAAAAACTCGTCAGGGTTTTCCTTCAAAACTGTAGGATTACCCAGCTTGCTGTAGTAATAACCGTAAAAGCCTTGAGGAGTGCCGTCCTCGTTGTACTTGCCGTCCTTAGTGTAAGCACCGCTTTCAAGGGTCTTAAAGGGCAAGCCTGCCACGGATGCAAACTTTTGTGCGGCATAATACGCACCAAGCTGAGTCCAGTGGAAGTCTGTGCGGAAATAAATCTGTTCGTCCCAATGCTCGTAAAGGGTATCGTAAACGTTTACGCTCGTAACACCGGTGCCCTCAAACTTTTCGTCAAGATAATCCAGCTTATCTTCCTGATTGCCGCCATACTTTTCGTAAAAGTCAACACCGTCTCTTACATAGTTTCTGAGATAGATGGAATTTGAGGTAGGAACAACCATAGAGAATACGTTAACGTCAGCGCCAAGGTCTTTTTTGTACTGGGCGATAACCTGACTATAGTAGTTGAAGCTATCGTAAGTGCCACCGAAAACGTCCATACAACGGGTGCCAAGAAGCAAAATGTTGTTGTAGTTATTAAACTCTTCACCCTTGTCGGCAACATCGCTGAAGGTAGAGCTATCATCGGGAGTGGAGTCCACACTCTCAGAGCTTTCATCCTTGTTATCAACACTTGCATCTGCAGATGTGTTGGGAGCTACGGAAGAATCTTTGTCCGGTGTGGTGCTGTCGCCGGACATATAATCCGGCGTAAAGGATGATTCATCATCGTACTGAATGTTTGCACAGGCAGTAAGAGCACTGAGCAAAAGGGTTATAGTTAAAAATACGGTTAATGCTTTTTTCATTATTATAGCCTTTCTGGAAATATATATTTTATCCGTTATAATCCTCAAAGGAAAATTCTTCTTCACTTTCGGGTCTGGAGTCCTGGGCTCCGTCCTGAACGTTGGAGCCTTGCAAATCGGTTTCTATACCGAAGTTGGATTTGATTTGATTAACCAGCTCCCTAAACTTGGAACGGTACGGTATTGAATCGGTATACCAGTCGGCAATCTGCTCGGTATACCTGCCGTTAAAGTATGACTCTGCGGTAAAACGGGGAAATTTTGTTATCATTCTGTTTTCGCCCTCTGCAAAGCCGTAGGTTCTGGGAAAGAAGGACATAAAGCCGATAAACAACACAAATACCAAAACTACACAAAGTATGTTGATAAGGTAAAACTTTTTCATCGTATCCCTCCTTAAAATCTGAAGTACAGGAACGGATTGTTAGAAGAATCCGTAAGCATAACTATACAAAGGAGCAACAGAATGATATTTGTTACACCCGTAAGACAAACCGCAACCGACTCCCGTCCCTCGTTAGCGTAAAACCATTTTTTAATCTTAGGTAATATGGGAAAGCTAACGACAGCAGAAAGCACTATCAAATATAAATTGTTAAGAATAGTCGATTTTGAAACGGGATCAAGGAAGGTATTGTTATTTGCAAAGACAATATTGCCAAAGAAGGTACCCAGGTCGCCAAGGTTTTCAAAATAGAATATGGCAAAGCCTATTATAACAACTATCAAAGAATAGATATGAGAAACCGCCTTTGGAAGCTTTTTCATCCTTTTTTTGCCAACAAGCATTTCAATGAGAATAAACGCACCGAAATATAAGCCCCATATAATGAAGTTCCAGGACGCACCGTGCCAAAAACCTGTGCAAAACCAAACGAGGAACAAGCTGAGGTACTTTCTTCTTTTGCCGAAAATTGGCACATACAGCAAATAGTCACGGAAGAAGGTGCCCAGAGATATATGCCAACGCTGCCAAAACTCAGAAATGTTTTTACTTACAAAGGGATGCTTAAAGTTTTCATCAAAATGGAAGCCGAAAATCCTGCCTATACCGATAGCCATATCGGAGTAGCCTGAAAAGTCAAAGTAAACGTACAAAGCATAGCAGATAACGCCAACCAGGGTGCCAACAAAGCTTTGACCTGCAAGTACGCTGGAGGGCAGGTGATCTACAGCACCGTAGTCCCCCAACAGATTGGTTACAACGCTAAACAGGTTGTTGGCAATAAGAACTTTTTTAGACAAGCCAACAACGAAACGAGTAGCACCCTCGCTAACGTCCTTTAAGGTGCTTTTACGGTTATGTATTTCCTCTTCGATGGTTGCATAACGCACGATGGGCCCCGCAACAAGCTGAGGAAACAAAGAGATATAAAGAAGCAGATTAAAAAAGTTTTTCTGTACGTCTACCTTACCCCAATAACAGTCTATAATGTAAGACATTATCTGGAAGGTAAAAAAGCTTATGCCTATAGGCAGAACGATGTTTGTAAGCGGTATGGATGTGCTGAATACTGCGTTTATATTCTCAATAAAGAAATTTGTATACTTGAACACGAAGAGCAAGCCGATATTGAACACAATAGCCAGAGAGACAGACAACTTTGCCGCAACCGTGTCCCGCTTTTTATCTATAATCAATCCCGCAAAATAGTTTACTGCGGTTGACAGCAGCAACAGACCTACGTAAGTAGGCTCACCCCAGGCGTAAAATATCAAAGAAAACACTATTAAAACAGCATTCTTCATCCATAGTCTCGGGCTTAAAAAATACAGAAGGAAGCAGGCTGCTAAAAAAACAAATATAAAAAACAAATCAGAAAAAACCATAACATCCTCATTCTACATTGTTTACAAACTTTATCAACGTATAGTATATAACAAAAAGCAATTAAAGTCAATAATAAAGCTAATTCTTATATAAAGAAAAAAGCCACCCTTGCAATTTTGCAAGGGTGGCTGGGTTAAACTATTCTAAGCAATTAGCTCTTAAGAGCTGCAGCAAGTGCAATGTAGTCAGAGGAAGCTACAGTGCCGTCGCCGTCAACGTCTGCTGCCAGTGCAAAAGCACCTTCAAGAGTAACCTGGCTCTTCATCGCCTTGGACTGGGTGATGTAGTCGGTTGTGGAGATGTTTGCGTCGCCGTTGATGTCACCTGCAACTACAAGGGCGTAAGATACCTTAACTGTACCGTTAACAACAAGGTTTACGGTGTAGCCCGTAGCGATAAGCTCGTTAGCGGCAAGTTCGGTACCGCCATTGTTATATATAACGAGGAAGGAATTATCCTGCTCAAAGCTTGCGAGGGTCTGCTCAACGGTGGTAAGCGCTGCAAAGCCTCTGAAAGCGGTAGAGTCACCAACCTTAACAACCTCTGCCTTAGAAGAAGTGATGTCGGAAGGAGCGGTAACCTTAAGGGTAATGGTCTTAGTGGTTGTCTTAGAGTCAACAGGACCAACTGCGGTTACGGTAACGGTAAGAGAAGTACCTTCTTGAACTGCGGGAATGGTAAAGGTCTTGTCAGTAGCACCGTTCTGCTCAACCAAGGTGGAGGTAGCGCCGTTGTTGTTAAGAACAACCTTATAGTTGTAGCTGGTTGCGTTAGCAACTGCAGCCCAGGAAACTGTGCCTGTGTCACCTACTTCGATTTCAGCAGGGCAGGAAACGGTAGGAGCGGTTACGGAGAGAGATACGCCGCCGTTAACAAGAACGTGTGCGTTGGTATAAATTGCATTGTTATCAAGGAACACGCCTACAAAGGAAAGCTTGTCACCAACGGCAATCTTGGTTGCGTATTCGTAATTGGTAGAACTTGAGTGAATTGCAAACAGAACATTCTTACCGGTTATGGAAATGTTCTTGGTAGCACCTGCATCGGATATAGAGGTAACGGTGTAAGTACCGTCATTATTGGGAGAGCAAAGCATTGCACGCCACCAAGTCATTGCAAAGGAACCCTTTGCAGAGGTACAAACGATGCTGTTAACCACGTTGGTGGCACCGTTTATTTCAAGAACGGGAATGTACTGAACTGTTGTAGGATAGCTGGGATTATTACCGAGAGCTACAAGCTTGCTGGAGGAAGCGGTGTTGGAAGGACCAACAGCTGTAACAGTAGCCTTCAAATACTTACCCTTGCTTTGTGCAGGAATTGTTACGTAGGTATCAGTGGTAGACTTGTCAACGAGTGTAGAAGCTGCAGAAGTAGCGCTGGGCTCACCGTTGAAAAGCTCAACCTTAACCTTATAAGAGGTTGCGTTAGTAACAGCATTCCATCTGAAGGTAACGCCTGTGTTGTTAGCTACAGAGCTGCCGCTGGTGAAGGTAGGAGCGGTAACGGTCTTGTCATCAACAACGGACTTGTTTATCATAGCAAGCATACCGTTTGCGATAGCCTTAGCGTCTGCATCGAAATACTTATCAAAGTTTGCATTATCGGTTGCGTTATCGATAAAGCTACATTCAACGAGTATTGCAGGCATATTGGACTCACGGGTTACGTGGAAGTTGTTGTACTTAACGCCTCTATTTCTCCAACAGCCAACTGCGATAAGAGCGTTTTGTACGCTGGTAGCAAATTTTGCACTAACAGACGTAGCGCTCTGGCTCTGGTGATAATAAGTTTCAATGCCTGTACCGAGGTTTGCAGTACCGCAAGCGTTTCTGTGGATGGAAATGAAGTAGGAGTAGCTACCTGCGTTAGCCATATCAGTTCTGTTTTGGAGAGACAGAGTGATATCGGTTACTCGGGTAAGAGCAGCGGAGGCGCCGGACTGGTTAACGAGCTTAGCAACGGCAAGTGAAAGTCTGAGAGTATCATCAGCCTCTTCCCTGTTGCCGCCGAGAACGGTACTCATAGCGCCGGGGTCGTTACCGCCGTGACCGGGGTCGATAATAAAGTTTGCGCTTGCAAGGCTAGAGCCGTTTACAGCAACACCAACCGCAGCGCTAACCTTAAGAGAAGCATCCTGTATTGCAGAAAAAGCAAAGACAGAAAGCATTAAACAAAGCGTGAGGAAAATGCTTGTAAGTTTTTTGATTTTCATATTAATCTCCTTTACAAATAAATAAAAGTCCATAGTATCTTCACGATAATTATACATCCTTATAACAAAAATGTCAATTGCTATATATGTAGAAAACACTCTTTGAAATTTGTGCAACTTTTCCACTACATATAGCTCAAGGCAAAGTTTAACGGCAATGCATTTTTTTATGCATTGCCGTCAGTTTACAGCTTGTAATAATCATCGCCGATGCTACGTGTTCTTTTGTGCTTGAATTTTACAAGAATCAAAACCAAAAGTCCGGCAACGATAACGCCCGAAATAATATGGATAGATATAGCATTTACGCCGTAGGCCTTGGTAAACGCCCACTGGTCGTTCATAATATTTAATATTTCCTCACTCATATGTCTGAACATTAAGTCTTTGTCAAAGTCAGCAAATTCGTCAGGATACAGTATAGAATAACAATAGGGGTCGTTTTCGCTGCTGTAGCTATAGTCCTCGTGATTGACAACGGCGGTGTTGGGACTGGCGTAACAAATATATTCAGCGTTTGCCAGTGCAACGTCAGGTCTCAGCATATAGTTGATAAACATTTCCGCAGCCTGCTTGTTTGCGCTTGCCTTGGGAATGCACATAACGTCTATAAACTGGTTGGTAATAAGCTTACCCTCTTCGTTGCGGGGATACACAAATTCAAGAGCGTCATTCTCCGCCTTCATCGTAAGAAAGTCCCCTGCGTAATAAGGCGCAACAGCGGCGTTACCTGCCTCCATTATATCAAAGATTTCGTCATTGACATAACGCTTAAGCACTTTTTTCTGTGCCTTAAGCTCCTCAGCTGCAAGCTCCCAGTCACCGGAGTCCTTAGAGTTTATGCTTACACCGATCTTAAACTGTGCAATAGCAAAGGCATCGCGAGGGTTATCAAACATAAGAATCTCGCCCTTGTAATCCTCATCCCAAAGTATATCCCAATTGTAGGGCTGTTCCTTAACCATTTCGGTGTTATAAATCACACCAACCATACCAACGGTATAAGGGATAGAATATTCATCTTTCGGATCAAACTCAAAAACGCCCTTATATTTGTCCGCAATGTACTTATAGTTTGGAACGTTACTGTAATCAATGGTCTGGAGATAGCCTTCCGCCCAAAGACGCTCGAACATATAGTCAGAGGGAACGATAACGTCGTAGGTTATACCGCCGTTTTCAAGGCTGGCATAAAGCTCCTCGTTATTGGCGTAGGTTATATACTCAACGTTAATACCCGTTTCGTTCTCAAACTCGGTAATAACGTCAAGACTGTCATCCTCACCGTTTGAAATATACTCACCCCAGTTGAAAACACGGATGGTGGTGCCTGCAAGGCTGGTATTTATACCGCCGTCATCCGCAGATGCAAACGACGAAGGGGTGATTGTTGTAAACAGAAAAGCAACTATAAAAGCAAAAGCAATAATCCTTTTCAATTATCCTTCTCCTTAAAAACTACTTGCGTTTATTTTCCTTCCGTGTTTTGTCACGACTGCCGATGACGTTTTTGGCAATAAGCAACAACAGCACCGCAATAAATATAATCGTTGACAAAGCGTAAATGGAATCCGGTACCTTTTTACGGGCGGCACCGTAAATATAAAGAGGCAGGGTGTTGTAGGTACCTGCAGTGAAACGGCTGATTACAAAGTCGTCAATAGACAAGGTAAACGCCATAAAGAAGCCCGTTAAAACACCGGTACGGATAGCGGGAAGCTCTACCTTGAAAAATGCCTTCAAGGGTGTGCAGCCCAAATCCATAGCAGCCTGGGGCAGGTGCTTGTCCATCTGGTTTATCTTGGGCAAAACAGAAAGTATTACATAAGGTATCTCAAAGGTTATATGAGATATCAGCAATGCATAAAAACCGAGGAAGTCCGTTATACCAAGCAGTGCGAAAAACAAACCAAACAAAAGAACCAACGAGATAGCCGTAACGATATCTGGGCTTGTCATAGGTATGTTAGTTACAAGCATAACAGCCTGTTTTATCTTTCTGTTACGGAATTTAGAGATGCCCACAGCGGCAGCAGTACCGATAACTGTAGAAAAGCAAGCGGAAATAACAGCAATAACCACTGTGTTTTTCAAGGCATCAATGGCTACCTTATCGTTGAAAAAGTTGTTATAAGCCTTAAAGAAGGGACCGTCACCAAAATTAAAGGAACGGTAAATAAGCAAAGCGATAGGCGCATACAAGAAAACCAAAACAGCAAGTATGCAAATTGCAGAGCCTATTCTCTTGCGGGACTTTTTCACATCAACACACCTCCATCCTCGTCATCGGAGGTAAACTTGCTCATTATTGCCATGGAAATAATAATAAGAACCAACAGAATGAAAGAAAAAGCAGAGCCCAAATTATACTTATTAGCCATCATAAACAAATCCTCAATCTTGTCGCCCACGATAACAAACATACCGCCGCCAAGCTTTTCGGAGATGTAGAAGGTGCTGACAGAGGGCACAAACACCATAGTAATACCCGAAACGATACCGGGCATACTAAGGGGCAACAATACCTTAGCCCACATCTGCAGCTTTGTACAGCCAAGGTCGTGGGCAGCTTCTATCAAGCTGTTGTCCATTTTTGAAATAACAGAGTAGATAGGAAGAACCATATAAGGCAAAAAGTTATAGACCATACCCATAATGGCAGCAGTAAAGGTTTCGCTTATACCCATAGCCTCCGTGAGTACGTATATGGCATTTGTTCTTATAACAAAGTTCATCCACATGGGAAGCATCAGCAAAAGCATCATCGCCGCTTGAGCACCGCTTCCCAGCTTGGAAATAAAATATGCAACGGGATAACCTATAAGCAGGCATATCACGGTAGCGATAAGAGCGATTTCAAGGGATAACAGTAAAATTTCAATATGATAAGCAGAGCCCAGCTCGGCGATGTTGTCAAAGGTAAAATTGCCGTTTTTGTCTGTAAAGGTATAATAAATTACCATAAACAACGGCAATACCACAAATATTACAGACCAGACGATATAAGGTGCAGAAACAAGCTTTTGTAAAATATGTCTATTCCCTCTTTTACTCATCTTCTTGTTCCTCATCGGCGTTGGAAAGGTTATCAAACGCCTCACTGTATGTGCTGTAATCGCCGTAGATACCTGAGTACTCGGATTTCTTCATAATATGGATAGCATCAGGCTCGATATATAAACCGATATTTGCACCAACGGGATGGAAGTCCTTAGTCTGTATCATCCACTTAAAGCCGCCGATGTCAACAATAATCTCGAAGTGTACGCCCTTGAAGGTGACGGAGGTAACAACGCCCTTAAGCATACCCTTGGCAGGGTCAACAACGTCAACGTCCTCAGGTCTTACAACAACGTCAACGGGCTCACCCTTGGAAAAGCCTTTGTCAAGGCAGGTGAAAACGGCACCGGAAAACTGCACCTTGTAGTCGTCAATCATAACGCCGTCAATAATATTACTTTCGCCGATAAAATCTGCAACAAAAGCATTTTCAGGCTCGTTATATATATCCTCAGGAGTGCCTATCTGCTGAATGACACCGTTATTCATAACAACAACGCGGTCAGACATAGAAAGGGCCTCTTCCTGGTCGTGGGTAACGTAAATAAAGGTTATACCCATACGTTTTTGTATATTCTTAAGCTCAACCTGCATATCCTTACGAAGCTTAAGGTCAAGGGCACCAAGAGGCTCATCCAAGAGCAGCAGACGAGGATTCACCGCCAAAGCACGGGCGATAGCAACACGCTGCTGCTGACCGCCGGAGAGGGTTGAAATATCACGCTTTTCAAAGCCAAGCAAATTAACCATAGCCAGCATATCGTGTACGGTCTTTTTAATCTCAGCCTCGGGAGTACCCTTTACACGCAAACCGAAGGCAATGTTTTCAAAAACATTGAGATGAGGGAACAACGCATATTTTTGAAATATTGTATTTACAGGACGCTTATGCGGAGGAAGGTTGCTGATTTCGTTATTTTCAAAATACACCTCGCCAGCATCAGCAGAAAGAAAACCCGCAATTATCCTAAGAGTGGTGGTTTTTCCGCATCCGGAAGGACCCAAAAGCGTAACAAATTCCTTGTCACAAATTTCAAGCGACACATTGTCTAAAATCTGATCGTCATCAAACTTAACCGATATGTCTTTCAGACGCAAAATAACATTTTCCAATCTTTCAGTACTCCTTTAATTTTGCAGAATTTTGTATTAATTTACAACAAATTGAATATACTTTTTTTTTAACGATTTGTCAATAGTTTAGGGTGAATTTCTAAATATTTTTTTATTTTAATCATTACCAAACAATATTTACAGTGTTTTAACAATTTTTTATACAATAAGTGCTATTATAAGATAATTAAATTAAGTTTGGAGTAATTTTATGCTTAGTTCCCCTCTTATTACGTTTGCAGAAAACTACAGTTTTGAATTTCTTGATGAAACCGCATACGGTTTTATTAAGTCTTTTCTTGTTTCCGTTTATAACGACGGCTACAAAAAGGTTGCCTTTATAAACTACTTCACTCCCGAGTCTGACGAGGGTGACTCTATGCTTAAGCTCAAGCTCTCTGAAGAGATAAAGGGGCTTCAGCTTGATGCCCTTAAGGATTATGAAGTTCTTATTAACGGCGTTGCGTTCCGCACAAGTGCCGACTTGGTTGAATTTGATGCCGCTATCAGCGCCCTTTGTGACTTGCTTGCGGATAAGGGATTTTTACCCAGTCCCGTTTGCTCTGAGTGCGGCTACTCCGTAGCGGAGGATGGCGACGCTTTTATTTCCGTTATCGAAAACCGCGCCTGCTTTATGTGTGACGAGTGCACTGCTGAAGCCAGAAACGCCGTTGACGCACAGAGTTCAGACGAAGGTAAAGGCAGTAAAAAGCGTGGCGTTGTTGCTGCCGTTATAGGCGGTTTTATTTCCCTTGCCGTGGTGCTTGTTTTGTTTATGTTTGCTTTCCCTGCCAAAGGGATTGTGTACGGCGACGCAGATACGGACGTTATAAGCTCCTTGCTCTTCTGCATCCCGCTTTTCGCCGTATCCACTGTGCTTACCTTCCTTAGTTATCGTTTATTAACAGGCCGTAAGGGGCCCGAAAGGATACTTCCCTGCTTCGTTATATCCGTAGTTTATACCCTTATCGGCATTTACCTTTCTACAGCTATACTGTATACCAATACCTTTGAGCTTAGCTTTAATCAGGCAGGCAGAATGCTTGGCACTATAATTTGTGCCCCCGTTACCGACCCATACTTCCGTACCAAGCTTATAAGCTACGGTCTATACAGCCTTGCCGTTGTTATTGCGGTTACCTTAATCTACTCCTTGATTTTCGACACAAAGAAGCCTACTCAGACGGAGTTTATTCCTTTTGGTAAAAACGCTTATACTGAAGATACAGAGGAAGCTGAAGAGATGTGCGACTGCCACCACTGTCAGTACGTGGAGGACGGTTGTGAAGAAGCGGAGGATAATACCGAAGAAAACGAAAACAGCGAAGAAACAGAAGAATAAAACGGCAGTTTTAAGCTGTTTTTAAGTTAAATATAATATTCCTTTAATCGTCGAGGAGGTGTTATATTATGCGTGTTTTGATAGTTGAAGACGAAAAACGCATTGCAGACGCTTTAGGACGCATTATGAAGGATAACAAGCATTCCTGTGACGTTGTGTATGACGGTCTTGACGGTTACCTTTATGCCGAAAGCGACATATACGACGTCATTATTCTTGATGTGATGTTACCTAAAATGAGCGGTCTTGAGGTTGTTAAAAAGCTAAGGGATAAAAAAATAAAAACCCCGGTGTTACTTCTTACAGCAAGGGACTCCATACAGGACAAGGTTGTGGGCCTGGACAGCGGCGCTGACGATTATCTGACCAAGCCCTTCTCTAAGGACGAGCTGCTTGCCAGAATTAGGGCACTTACCAGAAGACAGGGCGAGGTTATTATGGAGGAGCTTACTTTCTCCGACGTTACCCTGGGGCTTTCGACCTACACCCTCAGCTGTGGAGAAAAATCCATACATCTTGGCTATAAGGAGTTTGCTATCCTTAAGCTTTTGATGTCCAACCCTAAAAACGTTGTCCAAAAAGAGGATATAATTACCAAGGTTTGGGGTTACGACTCTGATGCGGAGGACAACAACGTAGAGGTTTATATCTCATTTCTCCGTAAAAAGCTTTCCTTTTTAGGTTCAAGAGTCGGTATAGGTACCGTAAGAAAAATAGGTTATCATTTGGAGGAGTCTGTTTGATAAAACGGCTTAAAAGAAAGTTTATACTTATTAACGTGTTTTCCGTAGTTGTGGTTATAATTATAGCTTTTTACTGCAATTATTCCTTTAACCGTGCCAATATGTATATGGAAAGCGTAAGGGTGATGGAAAACGCAATCGAGGACAAAGCACCTAAAAGTATGCAAACCTTTTTGGTGTTTGTAAATAACAACGATCTGATATATCAGGTCAGAGGTTATACCGGTGCTTTGGCTGATGATTTTACAGAGGTGTCTAACCTGACTATAACTGCCCTGTCCTCTCAAAGAGAGGTTGGGGATATATTGGGTGCAAACATCCGCTATATGAAAAAGAATGCTCCCGAGGGGAAAATCGTTGCATTTTACAGCACCGTGGAAGAAAAGCTTGCTCTGGACGGTATTATGCGTTTTTCCACTTATATTGGCATTTGCTGTGTGATAGTATTTTTCTGCGTTTCCGTTTATCTGGCAAGCATAGCTACAGACCCCGTGGAGGAATCTCTTGAGCATAGAAAACAGTTTATTGCAGACGCTTCTCACGAGCTTAAAACGCCTCTTACTGCTATTATGTCCTCCTCGGACGTGCTGATAGAGTCTCCCGATATCAAGGGTGACGATAAGCTTATGCTTACCGGAATAAGGGAAGCCGCAGGCGATATGTCCGTGCTGGTAAACAATATGCTTAACCTTGCACGCACTGAGGACGAAACCGCAAAACGAACAGAAGAAACGGTTAATTTCAGTGAGCTGGCAACGGCAGTAGCACTGGACTATGAATATATACTTTTTGAGGCGGAAAAAAACTTCAGTTCAGACATAGACCCCGATATCAACGTCTTTGGCTGTGCTAACGAACTTAAACAGCTGATGGTTATATTCCTTGATAACGCACGTAAATATTCCGATGCAAAAGGCAAAATCGAGCTTTCCCTTAAAAACGTACAGGATAAAGCCGTTCTTACCGTTTATAATACAGGTGAGCCTATCCCCGAGGAGGAGCTTGACAAGATATTTGAGCGTTTTTACCGTGTAGACAAGGTTAGAGGTGCGGCATCCGGCTACGGACTGGGTCTATCCATAGCAAAGAATATTTCCGATAACCATTCCACAAAAATAAGCGTTGTAAGCAACGTAGACGGCACTTCCTTTTCGGTTCCTTTCAAAACAGTCAAACCCGGCAGGTGATTTTATGAAGAAAACAATAATAATAGCAATTCTGATCATATGTACAGTACTATCAGGTACGGCGTGTTCCCCTTCTTTAGTAAATAAGGTCAATACAAACAGCAAATCCGAAGAATCAGAAGTCAACGCTCCCCCTGACAGCAACAAAACTCCATCATCAACAGAAAACGTAGATCTATCTTCAAAAGGCGAAAACAGTCTAGACAGAGAGTTTATAACCGCCAGCGGTGACGAACGTCTTGGTTTATCAAGCGTTGTAAGCTCAATACAAAACAGCGTTGTTGCTATTAACGTAACAGGCACCGCTTCTTACTACCACTACACTTACCCTACCGAAGGCAGTGGCAGCGGTGTTATCATTTCTGATGACGGATATATTATTACCAATAACCACGTTATAAGCGGCGGTAACAATATAACGGTATTCCTTAATAATAACAGCTCCTACTCCGCAAAACTGGTAGGCTCTGACCCCGTTACGGATATAGCTGTTTTGAAGATAGAGGCAACGGGACTTAAGGCGGCATCCTTTGGCGATTCCTCCACGCTGAGAGTTGGAGATTTTGCTCTTGCAATCGGCAACCCTCTGGGTGAATACCAGGGCAGCGTTACCTTTGGTATAGTCAGCGCCCTTAACCGTGAAATAGAGATTGATAACGAAACCCATACTATGTTTCAGGTAGACGCCGCAATAAACCCGGGCAACTCGGGTGGCGGGATGTTTGACAGCAACGGTATGCTTATCGGTATAGTAACAGCCAAGAACGTCAGCGAAGAGGTTGAAGGACTGGGCTTTGTATTACCGATGAACGACGTTAAACCCGTAGTTGAGGACCTTATAAACCACGGTTATGTTACAGGCAGACCTACCCTGGGCTTTGAGCCGGTGGAGATAACCAGTATGCGTGTAGCGGCTTATTACGGTCTTAATAAGCTGGGTGTATACGTAAACAAGGTTATAGAGGGGTCTTGTGCTGAGGATTGCGGTCTGCAGTTTTTGGACTATATCAATATGGCAGACGGCGAGGTCATTGCCACCGTTGACCGCCTGTATGAAATTTTAGAAAGCAAAAAGGTAGGCGACACCTTACTTCTTGAGGTATGGCGCGGTGACTCTGTAATTGACGTGGTGCTAATCATCGAGGAGCGTGTAAACTAATCCTCTTCCCTATTATATAAAAAATCCGTTGCAGCGATAGCTACAACGGATTTTTTATATAATAACTATTTCCAGTTAAACTTTTTGGAAGAAAGCTTGCTTGCCAAAATAACCTTAAGGTTTTCAAGCTGTTCAGCATCCAGTGCAGAAACGTCAACCAAGAAGGCGTGGTTTTTGTCTATAAACAAGTATAAATCATTTTTATTTTTCACAAGCTTAACCAAAGTATCGTATTTTCTTACTGCTGCTTCGTTCACAGCCCCGGTATCAAAGTGTGTACGGATTTCGTTTTCTGTAAAACTGTAATGAATTGTTACGTTTTTATTCTTGGATTTGTTAACGCTTATTATGGGCAACACCAAATATAAAAATATTTCAAAAAAATCAAAAAACAGCAGCATATACATAATAAATCTTGTATCGCTTGATAGATTACCTGCTACAAGCTCTGCGATAGCAAAAACCGTAGTTATAATAACGGCTATCCATAAAAGCTTTTTCTGTGCCGCAACATAATAGTTAAACCTTAAAAGCCTTTTCTTGGTATAAACAGTGGTAACATCAATTTGCATAATTCAAACCTCCTTTTTATAAACCAAACTATCTTCAACTGCAATAATTTTATCCATAGGAACATCCGTATTACAGAATAGCGAGAACTGCCAATCGTAGCAGGTGTCCAGATAATGGAAAATCTTGTGCATAATCCCACGAAGCTGTTCAAGCTCAGTTTCCGGTGTAAACGTAATAACAAAAGCACTTGTAAAAAAGTCCTCGGTTATAACCTTGCGAACAAGGTGTATACGCTCCACAACACCTTCATCAATGCGATTTATGTAGGATAATATATCCTCCAGCAATCCATCGGGAAGCTTTTCTGTAACAAGGGTGTCATCCTTAACGATATAACCCGTTTTTCCGTATTTATCCTCGTATTCTTGGCCAAGCTCGCTAGCCCTTTGTCTGTATTCATCAAGCCTTTCCTGATTGCCGGTCATACAGCAGTAGGCACCAATATAATGCATACCCTCGTGAAAATAATTTGTATTTGTTTCTATTGCTTTGTAAATATACTCAATACCTTCGTCATTGAAACAGTGCAGCAAAAACGCACCGTACATATAATGTGCGTAGTGAGAGGCACCCTCGTCCAAGACTTCCATAGCCTGCTTTGCTACTTCATTAGCTTCAGTATTTCTGCAAAGAGTACGAAGGGCATCTATAACATCCGCATATTCCTCTGCGACGATAGGTTTGCCTGCGTTTTCCCATTCTTCTATAAGCTCTTTTGGCTTGACGTATTCCCTTTCCCTGATATCTGCGTATTTTTCCTCTGTTTCAAATCTCTTTGCAAACAAATCCTCTGCAAATTCAACAGCCTTATCCTGCTCAGCCTTGTATGCAAGGCTGGGCGGCACAGTAAGGATTTTCATTTCAGAAACTCCCAGGGTTTCAAGACGCATCTTCAAGGTGGGGTGAGTAGTGGCTCTGGATATTATAGCCACCTTTGCATATCCATTCCAAAGCTCGGCGTGTTTTTCCACAGCCTTTTTGTAGAGTGCCAGCTCCCTCCTTACCGTTCCCCTGTTGTATTCTTCGGAAACGAAGAGAGAGTCGGTATCGTAGGTGCCTTTTTCCCACTGATGCATTTCGTCATAATAAACTTTAAGCAAAGCGGAAGCGGCAGCCTCGATGTCTCCGCATAGAAGCATAGCCTTGTCCGAGTCCGTTTCTAACATTATTGAGCTGGCATACATATACATATTATGGTTGAACTGCCAAAGGGTAGCAGGATAATCAATCATATATATGGATAGCTTTTCATAAGGCAATAAAACGTATGGGCAAGACAGCCATTTATGAGCTACACCCTTTTCGTTGTATATGGTCGGCGCCTTCATATGGGCAAACTCGTGGAGGAGTATGGCATACAGCTCATCCTCAGTGAGATTGTTTATAAGCAATACGCCCAGATTTACCAAGCAATAACCGTCACCTCTGGCTATCATTGCATTAAAACTGCATTCAATCGTAATTCTTATCTCTTTTTTCCAACCAACGCGATCGGCCGCCTTGCGTGCTAGACCGAAAATAACCGGATAATCCTCCTCCGATATAAGCTCTACACCTTCAAGCTCGTCATTGTTTATAAAAGGATAAAAATTTGCCAGACCCGTTCTTATAAGAATAAAGGAAGCTAAAAAAGCAAACACGGCTGTACCTTGATAAGAAAATACAAGTATTGCACCGCAAAGTATAAACAGTATAGCATAAGCACGGGAAAGGGTGTGTATCCGTTTTAGGGTCTTTTTCTTTTGCTCTACGGTTTTATAAGCCTCGTCTCGGTGGGATGCTATATAATTTTGCCTTTCGCCAAAATTCATTTTCTTAAATTTATTTACATATAAGCGTTTCAGAAGCAAGCTTCCTATAATAGTCAGTAAAGGCAGCAGTCCGCTTGCCGCATTAGTCCAAAGCAAGCACCCCCTATATGCGTCCTTGGTTATAGAGCTAAAGTATAGACCGCCGCCCCAGGCAAGCAAAACGATAACAAAAGATAAGGTATAATGGGTAGTTGCAATCTTTTTTACCGATGGAGGCACGGGTATATCAGGCTCCTGTTCCCGGGACCGTGCGGAGGGATATAGCTTATTGTATTTGTTGCTTAAAAATATCAAGGCGGCAACAACCAAAAGCTCGGCAATAATAAAAGCTGCAAAAATATACTCATCAGTTTGGCTGTAATCCTTCATAGCTTTGAAATCCGTTAAATACAAATTAAGGAAAAGCAAACCAAACATCAATATAACACATACAATGATCTCAAACTTCAACGCCTTTTTGCTCATAGTAACTCCTTCTGCAAAGTCAAAAGTGCCATACCAAAAACAGTACGGCACTAAAGGGATTAAAGACTAACGGTTTCTATAAGATTACGAATATAATCCTTATAACCTTTTTTAGCCGCAATAAACTTATTCATCTCGAAGAGCTGGCTGGGAGGAATCATCCTAACCTGCTCCGGCGTAAGCTTATCCTTATAAAGGTTATCAAGGGTAACGGCATAGGACATTTCAACAGAGGTGATATCATTGCCACGGGCGCAGATAACGTCGTTTGTATCACCCATAAGCAAGCAATTTACAGCTGCGGCACCCATCTGGGTAGCAAGCACCCTGTCTCTCAAAGTAGGAGAGCCGCCGCGCTGGATATAACCAAGGATAGAAAGTCTGGTTTCAATCCCTGTTTCTGCCTCAATCTTTTTAACAAGAGCAGGACCGTAATCCTTACCCATACCCTCGCAGATAATGATAATAAAGTTACGTTTGCCTGCATGACGTGCTTTTATCATCTTGTGTATCAAGGCATCGATATCAACATCGTACTCACGAACAACTGCGGCAACGGCACCAACGGATATAGCTGTTTGGATAGCTATATCGCCTGCCTGTCTGCCCATAACCTCAATAACGTTACAACGGGAGTGGCTTTCACCTGTGTCACGGATTTTATCTATCAAATCAACAACAGTATTCATAGCGGTGTCAAAACCTATAGTAACGTCGGTTGCGGCAATGTCGTTGTCGATGGTGCAAGGCACGCCAACGCAAGGAATGCCCTCCTCAGAGAGGTCATAGGCACCTCTGAAGGTGCCGTCACCACCAAGGGCAACAATACCGTCGATGTTATTGGAGCGGCAAACATCAGCGGCTTTTTTTACACCCTCAGCAGTACGAAACTCGTCACAACGGGCGGTGTACAGCATTGTGCCGCCGCGGTTAATAATATAGGAAACATCACGCTCGGTCATAGGCATCATTTCCTGATCTATAAGTCCCTGATAACCGTTGCGGATACCGATAACATTAAGACCGTGATAAAGCCCTGTTCTTGCAACGGCACGAATAGCCGCATTCATCCCGGGAGCGTCACCGCCGGATGTAAGAACTCCAATGGTTTTAATCTGTTTTCTTGCCATAATAACCTCCAAAAAACACACAATCAAAGGTACAAAAACGTACTTTATGAGTATAGAATATATTTTTGCGCTTTTGATTTAATGACAGGGAGCATTACGCTCCCTGTCATTATTAATCGGATTTTGTTTAGAGATTAATACTTGGGACGTGCAGTGTAACCGGTGTGCAGGATAGCGTGTGCACGGTGGCTGCCGGGTTCCTTAAAGTATTCATCATAAATAGCCTTAACGTCCTCATTCTCGTGAGAAAGTCTTACGGGAAGCTGCTGGTCGTCCTTATAAAGACCTGCTGCACGTTCAGCACTGAGGTCGATAAAGTTACGAACAAAAGCAGGCTGGATAGGCTGACCGCCACCGTTTACACAGCCGCCGGGGCAAGCCATGATTTCGATGAAGTCAAAGGTCTTCTCGCCGCTCTTAACCATATCAAGGAGCTTCTTTGCGTTAGCAAGACCGCTGGCAACAGCAACCTTGATCTCGGTTCCGCCAAGGTTAAAGGTAGCTTCCTTTATACCCTCAACGCCACGAACTGCGTTAATCTCAATAGACTCAAGCTCAACACCGAGGAACTTGATAGCAGCAGTTCTGAGAGCTGCTTCCATAACGCCGCCGGTAGCACCGAAGATGGTACCTGCGCCACTGCCAAGACCGAAGGGCTTATCAAACTCTTCATCGGGAAGAGCGTTGAACATAATACCGCACTTCTTAATCATACGTGCAAGCTCACGGGTGGTGATGGAAGCGTCGATATCAGCAAGACCTTCAACTGCGGTGTGGTCAAGACGCTCTGCCTCAAACTTCTTAGCAGTACAAGGCATAACGCTTACAACAAAGATGTCTTTAGGATCAATACCCATCTTTTCAGCATAGTAAGTCTTAGCAACGGCACCGAACATACCCTGAGGAGACTTACAGGTGGAAAGGTTGGGAATCATTTCAGGATAGTTATGTTCACAGAACTTGATCCAACCGGGAGAGCAAGAAGTGATAAGAGGAAGGTTTTCCTTCTTGGTAAATCTCTGAATAAACTCGGTAGCCTCTTCCATGATGGTAAGGTCTGCAGAGAAGTTAGTATCAAAAACACCGTCAAAGCCAAGACGCTTGAGAGCAGCAACCATCTTGCCGGTAACGATAGTACCGATGGGCAAACCAAATTCTTCACCAAGGCCAACTCTTACAGCGGGAGCGGTCTGAACAACAACGTGCTTGGAAGGATCATTAAGAGCTGCAAATACCTTAGCGGTATCATCTCTTTCGGTAAGAGCGCCGGTAGGACAAACGTTAATACACTGACCGCAGGAAACGCAAGCAACGTCAGCAAGATCTGCTTCAAATGCACAGCCGATATGAGTCTTAAAGCCTCTATCGTTAGCACCGATAACGGAAACAGCCTGAACCTTGGAGCAAACTGCGCTACAACGACGGCAAAGTATACACTTGTTGTTGTTTCTAACCATATGAGCAGCACTGGTGTCTATTTCATAAACATCGTTAGTGCCGTCAAACTTACCTTCGTCTTCTACACCGTACTCGTTGCAGAGAGTCTGAAGCTCGCAGTTGCCGGAACGAACGCAGGAGAGACACTTTCTGTCATGGTTAGAAAGTATAAGCTCAAGAGTGGTCTTTCTTGCAGCGATAACTGCAGGAGAGTTAGTGAAAATCTCAGAATCGGGTCTGAGGTCAGCTACAGGATATACACAGGAAGCAACAAGGCTTCTTGCACCCTTAACTTCAACAACGCAGATACGGCAAGCACCTATCTCGTTGATTTCCTTGATCCAGCAGAGAGTAGGAATATAAATACCTACGTAGCGGCAAGCTTCAAGGATCGTCATATTATTGGGAACGGAATAATTTTTACCGTTAATTATTAAATTCTTAAATTCCATTTTCCGTATCCTCCTATTTCTTGCTTATCGCGCCAAACTTACACAAATCAATGCAAGTGCCGCACTTGATACACTTAGCGGGGTCGATGGTGTGAGGCTGCTTAACAGTGCCTTCGATAGCGTTAACAGGACACTTTCTTGCACAGAGGGTACAACCCTTACACTTGTCAGCATCGATAACGAAGGTGAGAAGGTCTTTACATACGCCTGCAGGACACTTCTTATCAACAACGTGTGCTATATACTCATCACGGAAGTGACGGAGAGTAGAAAGCACGGGGTTAGGAGCTGTCTGACCGAGACCGCAAAGAGAATTGTTTTTACTGTACTTGCAAAGCTTTTCCATCTCGTCAAGGTCTTCAAGGGTACCGTTGCCGGAGGTAATCTTCTCAAGCATCTCGTAAAGACGCTTTGTACCGATACGGCAAGGAGTACATTTACCGCAGGATTCGTCAACGGTAAACTCAAGGAAGAACTTAGCGATGTCAACCATACAGTTGTCTTCGTCCATAACGATAAGACCGCCGGAGCCCATCATTGCGCCGATAGAAATAAGGCTTTCGTAATCGATGGGAAGGTCAAGATATTCAGCAGGGATACAACCGCCGGAAGGACCACCGGTCTGTGCAGCCTTAAACTTCTTACCACCGGGGATACCGCCGCCGATTTCTTCAATAACGGTACGGAGAGAAGTACCAATCGGAACCTCAACAAGACCGGTATTGTTAATCTTACCGCCAAGAGCGAATACCTTTGTGCCCTTACTCTTTTCAGTACCCATAGCTGCAAACCATTCGGGACCGTTGAGAATAATCTGTGCAATGTTTGCATAGGTCTCAACGTTATTAAGAACGGTAGGCTTGCCAAAGAGGCCCTTAAGTGCAGGGAAAGGAGGACGAGGTCTGGGCTCGCCGCGGTGACCCTCAATAGAGGTCATAAGAGCAGTTTCTTCACCGCATACGAATGCGCCTGCACCAAGTCTGATTTCAAGGTCGAAATCAAAACCCTTGCCAAATATATTCTTACCGAGAAGGCCGTATTCCTTAGCCTTATCGATAGCTATCTGAAGTCTGTTAACTGCGATAGGATACTCAGCTCTTACGTATACGTAGCCCTGAGATGCACCGATAGCGTAACCTGCGATAGCCATAGCTTCGATCAAAGCGTGAGGGTCGCCTTCGAGGATGGAACGGTCCATAAATGCACCGGGGTCACCTTCGTCTGCGTTACAGCAAACGTACTTCTGATCAGCTGCGTTAGCTGCTGCAAAGCTCCACTTAAGACCTGTGGGGAAGCCTGCACCGCCACGGCCGCGGAGACCGCTTGCCTTAACGATATCGATAACCTGTGCAGGTGTATACTCGTTAAGACACTTTGCAAGTGCTTCATAACCGTTGTAAGCTATGTACTCTTCAATAGACTCGGGGTTGATAACGCCACAGTTACGGAGAGCAATACGCTTCTGAGAACGATAGAAGTCAGTGTCATTAAGAGACTTGATAGAGCTTTCGGTAACGGTTTCCTTATAAAGGAGATCCTTTACGGGACGGCCCTTAACGATGTGCTCGTCAACAATTCTGGGGATGTTAGCTGCTTCAACTGCGGAGTAGAAGCAGCCTTCAGGATAAACGATCATGATAGGACCAACAGCGCAAAGACCGAAGCAGCCGGTTTTAACTATCTTAACTTCGTTTTCAAGATTGCGCGCCTTAAGCTCGTTTTCAAGAGCTGTTATAACAGCAGCGCTACCGGAAGCGGTACAGCCGGTACCGCCGCATATAAGTATGTGAGAACGATACATTTGACTTTTCCTCCTTAGCCTGCAGTATATTCGGTAACAACGTTACCGTTAACGATATGTTCAGCTACTACCTTAGCAGCCTTTTCTGCGGTCATATTAACATAGGTTACCTTATCCTGACCGTCAAGAGTAACCTCAACAACGGGAGAATTTGCGCCCCAAGCCGCGTTACCGTCCTGGATAACGGCTATGTTATATATTCCGTTTTTGCCTAAATTTTCAGAAAATGCAAGAACAACATCCTTTGCACCGGCAGCGATGCCTGCGGTACCCATGCTTACAACGATCTTACCGGCTTCGGTAGCGTCGCTTCTGATACCCATTTGGTCTTGCATACGAGCCTTAATAGCTCTGAGTTCATCCAAACTTCTCATACCAATATTAATCCTTTCGGTGTAATTTACTGAATAATTTTACTTGCCAGATACTCCTTTATCAACACGGCTTTGATAAACGGCGGTGAGTTTTTGTCCAAGGAGAGAGCTTCAAACAGTTCATCTACCTCTAGCTCAAAGCAATACGAGTCGCATTGATACTTGTAGTGAAAGCTAACGTCGGGCGCGGTGATAACCATACACACCAACGCCTCCGTCATATCCCCCAAGGGAACAAAGTTAACACTGTCAGTGTTGAACGTGGCAGAAATCTCTGTACCGCTTCCCTTTTCGGACTTGATTTTGTAGCTACCATCGGTCATCTTTGCCCTTTGAATAAACAAGGGAACCCCAAGACCGACCTTATGTGTAACATCAGTCGTGAAAAACGGGTCTGTTACACGGGCAAGCTCCTCGTCACCCATACCACAGCCATTGTCCTTAACGCTTATAGCAAGCTGTCCGCAAAGCACATCCTTAGTTAAGCAAATCTTAACAGCTGTGGCACCTGAACGAACAGAGTTTTGCACCAGGTCAAGAACGGATAAAGAGAGAGTACGCATTAAGCACGATATTTTTCGATTATGCCGTCAACGTCCTTAACGGTAAGTCTACCGTAAACGTCATCGCCAACAGTAAGAACAGGAGCAAGACCACAAGCACCTATGCAACGGCAAGCCTCAAGAGAGAATTTACCGTCGGGAGTGCAACCGCCATCGGAAAGACCAAGCTTTTCCTTAAGTGCCTCATAAATGTCACCGCTGCCCTTTACGTAGCAAGCAGTACCCAAGCATACGGAAATGTTATGCTCGCCCTTGGGCTGGATAGAAAACAGAGAGTAGAAAGATACTACCCCGTAAACCTCCTCAAGCGGAACATTAATTCCCTCAGCTACGGCAATCTGTACCTCCAAGGGGAGATAACCGTAAATTTCCTGTGCCCTCTTCAGAACCTGTACAAGGGAGCCGCGTACATCCTTAAACTCAGCAATAACTGCGTCAAGCTGCGCCTTTTGCTCAGGTGTGTCCTTGAAGGGGAAAGTTTCAAGTTTGTTCCTCATTGTTATGAACTCCTCCTTATAAATAATGAATTAATTGAATATATTTTTTAACCGATTAATTATACCATATACTTTTACAAAGGTCAATGATAAAAACAAATATTTGTTAGTTTTTTTAGAAAAAACAAGTTATTTTTATTAATTTGTCACCCTTTTATTCCGCGGCTCAGATTAACGGCTGTTTTATAGCTGTCTTCCTTACTGCCCAAAACCGTAACGCCGTGTGTTTTTGCCGATTTTAACAGCTCCTCGTCCGGCACGGTCCCCTCTGTCAGAACAACGCAGGCGGCGTTGTTATTGTAAGCCACGGCACCTACGTTGACGTTGTTCATCACCGTAAGCCACGCAGATTTTTCTTTTAGCTTTACCAGGGCGTTACTTAACAGGTCGCAACAGTAAACCGATGCAATTTCCCTGTCAAGGCTACCGCAAAATAAAGTTAAACCATAGCTTTCAACAGCTTCTTTTATAAGCACAACAACACCCCTTTCCAAATCCAATTATAGATGCAAAAAGGCTATTTGTAAATATCTTTTTATAAATTGCACTAAAATACCAAAGGCTACTGTTACTTCTTTTAACAGTAGCCTTGTAGCTATATTTTGGTTTTCTCTTCCAAAATGCTTAAATAGTCCTCTAAATTACGTTTTAGCAATTCTGGTGTATTGAGGTTATACGGACATAAAGAGACGCATTTTCCGCAATTAATGCAGTCGTTTATCTTAAGCATCATTTCCCTGCTTTTCTCTGTCAACCATCCGCTCGAAGGGCTACGCCTTATAAGCTGCGACATACGGGCGCAGGTGTTAATTTCTATCCCCATAGGACAGGGCATACAGTAACCGCAAGCACGGCAAAAGCTGCCCGAAAGAGCTTGCCTGTCCTTTTCTATTACCGCAGAAACCTGTGTATCGTCTATGACTGTATTTGCAAGAGAAATAAACTCATCAAGCTCGGTTTCTTTTTGTATGCCCCATATAGGCAAAACGTTATCAAACCGCTCCATCCAAGCGTATGCGGCGGCAGCGTTGGTTATAAGTCCGCCGGACAATCCCTTCATAGCAATAAAACCAACCTCGTGCTCCTTGCAAAGCTTAACCAAAGACAGATCTACATCGTTTGCCAGATAACAAAACGGAAACTGAAGGGTGCTGTACAGCCCTGATTTAACAGCCTCCTCCGCTACCTTGTGGCGATGGTTGGTGATACCTATATGACGTATCTTCCCCACCCCTTTTGCCTCAAGCATAGCTTCATAAAGCCCGCTTCCATCATCGGGCTTCGGACAAAAGGCAGGGTTATGGAATTGATATATATCAATATAATCGGTTTTTAACAAACTGAGGCTTGTTTCCAAATCCTTCCAAAAAGCATCAACCGTAGTAACTGTGGTCTTGGTAGCAATAACGATATTACTACGAACGGAAGACAGGGCAAGACCTATCTTCCGTTCGCTATCAGTATACATTCTGGCTGTATCAAAAAATGTAAAACCGTTATTATATGCCTTTTGTAACAGCATCACGGCATAATCGTCATTTACCCTTTGGATGGGCAATGCACCGAATGCGTTCTTAGGAGAAACAATGCCTGTTTTTCCCAACTTTACATAAGACATAGCATCCACCTTAGAACAAGCCTGAAATCTTGCCGTTTTCGTCTACGTCGATACGCTCAGCAGCGGGAGACTTGGGCAAGCCGGGCATGGTAAGTATATCACCGGTGAGCACAACTATAAAGCCTGCACCGGCAGAAACCTTAACGTTTTTAACCGTTACGGTAAAGCCCTCGGGAGCACCAAGCTTTGTGGGGTCATCAGAGAAGCTGTACTGGGTTTTTGCAATACATACAGGCATCTTGCCAAAGCCAAGCTTTTCAAGCTGCTCAATCTGTTTTTTAGCTGCAGGCATTACGTTAATGCCAACGCCGCCGTATACCTTAGTAACAACAGATGCAATCTTTTCCTCAATGGTGCTGTCAAGCTCGTAGGAGAAGGTAAAGTCGCCCTGTTCTTCCTCACAAAGGCGTACAACCTCTTTTGCAAGCTCAACGCCACCCTTGCCGCCGTCTGCCCAAACTGTAGACAAAACGGTATTAACACCGAGAGCACGGCATTTTTCGATTATAAACTCTATTTCCTTATCAGTATCAGTTGGGAAACGGTTTACAGCTACAACACAGGGGAGCTTATAAACGTTTTTAATATTTGAAACGTGGCGAAGAAGGTTAGGTATACCCTTTTCAAGAGCAACCAAGTCCTCATTACCAAGCTCGGTCTTAGCAAGACCGCCGTGCATCTTAAGCGCACGAACCGTAGCAACGATAACAACGGCATCAGGAGTAAGACCTGCCATACGGCACTTGATATCAAGGAACTTTTCAGCACCGAGGTCAGCACCAAAGCCTGCTTCGGTAACGGTATAGTCGCCCATCTTGAGAGCAAGACGGGTTGCCATAACAGAGTTACAGCCGTGGGCAATGTTAGCAAAGGGACCTCCGTGAACAAAGGCAGGGGTACCCTCAAGAGTCTGAACAAGGTTAGGCTTCAAAGCGTCCTTCAAAAGTGCAGTCATTGCACCTGCCGCCTTAAGCTCGCCACAGGTTACGGGCTTATCGTCATAGGTGTAGCCTACAACGATGCGGGACAGTCTTTCCTTAAGGTCGGTGATGGAGCTGGAAAGGCAAAGAACAGCCATAATCTCAGAAGCAACGGTAATATCAAATCCGTCCTCTCTGGGAACACCGTTGGTCTTGCCGCCCAAGCCGTCAACAACAAAGCGAAGCTGACGGTCGTTCATATCAACGCAACGCTTCCAGGAGATTTTTCTCACGTCTATATTAAGTGCGTTGCCCTGCTGGATATGGTTATCCAACATAGCCGCAAGCAGGTTGTTTGCCGCACCTATAGCGTGGAAGTCACCTGTAAAGTGGAGGTTAATGTCCTCCATAGGTACCACCTGAGCATATCCGCCGCCTGCGGCACCGCCCTTAACGCCAAATACGGGGCCAAGGGATGGCTCTCTGAGTGCAACGGTAACGTCCTTGCCTATAAGCTTAAGACCGTCGGCAAGACCTATTGTGGTAGTAGTTTTACCCTCACCTGCAGGGGTGGGTGTAATTGCAGTAACAAGTATAAGCTTACCGTCGGGACGGTTGGTTTCATCCAGCAAGGAAAGGTCAACCTTTGCCTTATATCTGCCGTACTGCTCAATATACTTATCGTCAACGTGGGCACGCTCAGCTATAACGCTGATATGCTCCATTTTACATTGCTGTGCTATTTCAATATCGCTTAAATATGCCATACAATCTACTCCTTACATTACTTAAAGTACTTAACTGCGGCCTCAAACATACGGATGTTATAGTTACCGGGAACGTTCTTGTAAAGTCCTGCACCAACTCTTTCGCTGTGACCCATTTTACCAAAAACTCTGCCATCGGGAGAGGTGATACCCTCAATAGCAAACATAGAATCGTTGGGATTAAAGTGAACGTCACCGGTGGGATTACCTTCAAGGTCTACGTATTGGGTAGCAATCTGACCGTTTGCGGCAAGCCGCTTAATAAGCTCGGGGTCTGCAAGGAAGCGACCCTCGCCGTGAGAAATCGGCACGCTGTAAACATCGCCAACCTGGGTAAGTGCAAGCCAAGGAGACTTGTTGGAGGCGATACGGGTGCGAACTATACGGGATTGATGTCGGGCTATAGTATTGAAGGTCAAGGTGGGACAGCTTGCATCGGTATCGATAATCTTACCGTAAGGAACAAGCCCCAGCTTTATAAGTGCCTGGAAGCCGTTACAGATACCGCACATTAAACCGTCACGCTTTTCCAGAAGCTCTGTAACGCCCTCTTTAATAGCGGCATTACGGAAGAAAGCGGTTATAAACTTACCGCTACCGTCAGGCTCGTCGCCGCCGGAGAAGCCGCCGGGGATAAATACCATCTGGGCATTCTTAAGCTTGCCTGCAAAGGCATCTATGCTCTCGCTGATGCCGGCGGCACTAAGGTTTTTGATAACAACTATTTCAGGCTCAGCACCTGCATCTCTTACAGCCTTAGCGCTGTCATACTCACAGTTTGTACCGGGGAATGCAGGAATAAGCACCTTGGGCCTTGCAACCTTGATAGCCGCAGAGCGATGCTCGTCAACAGAGTACTCAAACTTTTCCATAGGAGAGTTTGAGTCGGGGATATTACAGCTATAAACGCTTTCAAGCTTATCCTCGTAAATGCCAAGTAAGCTGTTGAGAGAAAGCTTTTCATCACCGTAGCTGATAACACCGTCATCTGTAACGGTACCTATAACAGCATCAGCAAAGCTATCATCCTTTACTTCCACAACGAAAGAACCATAGCTGTAAGCAAACAGCTCGTCCAAAGCTACACCGCTGTTAAACTTAACGCCAAGACCGTTACCAAAGGCAGCCTTCATAACCGCCTCGGCAACACCGCCCATACCGGGGGTATAACAGGAAACGGCAGAACCGCTGCGCATAAGACCGGTAACGTCTGCGAACAGCTTAATAAGAGAATCCGCAGTAGGAAGACCGTCCTCACCGTAAACAGGCTTAAGATGAACAAGCTTGTTGCCCGCCTTCTTAAGCTCGGGAGAGATAACTTCATCGGTTTTACCCGTAGTTACCGCAAAGGAAACAAGAGTAGGAGGAACATCCAGATTTTCAAAGGAACCACTCATAGAGTCCTTACCGCCGATAGAGCCTATACCAAGCTCAACCTGCGCTCTGAAGGCACCGAGCAAAGCAGACAAGGGCTTGCCCCAACGCTTGCCGTCCTTTCTTGGATGCTCAAAATATTCCTGGAAGGAAAGATAAACGTCCTCGAAGGAAGCACCGGACGCTACAAGCTTTGCAACGGATTCAACCACTGCAAGATATGCACCGTGATAGGGGCTGGCTTCGGAGATATAGGGGTTGTATCCGAAGGACATAAAGGAGCAGGTATTTGTGTGCTCCTTCTCAACAGAAACCTTTTGCACCATGCTCTGGGCAGGGGTAAGCTGGTTGATACCGCCAAAGGGCATCAAAACAGTACCGGCGCCGATTGTAGAGTCAAACCTTTCGGAAAGACCGCGCTTAGAGCAGATGTTAAGGTCAGAAGCAAGGGCTTTATAGTTATCGGTAAAGCTACCGCTGACAGTTTTGTTCTTATACTCTGCCTTGGCAGGTGTTATGCTTATATGCTTTTCAGCACCGTTAGAGTTCAAAAACTCACGGCTTATATCAACAATCTTTTTACCGTTCCAGTTCATAACAAGTCTGGGAGACTCAGTAACAACGGCAACGGGGCAAGCCTGAAGATTTTCTTCAGCGGCAAGAGACAGGAAGGTATTAACGTCCTTAGCCTCTATAACACCCGCCATACGCTCCTGAGACTCGCTTATAGCAAGCTCGGTACCGTCAAGACCCTCGTACTTTTTGGGTACGGCGTTAAGGTTTATTTCAAGACCGTCTGCAAGCTCACCGATAGCAACGGAAACACCGCCTGCACCAAAGTCGTTACAACGCTTGATAAGACGGGATGCCGCAGGATTACGGAACAAACGCTGAAGCTTTCTTTCCTCGGGTGCATTACCCTTTTGTACTTCCGCACCGCAGGTTTCTACAGAGTGAGAATCGTGAGCCTTGGAGGAGCCTGTGGCACCGCCGATACCGTCTCTGCCCGTGCTACCGCCCAAAAGGATTACTACGTCACCTGCAGCAGGAACCTCTCTCCTTACGTTTTCAGCAGGTGCAGCCGCAATAACTGCACCGATTTCCATACGCTTAGCGGCATAACCGGGGTGATAAATCTCATCAACTATACCCGTGGCAAGACCTATCTGGTTACCGTAGGAGGAATAACCTGCAGCAGCAGTAGTAACTATTTTACGCTGAGGAAGCTTACCCTTTATGGTCTCGCTGACAGGCTTCAAGGGATCAGCCGCACCGGTAACACGCATTGCACCGTATACGTAGGAACGGCCGGAAAGAGGGTCACGGATCGCACCGCCTATACAGGTAGCCGCACCGCCAAAGGGCTCGATTTCCGTAGGATGGTTGTGGGTTTCGTTCTTGAACAGCAACAACCAGGGCTCGCTCTTGCCATTGATTTCAACGTCAATTTTAACAGTACAAGCGTTAATCTCCTCAGACTCATCAAGCTTATCAAGCTTGCCGTTTTTCTTAAGATATCTGACTGCAAGGGTTGCAATATCCATAAGGCAAACAGGCTTTGTTCTGCCAAGCTCGCCACGCATAGCTATATAACTATCATAGGTCTTTTGAAGGAGCTCGTCCTCAAAAACAACGTTATCAATAATAGTCTGGAAGGTGGTATGACGGCAATGGTCAGACCAATAGGTATCTATCATCCTGATTTCGGTGATAGTGGGGTCGCGGTTTTCCTCTATAAAATACTTCTGGCAAAAAGCAATATCCTCGTTATCCATCGCCAGACCGTAATTCTTTACAAAGGCAGCCAAGCCTTCCTTATCAAGCTTGGTGAAGCCGTCGATAGTTTTAACCTCGGTAGGAATATCGTATTCAACCGCAAGGGTCTCAGGCTTTTCAAGGGTAGCTTCCCTTGCCTCAACGGGGTTAATAACATACTTTTTAATCTCTGCAATCTCAGCATCGCTAAGTGTACCGTACAAAACGTAAACCTTAGCTGTGCGGATGATAGGTCTGTCACCGCAGGATATGATCTGGATACACTGCGCCGCAGAGTCTGCCCGCTGGTCAAACTGACCGGGTAAAAACTCAACGGCAAAAACATAAGCGTCGCCGCAATCCAAGGACTCTGTAGCTATGTCAAGCTGAGGCTCGGAAAATACCGTGCCAATAGAGTAATTAAACAGCTCCTCTGTTATGTTTTCGGCGTCATAACGGTTTATAACACGCACGTCGCTAAGATTAGTAATGCCAAGCAGAGTGCGAGCATCGGAAAGGAGAGACTTTGCTTCGTTAGCAAGCTCTTTTTTCTTTTCTACAAAAACTCTGTAAACCATCCTTAGTCCTCCTTGTTAGCTTTTAATGCACGGGCACCAATGTCGCTGCGGTAGAACGCCCCCTCAAAGCCTACACGCTTAACCATAGCGTAAGATTTATCAATAGCTTCCTTAAGTGTGGGTGCTGTAGCCGTAATACCGAGGACACGGCCGCCGCCGGTAAGAAGTTTGCCGTCCTTTTCTACCGCACCTGCAACGTATACACTGCCCTGTATATCGTCAGGTATGGTTATCTCAAAGCCCTTCTTGTAAGAGCCGGGATAACCGCCGGAAGCAAGGATAACACAGCAGGCACTTTCATCCTTAAACTCCACGTTAAGAACATCAAGGGTGCCCTTTGTAGTAGCCTGCATAACGGTAAGTAAATCTGTGTTCAAAAGGGGCAGAACCACCTGGGTCTCAGGGTCACCGAAACGGCAGTTATATTCTATAACCTTAGGTCCCTTAGGGGTAAGCATAAGACCGAAGTACAAGCAGCCCTTAAAGCTTCTTCCCTCTGCATTCATAGCTTTTACCGTGGGAAGGAAAATAGTTTCCATACACTCTTTGGCGATTTCCTTAGTGTAATAGGGGTTGGGGGCGATTGTGCCCATACCGCCTGTATTAAGACCTGTATCATTATCCCCTGCACGCTTGTGGTCCATGGAGGAAACCATAGGAACAAGAGTTTTACCGTCGGTGAAAGCCAGAACAGAAACCTCGGGGCCCGTAAGGAACTCCTCGATTACAATGCTGTCACCGCTTTTGCCAAAGACCTTATCAGCCATCATAGATTTAACAGCGTCGTAAGCCTCTTCACGGGTTTGTGCTATAATAACGCCCTTGCCGAGAGCCAGACCGTTAGCCTTGATAACGGTAGGAATAGCCGCAGTTTTAAGGTATTCCAACGCTTTATCCATATTATCAAATACTTCATATTCTGCAGTGGGAATACCGTATTTTTTCATAAGATTTTTAGAAAAAACCTTACTGCCTTCGATTATTGCCGCAGCTTTGTTTGGACCAAAGCAAGGAATACCTACCGACTCCAGCTCGTCAACACAGCCTAACACAAGGGGGTCATCGGGTGCAACAACTGCATAATCTATGCCCTTATCAACTGCAAACTGCTTGATAGCCGCTAAGTCTGTTGCTTTGATATCAACAATCTGTGCATCCTTTGCAATGCCGCCGTTACCGGGCAAGGCATATATTTGAGTAATATTTTTGTTTTCTTTCAGTTTTTTGATTATGGCGTGTTCTCTGCCTCCGCCACCAACAACCATTATTTTCATCAAACTACTCCTTAATGATGGAACAAACGCATACCGGTAAACGCCATAGCCATACCGTACTTATCACAGCACTCAATTACCAGATCATCACGGATAGAGCCACCGGGCTCTGCAATATATTTAACGCCGCTACGCTTAGCTCTTTCGATGTTGTCACTGAAGGGGAAGAAGGCGTCGGAACCAAGGGCAACGCCATCCTTGGTTGCGAGATATGCTTTGATTTCGTCATCAGTAAGAGGCTCGGGCTGGGAGGTAAAATACTTCTGCCAGTTGCCGTCTGCACAAACGTCCTCTTCGTTTCTGTTTATGTAGCCGTCTATAACGTTATCTCTCTCAGGTCTGCCGATATCAGCCTTGAAGGGTAAGGAAAGAACCTTGTCATGCTGACGAAGGAACCAAGTGTCTGCCTTGGAGCCGGCAAGACGGGTACAGTGGATACGGGACTGCTGACCTGCACCAACGCCGATAGCCTGACCGTCAACTGCATAGCAAACAGAGTTGGACTGGGTGTACTTAAGAGTGATAAGAGCAACGATGAGGTCTCTTACCGCACTTTCGGGAAGGTCCTTATTTTGGGTAACGATATTGGAAAGAAGCGCCTTGTTAATCTCGAAATTGTTTCTTCCCTGCTCGAAGGTTATACCAAAGACCTGCTTATGCTCTGCAAGGTCGGGAACGTAATTGGGGTCTATCTTAACTATATTGTAGTTGCCGTTTCTCTTGGTCTTAAGGATTTCCAAAGCCTCAGGCTCATAACCGGGAGCGATAACACCGTCAGAAACCTCACGCTTGATCATTTTTGCGGTAACAACGTCACAAACGTCGCTGAGGGCAACCCAGTCACCAAAGGAGCACATTCTGTCAGTGCCGCGGGCACGGGCGTAAGCACAGCCAAGAGGAGACTCATCCAGACCCTCAATATCGTCAACGAAGCAAGCCTTTTTAAGCTTATCGGACAAAGGGATACCAACAGCGGCAGAGGTAGGACTAACGTGCTTGAAGGAGGTAACGGCAGGCATACCGAGAGCTTCCTTAAGCTCCTTTACAAGCTGCCAGCTATTGAAAGCATCAAGAAAATTAATAAAGCCGGGACGACCGTTTATTATTTCTATAGGAAGCTCGCTACCGTCGTGCATATAAATTTTAGCAGGCTTTTGGTTAGGATTACAACCGTATTTAAGTTCAAATTCTTTCATTGTATAATCTCCTTACAGCAATTAGTTTTTGTTTATAAGACGGGATGCAACGTCACCGGTCTTAAGGTCGGTATAACGAACGTAAAGGGAAATTTTGTTGTTTTCATCAAGAGCGTTCCACAGTGTATTTGTGAAAGCATCAATATCATCGGGGATAGCAACACGCTCAGGCTCACCCTGGAAAGTGGGAATGGGGTTACCGTCGCAAACGTATGTATGGATAAAGTGGCCAAGACCAGCAACGGAAGGATAAGAGAAGGTGAAACGGGCACAGTCACTTCCCTCTGCGTCGATGCTCTTAAGAATGCTCATCTCATAAGTAAAGCTGTTATCAGCAAAAGCGAGCATACCGCTTATACGGGGAGTAAGGTTGGGAGCATCAGGCTCAAACTGACGGGCGGTTAACGCCTGACTGAAGGACTTACCTTCCTTAAGACCGTTATAAATAGTATCAGTCTGGTCACCGTTGGTAACGATAAGCTTGTTTTCAAAGGAACGAAGAGCCGCATAAATGATAAGACTGGGATCCTCTACCTTAGAGGCGTCAAAAGGCTCGGTAAACAAAGCGCCGTCACGCTCGGTAAACACACGGTTTCTGCTGTTAGCGCTTCTGCCCATTATGAAGTATGCAGTGCACGCCTTACTGCCGTCGGCACTTGTACCGATAACGATACCTCTGCCAACGTAGGAATTGCCCTCAATAAGCTTGTCAATTTGATTAATCTTGTAAATATCCATTTTATATTCCCCTTTATTATTTTTCCTTAATTATCTCCGCACAAACCTTTTCGGCTGCAGCGGGTAAAATTTTCCATTCAGCTAAACGCATAACACGCTTTTGTAACACCTCGGGAGTGTCTCCCTCGTGTATGGTAACCGCCTTTTGCAAAATAATCTCTCCCCCATCGGGTATCTCATTTACAAAATGTACTGTAGCACCTGTTACCTTAACTCCCTTTGCCAAAGCAGCCTCGTGTACACGTAGACCGTAAAAGCCTTCTCCGCAAAAGGAAGGTATCAAGGACGGATGTACGTTTATAATGCGTTTTGCAAAACGGTCTGTAAACCTTTTGCTGAGTATAGACATAAAGCCTGCAAGTATAATAAGGTCGGTTCCCTGTTCCTCGAGAGCATTAATCAAAGCATCCTCAAACAGCTCCTGACTGCCGCAGGACTTTTTAGTTATAACCACAGAGGGAATGCCAGCCTTGGTAGCACGCTCAAGAGCGTATGCCCCCTCTTTATTGGATATCACCAAGGTAATCTTACCGCTGGTTATAACGCCTTTCTTTTCCGCATCAATAAGTGCCTGCAAATTTGTGCCGCCGCCGGAAACCAATACAGCTATTTTAGCCGTTTTTTGCATCACTAATAGCCTCCTTGCCGTATTTTTCAAGCAAAGCCATCATTATAGCACCAAGTCCGTTGCTTACTATAATTATAGCTATAAAACTAAATACCTTAGGCTCCACAATGCCAGATGCGGTGAAATAGAACATATCCGCAATAGAGTGTTCAAAGCCGCTGAGTATAAATACAGGTATACAGAAAATGATACCCGATATGGTATTTTTGCTTCTGTAAATGCAAACGGCAAGATACATAAGCACGCCGCAAAGCATACCGCGTATAATAGACTGCCCTATCTCCTGCTCCAATCTTGCCTCGCAGGCAAGCTTTGCAGTTTCAGCAAGGGCGGGTATAGCATACTTTACAGCCAAGCCCATTATTACGGTGCCGATTGCGTTACCCAGCAAGCCTAAAAGCAATACGGACCAGGCTTTTCTGCTGCCATCATCAACAAGAAAGCCAACCTTGCCAGTAAACAAGGAGTAGCCTCTGTAGCAGATAACCAACAAGGCAACGGCAAACAGTGTAGCACCAACAAACTTTGTTGTAACATCGTTGGCGAGGGCAAGAAATACGCAACCGCCAATGGAAACCATCAAGCCTGCGGATATACCGCTGATTATACGCCTTAGCATATACATATCTTTTCCTCGGACTCAATGATTTCGCCTATAACGTAAGCGTCTTCTCCGTTAGCCTTGAGTATAGCTATAGCCTTGTCAACATCCTCGGCGCCAACAACAACGCTCATACCAACGCCCATATTGAAGGTATTGAACATATCTCTTTCAGAAATGCCGCCCGTCTTTGCGATGAGGTCGAATATAGGAAGTATCTTAACTGCGGACTTTTCTATCCTTGCGCCAAGACCTTCGGGAATGCTACGGGGAATGTTCTCGTAGAAGCCGCCGCCTGTTATATGAGAGATGCCCTTAACCGCAACCTCTTCAAGCAAAGCAAGGATGGGCTTAACGTAAATCCTTGTAGGAGCAAGCAAAGTTTCGCCTATAGACTTACCGCCAAGCTCTGCAACGGGAGTCTTTATATCCTTGTTCTCGACGTCAAACACCTTACGAACAAGAGAAAAACCGTTGGAGTGAACGCCGGAGGAAGGAAGAGCTATAACCACGTCGCCTGCCTTCATAGTCTTGTTGTCGATAATCTTAGCCTTATCAACGATACCTGTGCAATAGCCTGCAAGGTCGTATTCATCCACGGGGTAAAAACCGGGCATTTCTGCTGTTTCGCCGCCGATAAGAGCCGCACCGGACTGTACACAGCCATCGCAAACGCCCTTAACTATATCAGCAATACGCTCAGGAACGTTTTTACCGCAAGCGATATAATCAAGGAAAAACAGGGGTTTTGCACCGCTACAGATAATATCGTTTACACACATTGCAACACAGTCGATACCAACCGTGTCGTGCTTGTCCATAATAAAAGCAATCTTAAGCTTAGTGCCAACACCGTCGGTGCCGCTGACAAGTACAGGACGGCTTATACCGGTAAGATCAAGCTCAAACAAGCCGCCAAAGCCGCCAACGTCAGAGCAAACACCTTTTGTAAGGGTAGTTGCAATATGTTTTTTCATAAGCTCAACAGCCTTGTAACCTGCTGTTATATCAACGCCCGCTGCTGCGTAGCTATCAGATTTGGATTGTGTATGCATAATTATTATTCCTTTCCGTTCCAGCAATAGGTACAAAGCTTACAGGGCTCGATACCTATAGCGTCTATTAAACCTTGTAATGACTGAAATTCAATTGAAGCCAAATGTAGCTCTTTGCAAATCTTTTCTCTGAACTTTTTACCGCGTTCGGTAGAAGAATCGCTGTATTCCTCGATATACTTAAAACCTTCTTCACCCTCAAGCTCCATAATAACACGGCGTGCAATAAGCTCCATGTCGTTGGTAGCCCTTGTAAAGTTAAGGTACTTACAGCCAAACATTATAGGAGGACAAGCGGAACGCATATGCACTGCCTTTGCCCCGTTTTCGTAAAGGAAATCTACCGTTTCCTTAAGCTGAGTACCTCGTACAATCGAGTCGTCAACAAACAACAAGCTTTTGTCGATAATAAGCTCGTGTACCGGTATCTGCTTCATTTTTGCAACTTTTCTGCGTTCCTTTTGACTGGTAGGCATAAAGCTACGAGCCCAAGTGGGAGTGTATTTTATAAAAGCTCTTGCAAAAGGTAAGCTGCTTTTATTGGCGTATCCTATTGCGTGAGGCGTGCCCGAATCGGGAACACCGCCGATATAGTCAACGTCCACTGCATTACCTACGTGCATATCGTGCTCCGCCATTATCTCACCGTTGCGGTAACGCATCATTTCTACGTTAACACCCTCATACGTAGACGTAGGGTAACCGTAATAGCTCCACAAGAAGGAGCAAACACGCATCTCCTTGCCTGGAGCCGAAAGAACGGTAACGCTATCAGCAGTGATTTCCACTATCTCGCCCGGACCAAGCTCCTTTATTCTTTCATATTCAAGCTTGATATAAGCAAAATCCTCAAAGGAAACGCAATGTCCGGTCTCGCTTTTGCCCACGGTAACAGGAGTTCTGCCCAATCTGTCACGGGCAGCTATAATAGAGCCGTCATCCTTAAGCACCAGTATAGAAGCAGAGCCCTCTATTTCCTTTTGAGCAAATTTGATACCTTCGATAAAATTGCTCTTTTGATTTATCAAAGCAGCAACAAGCTCGGTGCTGTTAATGTTGCCGCTGGTCATTGCATTAAAATGACCGCCGCTAAAGGATAGATAATGGTCAACCAGACTATCAGAGTTATTAATTATGCCGATAACACAAATGGCATAGGTACCAAGACTGGACCTTATAAGCAGAGGTTGAGGGTCGTAGTCACTGATACAGCCTATGGCAGAGTTGCCCTGCATCTCCTCAAACACGTGCTCAAACTTAGTCCTAAATGGTGAATTTTCAATATTATGTATTACACGCTGTAAGCCTATTTTTTCATCAAAAACAGCCATACCTCCGCGGCGCGTGCCAAGATGTGAGTGGTAGTCTGTTCCAAAGAAAACATCACCTACAGCATCGCCTTTGCAAGCAGCACCAAAAAACCCGCCCATAAACTCCCTCCTTATAATAGTACTATATACTAACCGTTAAAACTTTCAGAAATAGCCGCATCCTTTTCAAGAACCTTCTTAGCGTCAGACGCACGCTTTGCGTTTAACTTATCAGCAAGGGCGCTATCCTCAACCGCTATAATCTGTGCGGCAAGCAGTGCGGCGTTTGCACCGCCGTTTATTGCTACTGTTGCTACGGGGATACCGCTGGGCATCTGTACAGTAGAGAGCAATGCGTCCAGACCGTCAAGATTAGAAGACTTACAAGGTATACCTATAACAGGCAGGGTTGTATTAGCCGCAATTGCACCTGCAAGGTGTGCCGCCATACCTGCCGCAGCAATAATAACGCCAAAGCCCTTGTCGCGGGCGGTAAGGGCAAAATCCCTTGCCTGCTCCGGCGTTCTGTGGGCGGAATATACGTGCACCTCGAAAGGAACACCTAAAGAGCTTAAGGTATCGGTAGCTTTTTGTATAATAGGAAGGTCGCTATCGCTCCCCATAACTATACCAACTTTTTTCATAAAGTAACCTCCTGAAACAAAAACAAGGCACACTTAACTTGTAAAAAGTAAAGTGTGCCCAGACGGTCGGCTTTAACGCAAAAAACATACATTCTTTGTTCCCTTGTGGTAACCCACAATAATCCGTCAGTAGCAAAGAATGGCAATCGGTGTCTTTATTATAACACCCATGTTATTTGGTGTCAAGGCACGCTTTGATATTTTATGATATTTTTATTAAAATCTTATATCTTAGCTTCGGTTTCGCAATACAGGCAACGGTAAACAACGTCCTTACCCTTTGCAAGGGTAAACACGTGAGACAGCTCCTGCTCAACGGAAGTGATACAGCGGGGATTTTTACACTTTATAACACTAGTCAAAACCTTGGGTGTATCAATCGTACGCTTGCTTACCAACTCACCGTTTTTGATAATATTCACGGTAGCGTTAGGGTCAACAAAGCCGATAACGTCAAAGTCCAGCGTGATGTCGGCATCAATTTTGATGATGTCCTTTTTACCCATTTTTTTGCTTGCAACGTTTTTAATTATCGCAACAGAGCAGTCAAAATTATCAAGATGCAAAAGGTCGTACAACCTCATACCCCTACCTGCGGTAATATGGTCAATTACAACACCGTTAGTGATGGAGTCGATATTCATTTCTTAGCCTCCTCCAACAATTTTAGTATCAAAGCCATACGCATATATTTGCCGTTAAGCACCTGCTTGAAATAACAGGCTCTGGGATCATCGTCAATAGCAACGCTTATCTCGTTTACACGAGGCAGTGGATGCATGATGCAAAGGTCTGACTTGGCACCCTGAAGCTTTTTAGGCTCTAATATATAGCTATCCTTCAAACGGAGATAGTCCTCCTCGTTGAAGAAACGCTCTCTCTGCACACGGGTCATATACAGAATATCAAGCTGAGGCATCGCATCCTCAAGGCTGGTGGTTTCCTCATACTCAATGCCGTTTTTATCAAGAACGTCGTTTTTTACATAACCGGGAAGCGCCAGCTCCTCAGGAGAAATAAGCACAACCTTTATGCCTTTGTATCTGGACATAGCATTGATAAGAGAGTGTACGGTTCTGCCAAACTTAAGGTCGCCGCAAAAGCCTATGGTAAGGTTATCAAATCTACCCTTTTCCCGGTGTATAGTTAAAAGGTCTGCCAAGGTTTGGGTAGGATGGTTGTGACCGCCGTCACCTGCGTTGATAACGGGTATGCTGGCATTAATAGCCGCAACCAGCGGTGCGCCCTCCTTGGGATGACGCATTGCAACAATATCGGCATAACAACTAACGGTTTTTGCAGTATCCGCAACGCTCTCACCCTTAGCGGCAGAGGAATTGTCTGCAGAGGAAAAGCCTATCACGTTGCCGCCCAGCTCATACATTGCCGCCTCGAAGCTGAGCCTTGTTCTGGTAGAAGGCTCAAAGAACAAAGTGGCAAGCTTTTTACCCTTGCACTTTTCGGAATATGCAGAAGGATTTGCAATAATATCCTCTGCGGTGGCTATAAGCTCATCAAGCTCGTTGGTCGATAAATCCAGAATATCAATCAGGCTTCTCATTATTAAGCACCCGCATTAATCCAGCTCTCATCGGAGGGATTGTTTCTGAAAGCTATAAGCTTTTGAATTTCTTCGGGCTTAATATAACCTTCTTCAGCTGCAACCTCTGCGATAACGTCAAAGTTTGTGAGGGATATATTCTTAACCTCAGCAGCCGCCAAACGCTCAAGACCCTTTTTCATACCGTAGGTGAAGATGCTGACAACGCCAAGCACCTCGGCACCGGCTTCTCGAAGCACGTTAACAACCTCGATAACGCTACCGCCTGTAGAGATAAGGTCTTCAACAACAACAACCTTCTGTCCCTTTTCAAGCTTGCCCTCTATCTGGTTCTGTCTACCGTGATCCTTTGCACCGGAACGAACGTAACCCATAGGCATATCAAGCAAATGAGCGGTTATAGCTGCATGAGCAATACCGGCAGTAGAAGTACCCATAAGCACCTCTGCATCGGGATAGTTTTCTTTAATTAACGTAGCAAGTCCGTTTTCAACATCGTTGCGAACTGCTGTAGAAGTAAGAGTAAGTCTGTTATCACAGTAAACGGGGCTTTTAATACCGCTTGCCCACGTAAAGGGTTCCTGAGGGCGGAAGAAAACAGCACCTATAGAAAGTAAATCTTTAGCAATCAGCTTTTGCATAACCTTATATCTCCTTTAATCTACAAATTCTCTGACACAACGCTCGTAAGCGGCAACAGGATCCTCAGCCGCAGTAATGGGTCTGCCCACGACTATATAATCAGAGCCGATTTCCTTAGCCTGTGCAGGAGTCATCACTCGCTTTTGGTCGCCCACTTCCCCATCGGCAAAGCGTACACCGGGGGTCACGGTTATAAAATCGTTGCCGCAAAGCTCGTGGACCTTGCCAGCCTCCAAAGGAGAGCACACCACGCCGTCAAGCCCTGCAGACTTTGCGTTGCTTGCGTAATGCATAACAACCTCGTCCATGGGGCGGTTGATAAGCAAATCCTTTTCAAGGCTTTCCTGATCAGTAGAAGTAAGCTGAGTAACAGCTATAAGCAAGGGTCTTGTGCCGTCGGGTCTGGTAAGACCCTCAATAGCCGCCTTCATCATATTGATCGTACCGGCAGCATGAAGGTTGCACAAATCCACATCAAGACCTGACAGAACCGCCATAGATTTTTTTACCGTATTGGGAATATCGTGAAGCTTAAGGTCGAGGAAAATCTTATGACCGCGTTTTTTAATCTCCTTAACTATCTGAGGGCCTGCTCCGTAAAAAAGCTCCATACCTATCTTTACAAAAGGCTTTTTACCCTCAAACTTATCTAAAAATTCAAGCACCTTTTCCTCATTGGGAAAATCACAAGCAATAATTACATCCTTGCCCATTACAAGGCACCTCCTATTATATCCTTCAAATTATCAATTTTGTATTTTTTCATCACCGACGGAAGCTCGTCTATAATCTTCTTGCAAGCATAAGGGTCCACAAGATTTGCGGCCCCCACCTCAACGGCGGTAGCACCTGCAAGCATCATCTCTATAACGTCCTCGGCACTGCTTACACCGCCCATACCAACAACGGGTATAGATACAGCCTTTGCAACCTGATATACCATACGAAGGGCAACGGGGAATATGGCATTACCCGAAAAGCCACCCATTTTATTAGCTATAACAGGCTTTTTAGTGCGTAGGTCTATACGCATACCAAGCAAGGTATTTATAAGGCTTATACCGTCTGCACCTGCTGCCTCACAAGCCTTTGCTATTGAAACTATGTCGGTTACATTGGGAGACAGCTTAATAATTACAGGCTTGGTTGTAACAGCCTTAACTGCCCTTGTTACCGCTGCAGCCGCATCGGGACTGGTGCCAAAGCTCATACCCCCGCCGTGAACGTTGGGACAGCTTACGTTAACCTCCAGCCAGCCAACCTGCTCACAGGCGTCAAGCTTTTCACAGGTATAGGCATAATCCTCAATAGAAAAACCGCTGACGTTTGCCATAACCTTTTTATTAAAGCATTTTGCAAGCCTTGGCAGCTCCTCACCTATAACCTTTTCAACACCCGGATTCTGCAAGCCTACGGCGTTTATCATACCCGCAGTGCATTCTGCAATTCTGGGTGTAGGGTTGCCAAAACGAGGCTCCTTGGTAGTACCCTTGAAGGAAAAGCTACCCAAAACGTTTATATCGTAAAGCTCTGCAAACTCATAACCGTAACCGAAGGTACCGCTTGCGGGAATAACGGGGTTATCAAGCTGGATACCGCACAGGGTTACACTTAGCTTTCCCACAGTATCTCCTCCTTCTTAAGAACAGGTCCTTCCTTGCAAATACGCTTGTAACCTGTTATCGTCTTGCAGGAGCAGCCCATACAAGCACCAAAGCCGCACCCCATTCTTTCCTCAAAGCTGAACTGACCGCTGCTCTGCGTTGCACCGAATACGGCTTTTAACATAGGCTCGGGACCGCAGGTGTAAAAATAGCTATATTCCACACCCTCAAGGGCGGTGGTTACAAAGCCCTTTATGCCATAGCTGCCGTCAACGGTGGTTACCAAAACTTTGGCGCCTAAGTCAGCAAATTCTTTTTCGTAAAAAACCTCTTCCGCCTTGTTAAAGCCAAGTATAACGGTAGGCTTCTTCCCTTCTGCAATCAACTGCTTTGCAAGCATATACAGAGGAGGCACGCCAACACCGCCGCCAAGAAGAACGGGAGCGTCACCGGAAAGGCCGGTGTCGTAGCCGTTACCAAGACCTGTAAGAACATCCAAGGTACCGCCTTGCATAGCACTCATTTGTTCGGTACCCTTACCAACCACCTTATAAATAATGGTAACCGTATCCTCCGTTACATCGCAAACGGATATAGGACGCCTTAAAAACAAACCGTCAAGCTTAACGTTGATAAACTGCCCCGGAACTGTTATATCAGACACATCGCCCCCTAAAACCATTTTATAGACGTTGTCGGTAAGCTTTACATTTGAAATTACCGAAAAAAGACCTTGTTTCATCATTTTACTCCTTAAGCGTCTATGGTAGAGATGGTGATGGTTGTTTCCTCAAGGACGTCAAGCAAAACCCTTACGGTGTCAAGGGCGGTAAATATAGTTACGTTATTTTCCGTAGCACACTGACGAATCTTGGTGCCGTCGTTGGTCTCCTCGACCTTATCTATATCCCTGGTGCTTATAACGTAAGCGATGTGACCTTGACGGATAGCATCAAGTATTTCCTCACTGCCGTCGCTGATTTTCTTAAGAGCATGGGTTCTTATACCGTTTTGCTTAAGATAGTTAGCTGTACCTGTTGTCGCCTCAATATTGAAACCAAGATTATAGAAGCGGCGAATCAAAGGCAAAGCCTCTGCCTTATCAGAGTCGCCAATGGTAGCAAACACTGTGCCGTAATTCTGCAGATGCATACCCGATGCCTGCAGTGCTTTGAACAACGCACGATTAAGCTTATCGTCGTAGCCGATAGCCTCGCCGGTAGACTTCATCTCTGGAGAGAGGTATGCGTCCAAACCGCGAATCTTGTTAAAGGAGAATACGGGTACCTTTACATACCAACGGTTCTTTTCCGTAGGATAGATATCAAATATGCCCTGCTCCTTAAGGCTCTTGCCCATAATAACCTCGGTAGCTATGTCAGCAAGGCTGTAGCCCGTTGCCTTGGAGAGGAAAGGAACTGTTCTGGAAGAACGGGGGTTTACTTCAATAATAAATACGTTGTCCTGCTTGTCAACGATGAACTGAATGTTATACAAACCAATAATGCCCAGTCCCAAACCAAGCTTTTTAGCGTACTGAAGGATAATACCCTTAACCCTGTCAGAGATGCTGAAGCTGGGATATACGCTGATGGAGTCACCGCTGTGAACGCCTGTACGCTCAACAAGCTCCATTATACCGGGAACAAATACGTCCCTACCGTCACAAATAGCGTCAACCTCTACCTCTTTGCCCTGAATATACTTATCAACAAGTACAGGCTTATCCTCGTCTATTTCAACTGCCGTTTTAAGATACTGACGAAGCTGCTCCTCGGTAGCAACTATCTGCATTGCTCTGCCGCCCAGAACAAAACTGGGACGAACAAGCACGGGATAACCGATGCTTGCGGCAGCTTCAACGCCTGCCTCTATGCTGGTAACAGCCTTACCCTGAGGCTGAGGGATATTAAGCTCCTCAAGTATCTTTTCAAAGCTGTCACGGTTTTCTGCACGGTCGATCGCCGCACAGTCGGTACCAATAATTTCAACACCCCGTTCCATAAGAGGAGCGGCAAGGTTGATAGCGGTCTGACCGCCAAGAGACGCAATAACACCCTCAGGCTTTTCAAACTCAATAATGTTCATAACATCCTCGGGGGTCAAAGGCTCAAAATACAGCTTGTCCGCTGTGGTATAGTCAGTAGAAACGGTTTCGGGGTTGTTGTTTATAATAATAGCCTCGTAACCGGAGTTTTTAATGGTAGTAACAGCGTGAACCGTGGAATAGTCAAATTCAACACCCTGGCCTATACGAATGGGACCTGCACCCAAAACAACAATCTTTTTCTTATTTGTAAGGACAGAAGCATTTTCACCTGTGTAAGAAGAGTAGAAATAAGGAATATATGCGTTTGTATGACAGGTGTCAACCATACGGAACACAGGGAACATATTATTTGCTTTTCTGAGGTTAAATACATCAAGCTCGGTCTGAGACCAGAGGCGTGCAATAAACTTATCGGAAAAGCCCATCTTTTTTGCAGAAAGTAACACGTCAAGCTTGCCGACGTTAGTCTTGATTTCCTTCTCCTTATCGATAATGTTCTTGATAGACTGAAGGAAGAGAGGGGTAATTTTTGTTACGTCGTGAAGCTTTTCAAGACTGACTCCTCTGCGGATAAGCTCAGATACTGCAAATATCGTATCGTCCTTAAACTCGTTAAGATACCCAAACAATTCCTCATCTGTCATACCGTCAAACTTAGGGAGATGGAAGTGGAAGGCACCCGTCTCCAAGGAACGGACAGACTTAAGCATACATTCCTCTAAGGTGGAGCCAATACCCATAACCTCACCCGTAGCCTTCATCTGCGTACCCAAGGTGTTGGGAGCAGAAGCAAACTTATCAAAGGGGAAACGGGGGAACTTGGCAACAACGTAGTCAAGTCTGGGCTCAAATGCTGCGGTGGTGTTTGCAATAGTGATTTCCTCAAGAGCCATACCAACTGCAATCTTAGCGGTAACACGGGCAATAGGATAACCGCTTGCCTTGGATGCAAGAGCGGAAGAACGGGAAACACGGGGGTTTACCTCGATAAGGAAGTACTCACTGGAATAAGGGTTAAGTGCAAACTGTACGTTACAGCCACCCTCGATTTTAAGCTCCTTTATAATCTTGATAGCGCTGTCGTTGAGCATCTTAAGGTCGTGATCGTTCAAGGAAAGGATAGGCGCAACAACAATAGAGTCGCCGGTGTGAACGCCAACAGGGTCAACGTTCTCCATGCCACAGATGGTAATTGCGTGATCATTGGAGTCACGCATTACCTCAAACTCTACTTCCTTATACCCCTTAACGCTCTTTTCAATAAGTACCTGATGAACAGGAGAAAGCTTGAAAGCGTTAAGACCGATCTCGGTAAGCTCTTCTTCGTTGTTTGCAAAGCCGCCGCCTGTACCGCCCAAGGTAAAGGCAGGACGAAGTACAACGGGATAGCCAATTCTGCTTGCCGCTTCCTTGGCCTCTTCTATGCTATAGGTAATTTCAGAAGGAATAGTAGGCTCACCAATAGACTCACAAAGCTCCTTAAACAGCTCTCTGTCCTCAGCACGCTCGATGCTGCGGCTGCTGGTGCCCAAAAGCTCAACACCGCATTCCTTTAATACACCCTTCTTTTCAAGCTGCATAGCAAGGTTAAGACCGGTCTGCCCGCCGATGCCGGGAACGATGGCGTCAGGTCTTTCGTAGCGAAGAATCTTTGCCACGTACTCAAGAGTAAGGGGTTCCATATAAACCTTGTCTGCAATAGTGGTATCCGTCATAATAGTAGCGGGGTTAGAGTTTACAAGCACAACCTCGTAGCCCTCTTCCTTCAAGGCAAGACAAGCCTGGGTGCCTGCATAGTCAAACTCAGCCGCCTGACCGATAATAATCGGGCCGGAGCCGATTATCATAATTTTCTTTATGTCTGTTCTTTTAGCCATAAAACAGAGCCTCCTTTATATTAAACCAATATTATGCTTTTTTATAAACGACCTTGCCGTCTGCAACGGTAAGCAAGCACTCACCGTATAGCTCTTTTCCTGCAAAGGGTGTTGCCCTGCCCTTGGAAAGAAAATCCTCGGGGTCAACAACGTAGCTTTTATCAAGGTCCCATATACTGAAATCCATACCCATCGGTATAGAGAAACGCTTTCGGGGATTATAAACCATAAGCTCGATCAGCTTATCCATACTTATTATGCCTGGTTTTACAAAGTGGGTATACATAACGGAAAAAGCAGTTTCCAACCCCACAACACCAAAGGAGCTGCCCTCAAGCCCCTTTGCCTTTTCTTCGGCCGAATGAGGAGCGTGGTCTGTAGCTATCATATCGATCGTTCCGTCCAGCAGACCTGCAACAAGGGCGTCCCTATCCTCTTTACTGCGTATAGGAGGATTCATCTTAAACCTGCCGTCCTCCTGAAGCTCCCTATCATCCATCACCAGATAGTGAGGTGCGGTCTCGCAAGTGATATTTATACCTCTGGACTTAGCCTCACGGATAAGCTCAACGCTTTCCTTTGTGGAAATGTGGTCGACGTGATACGCACAGCCTGTTTTTTCTACAAGCTCAATATCACGCTTTATAGGCGCCCACTCACTCTCACTGCAGATGCCGCGGTGCCCGTGTTGCTTGGCATAGTCACCGTCGTGGATGTACCCGCCCCTTAGCAAAGAGTTCTCTTCACAGTGGGCAGAAATAACCTTATCAAGAGAAGCGGCAAGCTCCATAGCGGCGGTCATCATTTCCTCATCCTGCACGCCTCTGCCATCGTCGGAAAAACCAATAACACGATCAGCGATATTTTTCATATCGGCTAAAGAACGACCCGCCTCGTCGACGGTTATAGTCCCAAAAGGATAAACGTTTATCACCGCACCGTCCTTGATAAGCTGTTCCTGAATAGCCAGATTTTCAGAATTATGAGGAGTAGGCTTAAGGTTGGGCATAGTGCAAACCGCCGTGTAGCCACCGTGGGCTGCCGCCATAGAACCGCTTTTAATAGTTTCTTTATAAGAAAAACCCGGCTCACGAAAATGCACATGCACATCGCAAAAACCGGGAAATATAGAATAACGAGGAGACAAATAGCCGCTAAGCTCACTATTTTTGGAAATAAAGCCCCTTACTGAAGATACAAATTCCTCAGCAGAAAGTGAAAGTGTAGATTGTGAATGTTTAAGCATATCAAAACACCATCCCTTCGTCAAGCAAAAAGAAAAGCCTTGCAAATCTTGCAAGGCGATTAAGCAAAATAACACAGAAATACCAACCACTAAATACAGGGGTATGTTAATGCTGAATTACAATCTTGCCGATATCTCGTACCGCCTTAAAGATTAATGAAATTATAGCACTAAACGACGCCTTTGTCAATGGCACTTTTCCCTTTTTTTAGACATTTGAAAGCAGTTTTTCTATGCAATTTGTAAAAGCGTATCAAAGCTCGGGTTTGAAGGACGGCATAAGCTGTAGCTTGAACTGATTTATCCTATGAAGATAGTCGATCCTTTCCTTTTTCTGAAGGTCGTCAATCTCTCCCGTTCGGATATAACGGTCAAGCTCTGCGTAGGTAAAGCCTAAGTTATCCTCGTCTGTTTTTCCACACAGTCCGTCTATAGGAACCTTGTCCACAAGCTCCTTGGGCAAGCCCAGAAGGTAGCCTATTTCTTTAATCTCGTGTACCGTGAGATGTGACATAGGACTGAAGTCGCCTGCGGCATCACCGTAACGGGTGGAATAACCAACCCAATCCTCGGACAGATTACAGGTATTTACGACCCTGCCGTTACAGCTTTGAGAAACGGCGTAAAGAGTAGACATACGGATACGGGGAGGCAGGTTGGTAAGAGACTGTACAGACAAAGTAAGCTCTGCAGGGATAGCAGCCTTAACACCCTCAACAGCGTCTTTTATATTAACGACGTAGTGCTTTATGCCCAGATGGTTAACGAGCATAAACGCCTTATCTATATCGTGCTGTTCACCGCAGGGCATCAAAACCCCTATAACCCTGTCCTTGCCCAAAGCCTCTACGCAAAGAGCAGCGGCAATAGAGCTATCCTTACCGCCGGATATGCCTAAAACTGCATTGCAGCCTTTACCGTTCTTCTCAAAAAAATCAATTATCCAATTAACGCAATCGTTTTTAACCTTAAGTGCATCAAACATATTATTAACTCCTTAGCTTTGATACAACTATTATAGGTGCAACAAAACGTTTTGTCAAGGGAATGCATTCATTAACCCTTTTCACCGGCACCAACAAGTGTATCTTTTGTTTCTATAGCGTTTTTAATTGCGTCACCAACAAAGGGGTGCTTTCTTCGAACGATAAGTGTCTTTTTGACTGATGTACCGTCTTCGCTATCGGTTTCCTGAGGGATATATCCTTCATCTTCCAGTATGTACACAAGGCTCATCGGTGTAACGCCACAGCTCCACAAACGGCAAAGCAAAGCTTTAAGATCCTTCTCTTCGCCGTTTACAAGATAGGAGCTGCACTCATTACCCTCACGGCTGCTTTTTTCGATTGAAAGCCTGAAGGTACCGTTCTCTCTTTCAAGGGAATATACCAGGGAATGCTTTTTGTAGGTTCTGAATTTTTTCATAAATATTCTCCAAAAAATATAGTGTTTACAGTATAGCACCTTGCCTTTGACAAAAATGTCGAAAAACACAAGATGTAGTTTGCGAAAAGAATGATAACACAAATTTTAGCATATTGCAACCCCCCAAAAATGAGCAAAAAAATCAAAAAACGGCAAAATACATTATGTTAACCGGGGAAAACGCATTAGTAAAAAATTAATTCCGGCAGTTAATATTTTATTTATAAATAATTAATAAAAAATTTTTATAAAAATATTTTTATGTCAAATATTATCCTGTACACTATAAAAAACGCTGATTGGGAGCTAAAAAATGACATACGATAAAATTGTCAGAGGAACTTTTTTGAAAAGAATCAATAGATTTATTGCATTTGTGGAAATAGACGGCAAGGAGGAAACGGTTCACGTTAAAAACACGGGCAGATGCAAGGAACTGCTCATCGAAAGCGTGGACGTGTATCTCCAGCCCTCGGATAAGCCTGACAGAAAAACAAAATACGACCTGGTCGCCGTCGTAAAAAACGGAAACAAGGTCGTAAATATAGACTCGCAAATGCCAAACAAGCTGGTTGTGGAGTGGCTTGGTAAATCAGGTCTGTTTTCAAAGCAGGCAAGGGTAAAACAGGAAAAGGTTTACGGAAAATCACGCTTTGACGTTTACGTAGAGGACGAAGGCAGAAAAGCCTTTATTGAAGTAAAGGGCGTAACCTTGGAGAACGATGGCGTTGCTATGTTCCCCGACGCTCCAACCGAGCGTGGCACAAAGCATTTATACGAGCTGATGGATGCGGTAGATGAGGGTTACGAGGCATACATAATTTTCGTTATACAGCTAAGCGGCACAAAGCTCTTTTCTCCTAACCGGAAAACCGACGAACGGTTTGCCAGGGCATTGAAGGAAGCGGAGTCAAAAGGCGTAAAAATCATTGCCGTTGACTGCGTTACATATACGGACAGCATTACCATAGACGGTTTTGTTGACGTAAGGCTTGATTAATAAATCTCCCACACAAAGCTTGCACGCTCTGTAAGCTCTATTTCCTTAGGCGTGGTATCACCGATACCAACGGCGGCACCACCCTCGCTTCTGGCAAAGCACACAACGTCACTGCGTCGTCTGCCCTCCTCAGAGCAATAATCAACAGACGCAAGCTCCCCTAGCTTCATACCAAGAGACTTACAAAAGGCCTTAGCCTTAAAAAGCGCCTTTTCGGTAACAAGCTCCACAAGCTGCTCCTCGGTGTCGGCTGTGTTATTAAGCTTAAAGGTAACGGCAATTTCGGGCATAGACTCCAGGCAGGACAGCGCTGTGATAATATTTGTCAAAAACTCGCTATCCAGTCCAAATTCCAAAATCAAGGAGTTTGTACATACGTAGGCAACAATTACATTTACGTAGTTTTCGTTATTGTCGCGGATATGCTTATATTCAGGATATATATTAAATCCCTCGGTTTTGATATCGTCACGCAAAACGCCCACATCAACCAACGTATCAAAAAGCTCTGCGAGATGTGCCTCTGCCTGTTCTACGGCAAGGGCGGTGCTTTCGTCTTTTACGGTAACGGTAACCCTAAGGCTGGTGGTATCGGGCATAACCTTAAGCGTAGCTGTTTCACATATTTTAATTTGTCGTCCCATATATTACTCCTATAAAACAGAATTTTGTACGTACAAAATTATAGCATACGGCAGAAACAATGTCAACAACCCCTATATCTCCCCACTCTCCGTAAAGGAATAAAAAATTTTAACAAACATCTTGACAAACGGGTTTTGTTGTGATATATTACATTAGTGCCGTGAGGCAAGAACATATGCGCCTGTAGCTCAGCTGGATAGAGTGCCTGGCTACGAACCAGTAGGTCGGGGGTTCGAATCCCTCCAGGCGTGCCAAAAGAACGACGATTTTCTACAGAAGGTTGTCGTTCTTTTGTTTTATTGTTTATACAAAAGCATTGAATTAATTAACTTATCGTGTTACAATGATACAAACCGAACAAGGAGGTCAGTATGAAATCCATAGTATTAGCAGAAAAGCCTTCCGTTGGCAGAGAGCTGGCACGGGTTTTAGGGTGCAAAAAGCGTGGCGACGGTTTTATAGAGGGCGACAAATATATCGTTACCTGGGCATTGGGACATCTTGTTACTTTGGCAGACCCCGAGGCTTATGACGAAAGATACAAAAAATGGAGCATGGATTACCTTCCTATGCTGCCGAAGAAGATGAAGTTGATGATAATAAAAAACACCTCCAAGCAGTACAGAGCCGTTAGTGCACTTACAAAGCGGAAGGACGTGTCTGAGCTTATTATTGCAACCGATAGCGGCAGAGAGGGTGAGCTGGTTGCACGCTGGATTCTTACAAAGTGCGGCTGGAAGGGCCCTACAAAAAGGCTTTGGATATCATCCCAAACAGACAAGGCTATCAAAGAGGGCTTTGCCGCCCTTAAAGATGCCGTCCACTACGATAATCTGTACAAAAGCGCCGCAAGCCGCGCCCAAGCAGACTGGATTGTAGGTCTTAACATTTCCAGAGGTCTTACCTGCAGGTACAACACTTCCCTATCCGCAGGCCGTGTGCAAACTCCAACCCTTGCTATGATTGTGGAGCGTGAAAAGGCTATAAACAGCTTCAAGCCCAAGGACTACTACACCGTACACGCAAAGACAAGTGCTTTTACTGCTCTTTACAAGAATAAAGACGGCATTGCAAGAATGTTTGACAAGGCGGAGGCAGATAAGATAGCAGGTGCAATCGGTGGCAAAAAGGGTGTTATAAGCTCCCTTTCCAGCACGAAAAAGGAAACGGCGCCTCCTGCCGCCTACGACCTGACGGAGCTGCAAAGAGATGCCAATAAAAAGTACGGCTACTCTGCAAAAGAAACTCTCAGCGCAATGCAAAATCTATATGAATACCATAAGGTGCTAACCTATCCCCGTACCGACTCCAGATATATAACAGAGGATGTGGCAGACACCATCCCCGAAAGACTGCGTGCTTTATTTATGACCCCCTTTGCAGATATGGCAAAGGAGCTTGCCAAGGCAAAAATACAAAGCAAATACATTGTAAACGCCGCAAAGGTAACAGACCACCACGCTATTATACCAACGGAGCAGCGTCCCAATTTTGCGGAGATGTCTGCCAAGGAGCGTAACGTATACGACCTGGTTGTAAGGCGTTTTCTGGCCGTGTTGATGCCTCCCTTCAAGTACGAGGAAACAAAACTTGTCTTTACCTGCGAGGGCTACGACTTCCACGCTAAAGGCAAGGTACCCTTGGATGCGGGCTGGAAAAAAGCCTACGGCACCATCGTTGACGACGAGGAAGAGGGTGACGAGGACGAAAAAAGCCAAAGCCTGCCTGCTATGAAAAAGGGCGACGCCTTTACGGTTACAGGTGCAAAGCTGACGGCAAGCAAAACCAAGCCGCCTGCAAGATACACCGAGGCAACGCTTTTGTCTGCCATGGAGCATCCTACGGTTGAAGACAGAAAGCTTAACAAAATACTGACCGAAACCAGCGGTCTTGGCACTCCCGCTACCAGAGCCGATATAATAGAAAAGCTGTTTTCCGCCTTTTACGTTGAACGCAAGGCGAAGGAAATTTGGCCTACACGAAAAGGAATACAGCTTATAGAGATTGTTCCCGACGACCTTAAATCGGCTGTTATGACCGCAAAATGGGAGGAACAGCTTACAAAAATCTCTAAAGGCGAGGCAGACAGCAAAAAGTTTATCGCTGAGATGGAGGAGTACACAAAGGGTCTTATCAGTGCCGTGAAGGCCTCTACCCATAAATATACCCACGAAAACGCAACCAAGGAGCACTGCCCCGAATGCGGCGAGGTGCTTTTGGATGTAAACGGCAAAAAGGGTAGGCTTTACGTGTGCTCTAATCCGGAGTGTAAATACCGCAAGACCTTATCCGTCAGCACAAAGGCACGTTGTCCTGTGTGTCACAAAACCTTGGAGCTTCGCGGAGAGGGGGAGAACAAAACCTTCTACTGCGTTTGCGGTCACCGTGAAAAGCTAAAGGATTTTGAAGCCAGAAGGCAAAAGGACGGTGCAAGCAAGTTTGAGGTTAAAAGCTTTATGAAAAAGCAGGAGGAGGAGTCCTCAGGCTTTAACAGCTCCTTGGCTGAACAGCTTGCTAAATGGAATAAAAATTAAAAAACATGGGACTGTCTTCAGACAGTCCCATGTTTTTACGTCAATATAAAGCGTTGCTTTAACTTTTGTTTTTGTGGCATTAAATGTATCATTGGCGGTTATTACAAATGCTTGATACGGGGTGTATAACGCTCAATAAGAGCCTCGTTATACTCCGCACCGCCTTCCACGTTCCCGCTTTTGTATATGGGCGGCTTTACGGTTTTAGAGGCAATACCGGCGGCTTCTGCAAGGACGCTGTTAAGCAATAAGCTACTGGCTGCGGTAGAAACTGCACCCATCTTTATACCGTCCACGTCAACAACGGCATCGCCAGAGGGTACACAGTTGTCAAGATAAACGTCGGCACATTGATAAAGGAGCTTGCCCGAGGAGTGGCGTGACACTTTACCGAAATAGGACGAAGAGCAAATAGCCGCCGTAAACACACCCTTTTCCCTACCAAGCATAGCCATTTCAATCGGTACGGAGTTAATACCCGAGGTAGAAACTACTATCAAGGTGTCTTTAGGTGTGGGGGCATAACGCTTGAAGATGTGCTTGGAAAGCCCCTCCATACGCTCGAAGGCACTGCTTTTCGCCGCACCGTTGTGCAGCATAAGGTCGGTATCAAGCATAGCGCATACGTTAGCTAAGCCGCCTGCACGGTAGAAGGCGTCACCTGCTATCAAATGGCTGTGGCCGCAACCGAAAACGTAAATTATACCGTCGTTTATAATGGTTTCTGCCACGTGCTTTGCTGTTTCTGCAATGGCGTCCCCTTGGGTATTATGAATTTTATCAAGGGTTTCGGTTAAAGCTTTGTAGTAAATATCAGTATTTGTCATTATTCAATAACCAGCTCTCCAAAGAATTCGGGACGGTGGAAGTCAGGCTTAGGCAAGTCGATAGGATTCCACATACCAAAATGAGGTATTGCAGTATCGTCTCCGCATTTATAGAAGTTGCCACGGAAGGTGTAGCCGGAAACGTAGTCTACGTGACCGAACAAAGCGTCAAGCACCTCAAAGCTGAGCAAATACTCAACACGCCAAAAACCGCCTGTTTTAGTAGCCTTAACGGGAGGAAGCTCCACTATATCAGCGGCAGACTGCTTCTTTTCCCTGCTCTCACGGATACCCATGAGGAAAGCCCCCGCAGAGTTCATCTCCAGATTGCAATACAAGGGAGAATCATTATTGAAAGAAGCAAAAAACTCAAGACAGCTATCCGTCCATACGGGGTCATTAAAGTTTTTATAAACAGCACGGGGCTCCTTCTCGTAGCAGGTCATTTGCAAAGCAAAGCCCTTGCCCTCCAAAAGCACAAGCTTAGCATAAGCAACGGGTCTGTAAATACCGCCCCACACGTATTGGTTGATATAAGCAGGACTAACTGCATCAAAATCAAGCCGGGTTTGTCTTTTTACTACGTAACTCATTCTATTGACTCCTTTTCAAATATAGTTTTTAATTTATTTGCGGCATCAAAGGCACTGTCTGCTTCTGTACCGTCGGTTTTGATTTCAAGGCTAAGTACACCCTTATAACCGTTTCTCACCAGGGCTTTTACAAAAGCATCCCAGTCGATAACGCCGGTAAAGGGTAAATGATGTCGGTCTCTTTTGCCGTCGTTATCGTGTATATGCAAAAGCTCCAAACGCTTACCGAGAATATCAACCATTTTCGCTGGGTCTCCACCGCCTGTAAGCAAGGCGTGCCCTGTATCAAGACAGGCAACAAACAGCTTTTCCCCACACATACTGTTAAGGCTGTCAACCATATACGCCATACACTCGGCTGTGCTGGCAACCGTCGGCAAAGGGATATCCAAATCTCGGTTCCAGTTAAACATATTTTCTATACCAACAAAAGCTTCCGCCCTTTTAAGGTCCTCAAAAAGTCCGGAGTAATACTTAAGGTTACTTTCAACCGCTTCCTCAACCTGCAGGGGCGTAACCGCCTCAGGCGGTACGTTGGGATGGATAACAATATAGGGAGAACCGAGAACAGAAGCAATAAGCACAGAGCGTTTTGTTATTTCCAAAACCTGTTCCAGCTTTTCCGCATTAGGAAAATACGTAGGATACGGAGAATGCACCTGCCCGAAAACTATACCCGCCTCATCAGCTACAGCCTTTAGCTCCTTTGCATATTCAATGTGCTCTGCTTCAGACATAGTCCAAAAGTCGGCTATCGGGTCACGTACACTGTATTTATTCAAGTTATAATCAACGCTGTCAAAGCCGCTTTTTGCAAGCAACAAAACAGCCTCCGCATCACTTCGTTTAGCAGCAAAGGACAGAGAATTACAGCCGATTAGCATTTTTATCACCTCAACACAAGCTAGCTTCTCTTTTATTTTTATAACACACCAAGAGAATAAATGTCAACTAATATATTGAAGTTTTGTTGAAAACTGTGATATAATAAAAACAAACAAACCCCAGGAGAGTACAAATGGCTAAAAAGAAACGAAAAGAAAAACCGATTTCTACAAAAAAGAAAATTTACAACGCAATAAGCGGCATTATATCTGTCCTGCCTTTTTTAATTTTCATACTGATAATTAACCTTATACCCTCCCATTGGTCGGGATTTGTGGTTTTAGGTGGAATAGGAGGTCTTGCAGTGATTGTTCCTATTCTTGCCCTTTTCCACTTTGACTGGAAGCACGTTAAACCCCATCAATACCGTACGGTAAAGAACCTCGTAATGGCAATTATTATATGCTTTCTGATTATGGGTATAAGTTTAGCAACGGCATATATTCCGGTTTTATATAACCACATTAATCAGGATGCGGCAGGATTTTACGCCTTTGGTTTTTTAGATATATTAATGTTCATCACTTTCTACTTTTTTGCAAGAGGCGCAATACTGGACAATCTAAAACAACATTTCAGCAATACCGAGTTGAATCGTTTAACAGAGGGCGTAAAAAATCAGTGGTGGTACGATGCAGTAAACAAAGAACGCAGCATGGGCATCGTATACATAGCCAACAAGCTGTTTACCATCGGCTTTGTTATCGGCACGGCGTTGCATATCCTTTTGGGATGGTGGGCTCCTGTTGTTATGACTTCTGCCCTTTTAATGTGTTTTACAGGCTTTATGCTGTGCATACTTATGTTTAATGCGGGGCTTGTATATAACTTCATTTCTGCAAAAACAAAAAAAGGCAAGCGGAAACCACCCAAAGTAAATAGCTTTATCTTTATCGTTTTTATATTACTGATATGTGTTGCTACCGTTGGAGTAGCCTTGGAGGTATAAAACTTAAAAAATGCGTCTTTTTTACAGGACGCATTCAGACCGCTGACAAAGGCACAGAGCACGAAAAAGAATAAAATATACTCATTCTAAAGTAGAAAATTCAGGGAAAATTTCCCTGAATTTTCTGCTTTTTATTTGTTTTTTCGTTCAACACGAACCTCGGCTCACAGTACTTAGTACAGTTATCGCCTCGGTTCGTCTTGTCTGTACTCTTTCTCAGCACTCTGCCA
>JAZSQJ010000055.1:0-18231 GCA_045537905.1 Eubacteriales bacterium
AAGCTGGCAGAGTGCTGAGAAAGAGTGCAGGCAAGACGAACCGAGGCGATAACTGTAATACCACCCCACAAAAATATATTTTTGTGGGGACCCCGGAGTACTGTGAGCCGAGGTTCGTTTTGAACGAAAAAACAAATAAAAAGTAGAAAATTCAGGGAAATTTTCCCTGAATTTTCTACTTTAGAATGAGCATATTTTATTCTTTTTCGTGCTCTGTGCTTTTGTCAGCGGTCTGGCCGTCTCAAACAAAGCTTTGAGACGGTGCCTTTGGCGATAATATATGCATCTTTGGAAAGGGCTAAGCCTTTTTCTTCTTTTTCTTTTTCTTGCTTGGCTTTTGCTGACGGTAGGCGTTATAATTTCCCAGCAGAAATATTCCGTTAATAAGCAGTGCCAAGCCTATGGAAAAGAATATATACCCCAGATAGACCTTATTATAACCTTTAAGGTTGAGGTATACCTTACCGTCTGCCTTTACTCCTACCAGGGTGAGATAGGGGTCGTCGGATTTCTCCACGTAATCTATCTCAAGCTTTTTGCGGTCGTTTACGTCCTGCTTAAGCTCCTCGGTCAGCACCTTGTCAAGCAGCCTATGCTCTACACGGAACTCCTTACCGTCCTGCATAGTCAGATAGCCGCATGTACGCTTGCCACCCCTGTATTCAAGCTTTGTACAAACACCGCTGTAGCTTTTAACCCGGTCGGCGCTGTACATAGGGTTAGCGAGCAACCCCCACAAAACAATCAGCAAACCGATAAATATTAAAGGCACCTGTTCCTCAAAAAGCTTTTTCATATCCTGCCGTTCCTTGTTTTGGAATACGGTTTATTATAAGGCTTTTTACCCCTTTTGTCAAGGGAGGCTATTTTTGTTTATCCAAAACCCTTTGCAGTGTAGGTATAACGGGGGAAGCCAGTAATACCAAGGCGCTGTCGGGGCCTAAGTAGGAGATATTGTAAACGAAGGAGTAGGTCCACATACCCACGGTTTTAACGTAGTCGTTCCATTCGCCCGCCTTAGTTATCTCGTACCACACGATGCCGCCGCCTATAAAGTGGCAGGCGAAACGGAGCAGTACCGCAAACAGAACGCCGAGGATTGCCGTAAGGGTTTTTTGCCCTACGGTGCCGTTTTTCTTATAGAAAAGCCCTGCAAGCCCCAAGAGGGTAAAGGGCAGAATGTAGTCCAGCATAATACAGCCTACGATGCCCATAGCCGTGGGAACGTAAGCCAGGTTTCCGCTACCCTGCCAAAGCTGGATAAGGCTGTAGACAAAGCCGCAAGCCAAGCCTCGCACTACTCCGAAGCGGAAGGAGATAAACATAATGGGAAGGCTTGACAGCAAGGTTACCGAGCCACCCAGGGGAGCCTGGTACAGCTTAACGAAGGACAGCGCCGTTGCCAGCGCAAGCAATAGTGCGCACTCAGTAAGTGCAAGTAATTTTTGGTTTCTTTTCATTTTTTCAAAACTCCTTTCTAAAAACCCCAAAAAACCTTGATTTTTGGGGACCCCGAAGGAAATCAGAACCCCTTTCCCTTTACTGACCGTGGTAACGAAACAAAAAGGCTTGCTACGGCAAAAACCAAAGCAAGCCCAAATCAGCAAAGAAAGCGCTGTATTTTCCTACGCCGGCATTATCCGTACAGGTACAATGGGTATAATCTCAGCCGTGTGCAACCAAAAACACACAGCACCCCAATATTTTATTTTCCGAAGGCGACGGTAAGGCACCGCCCTCTTATTGTTGCCATTATACAACTATTTATACGCCTTGTCAAGACAAAAATACAAAATCCTCGGTTTTTGGAACAACTATTTCTATCCCGTCGCCCAAAGCCTTTACGCTTATTTCGTAGCTTAAGTCAAAGCTGCGGGTAAGACTTTTTTCCTCTACGCTGTAGTTGGGGTAGTAGGGAGGAGTATCGTAAACCGTGGCAGTGGTAGTGAGCTTAAGGCTGTGTAAGGAGCCGTCCTCGCCCACTACGCAGCTAAGCTCTGCCTTGCCGAAGGCGGTTTTGTCCTTCTGAGGCTTCTTAAGGGAGCAGGCGGAATAAAGGCTGTCCCCAAACAGGTCTGTCAGCGTGTCCCTGTCAAGCTCTGTCACCAGGCTGTACTTGGTGCCTGCGGCTGTTTCTGCGGTGCGGACGCTGTTTGCCTTGTCTGCCGTTACGGCAGGCAGGTTCGAGCACATAAACTGTTTAAGAAAGCTATCCCTTTCCATAACCAGATAGTACTTGTTATCCTTGTCGCTACGGTAGTAGGCACCTGCCTTGTAATAAATATCGGCGGTAGTGGCACTGCCCTTGTAAATCTGGGTCATTCTGCCCGACATAGCCACGGGAGCGTTCCTCCTGTAATTAACGGTGCCCTGGGAGAAAAACACGCTTTCCTCCTTGCCCTTTTCGCTGACGTTAAGGGCAAAGGCTGTACTGCGGACGTCCTCGCCGTTGAAGGCTTCCACCGCTTTCGTAACGGGGCTGATATCGGCAGCCTCGCCCCTATCTGCACCTCCGCAGGAGCCAAGCAGTAAAAGCAAAGCCAGCATTAAGGGGATAAAACGCATCACTTGATTACCTCGCCCTTGATAAGAGCCTCCACGTCCTTTATAAGAGTCTCCAGCAGGGAGTATTCCATAACGTACTCCACCTTGCCGTTTATAAGGCAGTACGCTTTCATACTGGAAAGCCTGCCAAAGCTTATCTCGGTCTTTTTGCCGTTTACGGTAGCGCTTACCATAAGCAGCTCCTTGGGAGCCTCACCCTCTGCCTCGTATTCCTCTATAAAGTAGCAGTGTATAAAATGCTTATAGAAGTTACGGCAGCTAAGGAGATCAGCCTCCTTGCCGTTGATCTTGGCGGCGGTAACGGTACCCTCCTTGTTCTTGGTGAAGGTCATATGGTAGTCCACGCCGTTTCTGCGGAACGCCATACCGTCCATCTTGTCAAAGTACTGGGTAAACAGCTTGGTATCCAGGAAGTCAAGAGGGGTGTAATCAAGGAAGGTGTAGTCGGTCTTTTTAACCTTGGCTATACCAAGGACGTTCTTTTTGCCGTCCTTAACGGTTTCCTTGACGGAGTAGACGTAGATATTACCGTCCTCGTCAGCCTTGCTCATATGAACGGTACAGCGGGTCTCGCCCTCGTGCAGCCAGGAATAGCTGCGGTAGGGGGTATCCAGTCCGTACTTCTTCAAAGCCTCCTCCGTAGCCTCTGCCGCCACAACCTCGTCAGAGCTGAGGGCGCACAGAGCGTTAAGCAAATCGCCCATATTGCCGTAGTTGGGCAGGGCGTAGTCGTAGTCACCGGATATATATTTGTCGGGTCCTACTATCTTCCAGGAGTAGTTTATGGGATGGTTTTTCTTATCCTCGTCAGTCATCAGCACCGCCTTAATAGGCTCCTCGCCTCCAAGGTGAAGCTCGATATCGGTGATGGTGGAGAAAACGTCCGTAAGGTCCTTAAGAGGGGTGCCGAAGTTGGCTATAAGAAAGCTTTCCTTGGGGATAAGGATATAGTTTGCAATGCTGTTTTGCATAACGTATATCCTGTCCTTCTTGCCGTTGCAGTAGGCGTAAAAGCCCGTACCGTCGGAAAGGTTTTTGCCTACACGGATGTAGGAGGCGTTACCGTCCTTATCCTCTACGAGGATTATAGCGGTAGCGCTTTCCTCGCTGTCCAGACCGTAGCCCTTCATAAGAGACTTGTATTCCTCCTCGGTTTCGTACTCAAGGTCGATAACGGAGGTAGAAACGGGGGCGCGACTTGCCGCCACAAGGGTGGCGGTGGTAGCGGTATCCAGGTCCATTATAGAATCCTGTAGGTAAAAGGTGCCGTCTATGGGAATAAAGGTCAGCTCGTCGTGCCGGTTCTTTACGTGGATATACTTGATATCGTTTCTTTCAATGGGGTCGTAGATGTAGGCGTAGCCTGCACTGTTTACCCTGTCGCCGTAAAGGTTAAAGCCGTCAAGAGGCTCCATTGCGGCACCAAGCTCGTCCCCAAGCAGGTGCCTGTTAAAGAAGGCTCTTACAGAGGAGGCGTAAACGGTGCCGTCCTCACGCTCCTTGAACATACCCTCCGTCTCAACGGCAAAGTCGTTGCCGCCTACGGTCAGCACGCAAGGCTCGTCACAAGCGTCAAAGCGTACCTTTATCTTTTCGTTTGCGGAGGCATAGCCCTCTGCAAGACGCATCATATACGCCTCTGCCGCATTAGCTTTTCCCTTTTCGGCGTGGAAGGAGAAGGTAGCCTTGCCCTCAAACGCCTTGATAGCGGCAAGCTCCTCCTCGGTAAAGGGGAAGGAAATCTTTTCCTCCCCGTCCTTGTCGAAAAAGATAAAATACGCACCAAAACAAAGGGCGGCAACTACCAGCACGGCAACTATGCCTATTATTTGCTTTTGAAATTTGTTAAACTTTTTCATTCTGTCTCCGTTAAGAATGGCGTCGTCTCGTCCACACGAAGGCGGCAACGCCGAATATGGCTGCGGGTGCTACGAAGGTAACGATTACGGTCCACAGTCTTGCCTTGGCGGTGGTGATATCCAACGCCTCGTCTGCAAAGTAAACCTCCTTAACGCCTGCGTATTCCTGTACGGTGTTGGCAACACGCATTACGCTTTCAAGCAGGGCGCGGTTTGCGTACTGGGATACCAGTCCGCTTGCAGACAAAAAGTCGGTAGAGCCAAGGAGATAGGCGGTTTTGTACTTTTTGTTCTCGGTATCGCCTGCTCCGTCAGGATTCTCTATAGCCTCAGCGTTGGTGGTAAAGGCAAACAGAGGATAAACGTCCTCCTTCCCCTCACAAGCGGCGGTGGCGTGGGTGTTTATAAGCACGCCCTCACCCTGTATACGGGGGTCCTTGCTTACGCTCAGCTTAACCGCATCGTTAAACACAAACCTCTCGCCCCCTGTGAACACGGACAGTATCTTCTCGTCCAGAGAATACTCAAGAGAGGAGGGGATGTCGCCCAGCACCAGCTTGCCGCCGCTACCCTTGATAGAGTTGCTGTTGTCGGTGATGATGGCGTTGGGAACGTAGCTGAGACCGTAGTCCATCTCCATATACTCCATAAGGTTGGGCAGGGAGGGAGTGGAGCTGTTTACAGCCACCAGCAGGGAAGCGTTATAGGCGTCCATATATCTGCGGAGGGTGTCAATCTCGCTGTCACCCTCAGGGTTTTCCGCATCAAAGCCTAAAAAGTCGTACTTAGGGGCGCATACGATAACCAGACGGGTGTCCTCAGGCAGGGGCTCCTTATCAAGGTCAACCAGCTCCACCTCAAAGCCCATATCAAACAGGGAGTCAAACAGGGGTACCAGGTGGGAAACGTCCTCGATAGAGGTGCTGCTGCTGTCCTTTATCTTTCCCAGGTCAAGACCGTCAAGGGTCTCGCCGTGACCGATGGTAAACACCGCCTTGGGGGTCTCCTTAAGACCTGCACGGAGTATTGCCGCAGTGTAGGTCTTTTCCCCCGTGAAGGCAACGGGGTCGTAGCTGCCCGTAGAGCTGTCGTAATAGTAAAACGCCGCAAAGTTTACAGCACGGGTGTGGTGCTTGCCCTCAACCAGCACGTGGTTGGGGGTAAGGGCGGTCTGGGTAAGGCGGGTGTACTCCTCAGCAAAGAGAGGGTCGCCGTAGATATCCACAAACTCAAGGGATATGTGTCCGTTGAACATAGACTCATAGGAACGGGCAAGCTCCAGTATCATCTTGTCGCTTACCTTGTCCTCCTCGGCAAGGAATATAAACTTAACCTTCCAGTCAGGCTCGGAGGCAAAATGCTTGTCCAAAGTCTTTTTGGTGTTTTCGCTTATGGTGTAGAATTTGGATTTGCTATCGGTTATATCCACACGCAAATCCCACTTGGCAGAAAGACCGGAGGCAACCAGGTTTACAGCTATACAAAGGATAACTACCACAGCCACAAAGCCTGCGGAAAGACTGCCGTACTTAAGCTTGCGGGAGGCTTTTTTACTTTGCTTATCCATTTTTTAACCTCCTGACTTAAGCCCATCTGCGGCGTTCGTAAACCCTTACGGTAAGGAAAAGGAACAAAGCCGCAATAGAAACATAGTATATTATCGAAGTGATGTCGAGCACGCCGTAGGTAAAGGGCTCGTACCTTGCCAGAATGGAAATCCAGTCCACAACCTTTTTAAGCCAGCCGATGCTTATGTCGGAAAGGAAGTTTACCGCCAGCATAACGAATATAACGTCCATAGAGGTGATGGCGGAAACCAGGGCGTCCTCGGTAAGGGAGGAGAAGAAGATACCTATAGCAAGGAACAAAGCGCCTATAAAGAACAGGCATATAAGGTTGGAGGCAAGGAGGGCAACGTTGGGGTTGCCGTAGGTCTCCAACAGGAAAAAGTTAAGGCTGTTACAAAGAAGCACCGCCGCAAACACGGTAAGGGCGGCAAAATACTTGCCCATAATCATACCGCCGACGGAAACGGGGGAAGTCATAAGAAGCTGCTCGGACTTAGTCTTACGCTCCTCAGACAAGGACTTCATAGTAAGCAGGGGAAGCAGTACCGCAAAAGCGTAGATAAGATACTGAAAATAGTCGCTTACGCTGCTGTCAGACTGCCTCTGCAGGGTGCAGATGGAGAAAAGAAGCCCCGATATCGCCAAAAAGTTGGCAGTAAACAGGTAGCCGATAGGGGAAATAAAGTAACCCTTAAGCTCTCGCTTGTAAATAGCAAACATATTACTTACCCCTCCTTCTCTGCTCACGCTTGGAAACAAGGCGTACAAATACGTCCTCAAGACTCATCTCCACGCCCTCAAGACCTATAAGGGGATATCCCTTAGCTGCAAGTGCCGCAAACAAGGGCTTTCTTGCGTCTATTCTCTCGTCGGACTCCAAAAGATAGCTGATAGAGTCGCTGTCCACGCTACCCAGGGCGTCCGCATTTTTGATAGCGGGCAGACTGCGAAGCACCTTAAGCACCTCTGCCTCGGGACCGCATATCTTGGCAATCAGCCTTCTGGGGCCCTCCACAGCCTCAGCCAGGGTCTGTATAGGCTCGTCCGCAACAACGGTGCCCTCGTTGATAACCACAACGCGGCTGCATATCTGCTGTATCTCGGGCAGGATGTGGGAGGAAAGTATAATGGTATGCTCCTCGCCAAGCATCTTAACGAGGTTGCGTATCTCTATAATCTGCTTAGGGTCAAGACCAACGGTAGGCTCGTCAAACACCAGCACCTTGGGGTTGCCTATAAGTGCCTGGGCTATGCCCACACGCTGTTTGTAGCCCTTGGACAAATTTTTTATAAGTCTGTTTGTAACCTCGCTAAGCTGTACCACGCCGCATATCTCGGCTATGTGCTGCTTTCGGGGAAGACTGCAGCCCTTAAGGTCGTAAACGAAGTTAAGGTACTCCAAAACCTTCATATCAGGGTAAAGGGGAGGCTGCTCGGGAAGAAAACCGATGCTCTTTTTAGCCTCCACGGGGTTCTCAAATATGTCTATACCGTCAACGTAGGCCTCGCCGGAGGTGGCGGAAAGATAGCCCGTAAGTATGTTGAGGGCGGTGCTTTTGCCGGCGCCGTTAGGGCCCAGAAAACCCAGTATATCGCCCTTTTCTGCCTTAAAGCTTATACCCTTAAGGGCACGGTTTTGCCCGTAGTTTTTATATACGTTCTTAAATTCAATCATAAATTAACCCTAGTCCTCGGTGTTCTCTGTTATAATACCCAAATCCTTAAGGAGGGGGGCAGGTACGGTAGCAGGGCAAGCCGTCATAGGCTCGGAGGCGTTTTGTACCTTGGGGAAGGCAACAACGTCACGGAGACTGTCACAGCCGAGAAGCTGCATAACAAGTCTGTCCAGACCCAGTGCCATGCCGCCGTGAGGAGGAGGACCGTACTTGAATGCGTCGGTAAGGAAGCCAAACTTTTCCTGTGCTTCCTCGTCGGAGATACCCAGCAGACGGAAGATGGTCTTCTGCAATGCGGGGTCGGTTATGCGGATAGAACCGCTGGCAAGCTCGATGCCGTTAAGCACCAGGTCGTATGCCTTTGCACGTACTGCCGCCTTGTCTGTCTCAAGATAAGGCAGACACTCGTCCAGGGGAGCTGTAAAGGGATGGTGCATAGCAACGAAGTCGCCCAACTCCTTATCGTATTCAAAGAAGGGGAACTCGATAACCCAAAGAGGCTTAAAGCCCTTCTTTTCAACGCCGACACGGTTAGCGGTCTCCACACGAACCATACCCAGGGTGGAAAGAACCTTGCCTGTGTTGCTGTCAGCCATAATGAGCAGTACGTCGCCTACCTGGCAGTCCATACGCTCGTAAATAGCCGCCATCTCTTCCTCGGTCATAAACTTACCGAAGGAGGAGGTAGCCCCCTGCTCAGTATATCTTACCCAAGCCAGACCCTTGGCACCGCAGCCGCGGGCATACTCGGTCAGCTTGTCTATTTCCTTACGGGTAAGGGTAGAGGCGTAGCCCTTTACGTTGATACCCCTTACACTGCCACCCTCGGAGAGGGCGCCTGTAAATACGGAAAAGCCGCAGTCCTTAACCAGGTCGCTTATATCGGTAATCTCCATACCGTATCTCAGGTCAGGCTTGTCGGAGCCAAAACGCTCCATAACCTCCTTGTAGGTGTAGCGGGGCAGAGGCAGGCTTATCTCCTCACCCAAAAGCTCGCTAAACAGCTTGCCAAGCAAGCCTTCTACTACGCCCAGTATATCGTCCACGTCCACAAAGGACATCTCCAGGTCAATCTGTGTAAACTCAGGCTGTCTGTCCGCACGCAGGTCCTCGTCTCTGAAGCAACGGGCAAGCTGAACGTAACGGTCAAAGCCTGCAACCATAAGAAGCTGTTTATAAAGCTGGGGAGACTGGGGCAGGGCGTAGAAGGAGCCCTTGTGTACACGGCTGGGAACGAGATAGTCCCTCGCACCCTCGGGGGTAGAACGCACCAGCATAGGCGTTTCTATCTCCAAAAAGCCGTTATCGTCAAAGTAGTCTCTTATAAGCTTTGCCGTCTTGTGGCGGAACATAATGTTGTTTGCCAGATCGGGACGGCGAAGGTCAAGGTAACGGTGCTTAAGTCTGAGCTCCTCACCTGCACGGCTGTTTTCAACTATCTCAAAGGGAGGCGTTTCCGCCATGGAAAGCACACGAAGCTCCGTAACGAAAATCTCCACGTCACCTGTAGGAAGGTTGGGGTTTTTACTGCTTCTCTCTCTTACCGTGCCTACAGCCGCAAGAACAAACTCGCTCCTTGCGCCGTTTGCCTTTTCAAACACAGCCTTATCGCTGGTTTCGTCAAAGGCAAGCTGTACGAGACCCGTGCGGTCACGCAGGTCAATAAATATAAGACTGCCAAGATCCCTTCTGCGCTGTACCCAGCCCATAACCGTAACCGTATTTCCAATATCCGTATCTCTCAAAGTGCCGCAATAGTGGCTTCTTCTGAGATTACCCATCAGCTCTGCCATTTTAATGTAACTCCTTTAATTAATTTTTTCTCTTAAGCAGCTCACGCCAGTCAAAGTCGCCTCTGTCAAGGGCTTGGATAAGAGCGTCTGCCGTAGCAAGGTTCGTTGCCACAGGTATATTCTGCTTGTCGCACATACGCACGAGATTAAGCTGTACGTCTGCGTATTCCTTATCGTCCTCGGTGTCACGGAAATACAGAAGCAGGTCTATTTCGTCATAGGCGATCCTGTTAGCAATAAGCTGGGTACCGCCGTGCATACCCGAAACCAGTATCTCGATATTAAGGCCCGTTGCCTCCGCAAGGTATTTACCCGTTGTGCCCGTAGCACATACGTTGTGGCGGCTTAAAATACCGCAATAAGCAACACAAAACTCCGTCATAAGCTCTTTGCGCTTGTCACTGGCAATAATAGCAATTTGCATACAAAAAACCTCCTTGCTTTTTATAAAAACATATAGTCCTTATCGTATAAAACGATAGCTGTAAGCATAGTTAAAGCTGTTTTTTAAGTCTTTTGGGCTTGTAAACGTTTTTAAGGAGAGGCACCGACTCGCCCGTAAGCCTCCTTGCAATGTTAAGGATAGCCGCCTCGTACATCATCAGCCTTTTGTTCTCCGCCCTGTAGGGAAGCGCACCCGCCTCCTGCATGGCAAGCACACCCATATCAAAGGGAACCAGCCCCAAAAGCTGTATATGAGAACGCTGTATTATCTCCAGCACGTCGGGCAAAACCCCGTCCTCCGCCATATCTGCGTGGAAGCAGTTGATAACCAGACGGATGGCCGAAAAGCCTATCTCCTGCAGCATAGCGGCGGTTTTCTCTGCCGCCCTTATAGCCGTGGACTGGTGGAAGCTGACCACGATAGCGTCGTCAGAGCTTCTGGCAAAGGCCCTGTATACCTCACTGTCCTCAGCGGAGGAGTCAACTATAACGAAATCAAACTTGTCTTTCAGCGACGCAAACATAGCGGCAACCCGCATGGGGGGAATAACGGTTTTGTTAAAGGCAGGCGCAGGTAAAAAATACAAACGCTCGTTTTCGCTGTGGCAAACGGCGGCGCCGTCAAAGTCCACCTTGCCCCATATAACGTCTGCGCTGTCAAACAAAACGTCGCTTTCCAGCCCTAGAACCAAGTCCATACAACGGTTGCCGTAATCGGCATCTACAACCAAAACCCTTTTACCCAGCACGGTAAGCGCTGCGGCAAGGTTTGCGGCAAGGGTGGTTTTACCCACACCGCCCTTAAAGGACGTAACAAAAATAATTCTACCCAAAAAGGCTCAAACCTCCCCATATATCCTCAGTTAACCATTTTAACAGTAAAAGTACAATTTGTCAATAAAATGCATACAAAAAAGCTGTAAATAAGTGGATTTTTAACAAGAATTTTCGACAAAACCGCCCGCAGGCTATAAAACCCAAAGAAAATTTGAAAAAAGGGCTTGCAAATGGCAGAAAAGCGTGGTATAATGCAACGAATAACAAAATTGCGGTCCTCTGCGGCTCAGTAAGAACGCAATCGAAAGGAGTAGCTTTTATGGATCTTCTAAAGGCTTTTACAGATGAGCAGATCAAGAAAGAGGTTCCTCAGTTCGAGATAGGTGACACCGTTAAGGTTCATCAGAGAATTGTGGAAGGCGCAAGAACAAGAACTCAGATTTTTGAGGGCACTGTTATTGCAAAGAGAAACAGCGGTGTTAGCGAAACCTTTACCGTTCGTCGTATTTCCTACGGCGTAGGTACTGAAAAGACCTTCCCGCTTCATAGCCCTAACGTACAGGACGTTGTAGTAACCCGTCGCGGTAAGGTTCGCCGTGCTAAGCTTTACTACCTCCGTGGTAGGGTTGGCAAATACGCTAAGGTTAAGGAAAAGATCGTTAAGTAATTTCCGCCGTATTTTGCTTTGTACAAAGTGTCTGTTTCCACGGACACTTTTGTATTTTTCGCGCGTGCGTGCGTGTGTACGCACGCGTGAGAGAAAACTTGTTTTTCGGCACCTGCCCCGGATAAGGAAGGCGGTCGGGTGCGTTCTGGAGTGTTTTGTAATGGCAGATTTATTTGATAACAACAATTTGGATACCGATACCGCTGAGGAGCTTTCTGAGGGGGCAGTCGAGGACACCGCCGCAGAAGCGGGGGATAAGGGTGAAAGCCCTGCTGCAACGGGTGAAGGGGCACAGGCGGAGGAGCAGGAAAAGCGTAGCTTTTTTGCAGAGGCCTTTGACGCTTTGGAGACCTTTTGCTACGCCCTGGTGCTTATGACCGTGCTGTTTGTGTTTGTGTTCCGTTTTGTAACGGTAAACGGCACCTCTATGATAAACACCCTGCATCACGAGGATAAGCTTATTATCTCCGATATGTTTTACACCCCTGCCACGGGGGATATAGTGGTGCTTAACACCGACGGTATCGGCAAGTTCAGCGACAAGTATATTATCAAGCGTATTATTGCCACGGGCGGTCAGAGCGTGGAGATAGATTTTGAAAACTGGGCAGTAAGCGTTGACGGCGTAAAGCTGGAGGAGGGCTACGTCAACTATGACAGCGGCCGTCCTATGGAAAGCGCCCAGTGGATCAACGCCGCCGCAGAGGTGGAAAGGACTTACGTGGACGACGTGCTGGTAAAGGCAAGCTTTACCGTGCCCGAGGGTATGTTTTTTGCTATGGGCGACAACCGTAACGGTTCCTCGGACAGCCGTGCGGCAGGCTGCTTTGAGGATGAGCGTATCCTTGGCAGGGTGCTGATAAGAGTCGGTCCCATTGCTGATTTTGGGAGGGTAGAATGAGCGAGCCTATAGTTTGGTATCCCGGTCATATGGCGGCGGCAAAGCGTGCTTTGCTTAAAAGCCTTGTACCTGCGGATTTCGTGGTGGAGCTTCTGGATGCCCGCATCCCCGTTTCCAGCCGCAATCCGGACCTTAAGGAGATATGCGCAGGCAAGCCAAGGCTTACCCTGCTTACTAAATGCACCCTGGCTGACCCTAACCGTACCGCCCACCACAAGCGTGAGCTGGAGGCGGAGGGTGCCTACGTAATAGCCATAGACAGCAAGACCAAGCAGGGCTACGATAAGATAACTCCTGCTATAAAGGAGCTTGTTTCGGAAAAGCTTAAGCGTTACGCAGACAAGGGTATGGCAGGCAGAAAGATAAGGGGGATGGTGCTTGGTATAACCAACGTAGGTAAAAGCACCTTTATCAACCGCTACACGGGCACCAACAAGGCAAAGGCTGAGGACAGACCGGGTGTTACCCGCACTACCCAGTGGATAAGTGCTCCCGGCGGGATCGAGCTGCTTGATACTCCCGGCTTGCTCTGGCATAAGTTTGAGGACCAAAGCGTTGGTGAAAAGCTGGCGTTTACGGGCGCAATAAGAGACGAGATACTTGATATAACGGATATAGCCGCAAGGCTGGCGGCACTTTTGACGGAAAAATACCCCTCTCTTGTGGAGGCACGCTATAAGGTAAGCGCCGTAGAGGGCGAGACCCCCGAGGCACTGCTTGAGCGTATGGCAAGAAAACGCGGCTTTTTGCAGCGTGGCGGCGTGGCAGATACCGAAAGGTTTGCTACCTGCCTGCTGGACGAATTCCGCGGAGGAAAAATAGGCAGAATAACTCTTGACTGATAATGAGGAAGGAGTAGAGGCTATGCTTAATTGGGACATAGAAAACGGATACTACGACAAAGGCTTTACCTTGATATGCGGCTGTGACGAGGCTGGCAGAGGTCCCCTTGCAGGCCCTGTATTTGCCGCCGCAGTGGTGTTACCCCGCGGCGTGGTGATAGAGGGACTTAACGACTCCAAGCGTTTGTCCGAGGCAAAGAGACAAAGGCTGTGCGAGGAGATAAAGGAAAAGGCATCCGACTATGCCGTTGCCCACGCAGAGGTTTACGAGATAGAGGCTATAAACATCCTTAACGCCTCTATGCTGGCAATGCGCCGTGCCATAGCCAAGCTTAAAAAGACTCCCGACCTGGCTTTGATTGACGGTAACACCGCCAGGGATTTTGATATAACCGCCATCCCCATAGTAAAGGGCGACGGTAAAAGCCCCTCCATAGCGGCGGCGTCCATTCTCGCCAAGGTGGAGAGGGATAATTTCTGCGTGGAGATGGATAAGTTTTACCCCGGCTACGGCTTTGCCAAGCATAAGGGCTATCCTACCAAGGAGCATAAGCAGGCGATACTTAAGTACGGCCCCTGTCCTTTACACAGAAAGAGCTTTTTGAGGAAAACCTTAGGTGACAGCTTTGAACAGCAAGACATCTGGCAGAATTGGTGAGGCGGCGGCGGAGGCCTATCTTAAAGGGAAGGGGCACCGCATTATAACGGTAAACTACCGCACCTACGGGGGCGAGCTGGATATCGTTTCCTTACGTGGGGGCGTGCTGGTGTTTACCGAGGTAAAAAGCAAGTCGTCGGGCTACCGTGGCAGTCCTCGGGATGAGCTTGGCGGTGTAAAGACGAAAAACCTGGTGAGGGCGGCGTACTGGTTCAGGAAAACCGAGTGCAGCGGAGGAAGGGTTCCCTACTATATCGGTATAGGCAGGCTCAGGTTTATGCTAAAATACAAAAATTACCGTTTTGACCTGGTGGAGGTGTTCCTGCAGGGCGACACGGCGGTACAGATAATACACACAAAAAATGTTATTAAAACGGAGAAGTGATTATGGTTTACAGCAGTACAAGAGGTAATGACGGCAACAGAAGTGCCGCTTATATAATCAAAAACGGCATAGCCGCTGACGGCGGACTTTTCGTTCCCGACAGCATTCCCGCTATAGATGCGGACTTTATCAGTGAGCTTATGGATCTTGGCTATGCAGAGCGTGCAGAAAAGGTGCTTGGCCTTTTCCTCAGCGATTACAGCAAGGAGGAGCTTAAGGCGGCGGCTGAAGGTGCCTACAGCGAGGAGCGTTTCGGCAAGGAGGCTGCTCCCGTGGTTAAGGCAGGGGACAACTACGTGCTGGAGCTTTGGCACGGCCCCACCAGCGCCTTCAAGGATATGGCGCTTCAGATTATGCCCCGTTTGCTGTCTCTCTCTCTTGACAAATGCGGCGAGGAAAAGGACGCTCTTATCCTTGTAGCTACCTCGGGCGATACGGGCAAGGCGGCTTTGGCAGGCTATGCGGATATCCCCCGTGTACGCATACAGGTTTTCTATCCCAGCGAGGGCGTTTCCCCTATCCAGAAGCTTCAGATGGCAACCCAGGAGGGGGGCAACGTTTCCGTTTGCGCCATAAAGGGCAACTTTGACGACGCTCAAAGTGCGGTTAAGCGTATATTTACCAGCGCAGAGGCGGCAAGCCTTGTGGACAGCCACGGTCTGTTTTTCTCCAGTGCAAACTCCATAAACTGGGGCAGACTTGCACCTCAGATAGTTTACTATATCTCCGCATACTGCGATATGGTTAAAAAGGGCACCGTAGCTATGGGTGAGAAGATTAACGTTACCGTGCCTACGGGCAACTTCGGCAACATCCTTGCGGCGTACATCGCAAAGCAGATGGGTCTGCCTTTGGGCAAGCTGGTTTGTGCTTCCAACAGCAACAACATTCTTACCGACTTCTTTGCTACGGGCGTTTACGACCGCCGCCGTCCCTTCTATACCACTATTTCTCCCTCTATGGATATACTTATCTCCAGCAACCTTGAGCGTCTTTTGTACTTTGCTCTGGGCGCAGATAAGTGCCGCAGTCTTATGGAGGACCTCCGTGACAAGGGCGTGTTCACCGTTGACGCTGCAACCAAGGACGCACTGGCTAAGGACTTTGTGGGGCTCCACTGCAGTGAGGAGGACACCTATGCTACCATCGCCTCCTACTTCAAAAACAGCTCTTATCTCTGTGACCCTCATACGGCAGTTGCTCTTTACTGTGCCGACAAGTATGTAAAGGAAAGCGGCGACACCACTCCTATGGTTGTGGCATCCACCGCATCACCCTATAAATTCCCCCGCGCCGTGCTCTCCGCTATGGGCGGCGAGGTGCCTGCCGAGGACTTTGACTGTGTAAAGTCCCTTGAGAAGCTAAGCGGCGTTATGGCACCCGTGGCACTTTCCGCACTCCGTACCAAGGAGGTACGCTTTACCGCCGTTATCGACAAGGCGGAGATAGACGGCGCCGTTGAGTCCTTTGCGGCAAAGAGTCTTTAGTTTTCCTCTCTGCGCTTGAAGGTAGCGCAAACCGTGTCGGAGCAACAGCAGGCACTGGCAGGCCCTACGGCAATCTTGCCTGCGGTGCAATAGCACTTTCCATCGTGGTGCTCGCAGTTCTTTACGGCGCAGGTTATGCCCTTTATGGGCTGGCAGTCCTTAGAAAAAAGTCCCTTTTTGTTTTCCATTTTTGTTACCAAGCCTTTCTTGTCAGTATGCTTGTAGTATTGACAGCTTTGGGTTTATTTATTAGTTTGCCCGTGTTTTTTAGGAGTGATAATATGTATCTGGCACCCTATATAGCCTGCGTTGGCGTTTTTGCTGTTTCGCTGGTTTTTGCAATCCGTTCCAAATCCGCAAGCAACCCCAGAAGCAAAGGGGGCATTGTGACAAGGGCAGTTCTTACCTTTTTGGCTTTTGCCTTTGTCGCCGTACTCTGGCACTACACGGGTGAGCATTATCTGGACAACAAGACGGTTGAGCTTTGGGTCAGAGTAATCAGCACCTTAGCTTTCCTCTGCTCTCTGCCCGAAATATGGCTGGACACCGTCAAGGGCGAGTAGGGCATGGCACTTTTCGTGATAGCCGATTTGCACCTGTCCGAAAGCACCGACAAGCCTATGGACGTGTTCGGTGCCGCCTGGGTCAACCACAAGGAAAGGCTGGAGACAGCCTGGAGGGCAAGGGTTTTCGAGGAGGACACGGTGGTAATACCCGGTGACATCTCCTGGGGTATGCGCTTTGACAATACGGAAAAGGATTTGCTGTTTATCCACAGTCTGCCGGGCAAAAAGATAATAGGCAAGGGGAACCACGACTACTGGTGGGGCACCCTCAGCAAGCTTAATGCCTTCAGGGACAGCATAGGGGCAGACAGTATCAGCTTTTTGTTCAACAACGCCTACAAGGTGGATAATAAGATAATTTGCGGCAGCCGAGGCTGGTTTCCCGATAGCCTTTACAGCGACGAGGACGAGAAGATTGCCCTCAGAGAGGCAGGCAGGCTGCGCCGTTCCCTTGAGGAGGGGCAAAGGCTGGCAGAGGAGGGGGACGAGATAATAGTCTTTCTCCACTATCCGCCCTATTACAGGGGGGTAAAATGCGGCCCCGTAGCAGAGGTGCTTAAGGAGTTTAAGGTAAAACGCTGTTACTACGGTCACCTCCACGGAGCAGGACGCTCCCTCACGGAAAAAAGCGTTTATTTTACAGATCTGCATTTGATTTCCGCAGACGAGCTTGGGTTTACGCCCTTGATGATAGAATGATATTTTTGATAAGGAGAACCTTATTATGCTTGATAAAAACAACAAACAGTTTAGCCGTAAGGCAGACAGCGTGGTGGTGCACGGCTATCAGGGCTGTGACCCCCTTACCGGTGCAATCAGCTATCCTATATACCAGACCTCTACCTACAAAAACCCCGGTCTTAACTCCGATATTCAGTTCAGCTACAGCCGTTGCGACAACCCCACCAGGTTTGAGCTGGAGAACACCGTTGCTCTCCTTGAGGGGGGCGTGGCAGGCTTTGCCTTCGCCAGCGGTCTTGCGGCAGTAACGGCAACCTTCTCTCTCCTTAAGTCCGGTGACCACGTGGTTGTGTCCGACGATATCTACGGCGGCTCCTACCGTCAGATAGAGGAGATATGGAAGCATTTCGGCGTGGAGTTTACCTACGTTGACGTAGGCGACGTTGAGGCGGTTAAGACCGCCGTACAGCCCAACACCAAGATGATCTATCTGGAAAGCCCTACCAACCCGATGATGAAGGTGGCAGACATTGCCGCCGTGGCAGAGATTTCCAAGGACTGCGGCGCACTGCTTGTTGTTGACAACACCTTCCTTACCCCCTATTTCCAAAAGCCTATTCTGCTTGGTGCGGATATAGTTATCCACAGCGGCACCAAGTTCCTTGCAGGCCATCACGATACCACCGCAGGCTTTGTTGTTGTAAACAGTGAGGGGCTGGAGAAGCGTATGGGACTGATGCTTCGTACCGAGGGAAGCGGTCTTGCCCCCTTTGACAGCTGGCTGCTCCTCAGGGGTATAAAGACCCTGGCGCTCCGTATGCGCAGACACGAGGAAAACGCTATCAAGGTAGCGGCGTTCCTTAAGCACCACCCTGCAGTGGAAAAGGTTTACTTCGTAGGCGACAAGGACCACCCCTCTTATGACGTTACCTGCCGTCAGACCACAGGCTTTGGCGGTATGATAAGCTTTGCTATAAAGGACGCCTCCAAGGTGGAGAAAGTGCTTTGCGGCAACAATATAATTATATTTGCGGAAAGCCTTGGCGGTACCGCAACCCTTATCACCTATCCCCAGACCCAGACCCACGCCTCTATCCCTGCGGAGATACGTAACCGTATCGGCATTACCGACCGTCTTATCCGTCTTTCCGTGGGCATTGAGGATGCGGAAGATATTATAGCCGACCTCAAAAAGATGCTTGGCTAGGGGATGGAAAAAAGGGCTGGACCGCAAAAATTTGATTTAATAATTATAAGAAGTAGTTTAGGGTAACACAAAAAGTGTCACCCTAAACTTTTTTGTATTATATAATTTTTGCTATGAACGAACCGTCGGCTCGCAGTACTCAGTACAGCTCTCGC
>JAZSQJ010000050.1:0-16651 GCA_045537905.1 Eubacteriales bacterium
CAGGGAAGGCATCCCTGAATTTTCTGCATTATATTTGTTTTTTCGTTCAAGACGAACCTCGGCTCGCAGTACTAAGTACAGTTTTCGCCTCGGTTCGTCTTGTCTGCACTCTTTCTCAGCACTCTGCCAGCTTGATGACAAGGTTTGTCATCAAGCTGAAGGGCTGTCCTTATCGGACAGCCCTTTTGCTTATGTGATTTTGTTAAATCCTAAATTAGAAACCCTTAAATTAGTTCCAAATCTCGATCTCTTCGAGCTGGATTACATAACCGTCATCAGAAGTAAGGATAACTCTTACAAACTTACCCTTAGCTGCTTCGTTAAGAGTGAAGGTCATGTCGAAGTGCTGAACGCCAACAACGTTCTCGTCAAGGTTGCTCTTGATTTCGGGAGCGCCGGGAACAGCGGCAGGAGTGGTGGTACCATTTACCTTGGTCCAGTTAACGCCGTCGTCAGAAACGTATGCGATACGAACCTTGAAGCCACGGTTTGCACCGTATGCTCTACCGTCACGAACGTTACGGAAAACAAGGGACTTGATGTCGCCGTAGTAATCACCGAGGTCGATGATGTACTCGAAGGGCTTGTTGGTGCCCTGGAGACATACGGAGATACCGGGCTTAGCAACTGCAGAGCCGGCATATTCGGGATCAGTGATGTTACCAACAACGCCGTCGGTCATCTTCTTGGAATCAGCGTCAGACCAGCTATAGTCGCCGTTAGAGTAAGCGAGGTAAAGAATAGCGGGGTCGGTATCGGTAGTGTCTCTGGTAAGAGTGTAGGTCTTGTTAAGAGCATAGTTGGTCTTGGTGGGAGTAACCTTGTAGTCTACTGCGGGAGCTGCAGAAGAATCGTCTACAGAGGGTTCTTCAGAAACGGGTTCGTCAGAGGATTCACCGGAATCTTCAGAGGAAGCAACAGAATCTTCGGAAGGAACATCAGAGTCTTCAGAAGAAGCAACGGAATCTTCAGAAGAAGCGGGAGCGTCTTCGGAAGAAGCAGCGGTAGAACCTTCAGTAGATTCAACCTTGGAGTCGGGCTTAGAGGAATCGGTGTCCTTTTCGTCGCCGCCACAGGAAGCGAGTGCGAAAGTCATGGAAAGAACCATGCTTACTGCCAAAAGCATAACTAAAAGCTTTTTCATGTTTTTGTCTCCTTCAAAATAATAATAATTGGGTTCTCTAGTATTATACTAGCGTTTTTTTATTTTGTCAACATCTTTTTTATTTTTTTGGCATATTTTACATTAAAAATGGGAAAAGTATAAAAATAGCCATAAAAGCCTTGCAAACAAATTATCTCCTTTTTCTTTGTTTTTATCCGCCGTGTATTGACAAAGGTAAACTTTGCATATAAAATAATGAATATAATCGGCTGTGCGGCAAATAATTATGCCATAAATGCTTATGGGGTGATTGCTTTGACCGCTTATAAAAGAATTATTGCGTTTTTCCTTTGCTTTTTGCTTTTGGGAAACGCAAGCAACGACGTTTATGCTTTTAAGGAGGTTTGTTTTATGGCTTACGTTCCCGTAATTATTGAGGATATTATCCCCGAAGGCAGTCCTGTAAGGCCCGGTGCTTTGGTGGACAAAAAGAAATACATCGTTATACACAACACGGGTAACCCCGTACCTACCGCTACCGCCAAGGCACACGCCAACTATATACGCAGCCTGTGTGCTGACCCCGTAAGGCAGGTGTCCTGGCACTACACCGTAGACGATAAGGAGATTTACCACCACGTACCCGATAACGAAAACGCCTGGCACGCCAGTGACGGCTCCTTTGGCGAGGGCAACTTTTACGGCATAGGTATTGAAATTTGCGTAAACGGCTTCCCCGGTGTATACGAGGGCGAGGAGTATCTTAAGTGGCTTGAAACCTTTAAGCAGACCCTGCGTAACGCCGCTTACCTTACGGCAAAGCTTATGAAGGAAAACGGCATCGGTCTCGACGGTGTTATGCAGCACTATGATTTTGCAAGGGACAAGAAAAACTGCCCTATGCAGATGCGTTACACCAGCGCCAGCCGTTCCTTTACAAGAGATAACGGCGATATGTGGCTGTACTTCTTGAAGGAAACAGAAAACGAATTTAATAAATTGGAGGCTTAAGGCTATGAAAAAAGTGTTTATCAGTGCAGATATCGAGGGCACCTGCGGTATAGTTGACTGGCAGGAGACCGAAACGGGCAACGCATACAGCGATTATTTCCGCAGACAGATGACCAAAGAGGTTACAGCCGCTTGCCTGGGCGCTCTTGAGGCAGGTGCCGATGAGGTGCTTATAAAGGATGCTCACGACAGTGCCCGTAATATATACCCCGATATGCTGCCCAAGCAGGCTAAGATTATCAGAGCCTGGAGCAGAAACCCCTACTCTATGATGATGGGTCTTGAAAAGGATTTTGATGCGGTGTTCTTTACAGGCTACCATAACGCCGCTAACACGGGCACAAATCCCCTTGCCCATACGATGACCACCAGCGTTACCTCCTATACCATCAACGGTATAACCACCAGCGAGTTTTTGATGAACAGCTACACCGCTGAGTACATTGGCGTACCCGTTGCCCTGCTTACAGGTGACAAGGGGCTTTGCGAAAGCGCTATGGAGCTTAACAAGGGCATTATCACCGTACCCGTTTCCGAGGGCATCGGCAACTGCTCCCTGTCCTTGCACCCCGAAAAGGCTTGCGAGCTTATAAAGGAGGCTGCCTACAAGGCATTCAAGGGCGTTAACGACGACTGTCGCATTAAGCTGCCCGAGGAGTTTGAGGTTAAGGTTTCCTTCCGCCGTCCTCATATGGCTTACCGTGCTTCTCACTACCCCGGTGCATATCTTATCGACCCCAGCACGGTAGGGTTCCGTTGCAAGGACTATATGGATTTCCTCAAATTCGAAATGTTTGCCGTTTAGGGGATGTAAAAAAAGCGTAGACCGCAAAAAATAGATTTTTAATTAGTGGTATGAAAAGCTCGGTTATTTCGAGCTTTTCATTTTTTATTAGATTATATATTTTTTGCTATAAACGAACTCAAGCTCGCAGTACTAAGTACAGCTTCACTTCAGTTCGTTCATTCCACGCATTTTTTCCTATCCCCTAAATCACTCCCCCATCGCTCTCTTTGTTCGAGAAAAGCACAAAAAAGCGTAGATCGCAAAAAATAGATTTTTAATTAGTGGTATGAAAAGCTCGGTTATTTCGAGCTTTTCATTTTTTATTAGATTATATATTTTTTGCTATAAACGAACTCAAGCTCGCAGTACCAAGTACAGCTTCGCTTCAGTTCGTTCATTCCACGCATTTTTTCCTATCCCCTAAATCACTCCCCCATTGCTCTCTTTGTTCGCAACGGGGGACCCCGCGAAATGAATTAATCACCATTTCCGTTCACTCGTGAAACACCCCGTTGTTCACTGCGTTCACAACGGGGACCCCAAAGTCTGCGCGCCCAAACTTTGTTTGGTCACTTGCGGAAACTAAGGTATATTTTTTTGCTATAAAAGTTTGCCCCAAAGCTTTGCCGTAAGGCAACTTCACTTACGAAGCAAACTTCGCTTGCCCCATCGGGGCAAACATAATTAAGGCAGTATCAAATCGAAATTCGATTTGATACTGCCTCTTTTTACTAGCCTACGTATTTAATAACTGCTTTGTCCGTGTCGGAACTGCCGATATAAACGTTATCAACGGCGATGTTCCATGCGTTGGCAGTAAGGTCTGCGGCGGTTATGCTCGCTCCGTCAGCCGCACTGTACTCCGCCTCGAAAACCACCGTGTTTGCGGGAAGGGTGTTAAGGAATGCGAACACAATGCACGCACCCTTTACGCCGTCACGGTCATACTTTTCGTTAAGCACTGCGTTGCCTGCCACCGTTTTAAGAGAGCCTGCCTTGAGAGTAAGGTTTTTACTTGGAGTAAGAACCAGTTTGCCCGAGGATACCCCTGCAGGAACAACGGCTTTTACCGTATAGCTGTTCTCCTCGCCCTTGATTATATACACGGTAAAGGCTTTGTCTGTAAGAGATACGCAATTCTCGTCAACTTCAAAGCTTATCTCGGGCAGGTCTACGCTTGCCTCAGGCTTTTTGTCCTCGGAAACGGCAGAGTCGGTATCTGCGCTTGCAGAAACGGAGCCCTCCGAGCCCTCGCTTGTCTCTGCCTGTGGCTCGTCTTCAGCGCTGCCCTCCGCAGAAAGCACACCGCTTTCATCAGACACATAGGGAAAGTCGGGCACACGCTCCTTTTCCTCGCCGCAGGATGCAACAGAAAGAAGCATAGAAAGCAAAAGCGATGCTGTTATTAGTTTTTTCATAATAATACCTTCCTTAACTGATAGGAAATTTTTATCCCCGTATAATCTGCGGAACGAAGTGAGCGCCGGAACAAATTATTCTATACCGTAAAGCATTTCGGAATATGCAGGGTAGGGCCAGTCGTTACGGTCGGTAATAGTCTCCGCCTCATCAACAAACCTACGAAGCTCTGCCATTGCAGGAAGAACCACGCTGCAGTAATACTCTGCGGCGGTTTGTCCCTTACCCTTAGCCTCTGCCTTCTTAACAAGCTCCTCAAGGGCGGTAGCACTGGAGATAATCTTACCAAGCAGGTCGCACAGACGGGAAAGAGTGTTTTCCTCATAGCTTACGCAAAGGTTTACGCCGCACTGTCTCTTGGCGCCAAGAGCACCCGACAGCTTAAGGGTATAGCCGCTGATGGCAGGCATAATGTCCTTTTTAGCCATATCAAGCATAGTTAATGCCTCTATATGTACCACGTTACAGTAGTTTTGAACCATAATATCGTAACGGCTTTTCATCTCGGTTTCAGAAAATACCCTGTGCTTTGCAAACAGCTCTATATTCTTGGGGGTGGTGTAGGAAAGCAGTGCCTTGGGGGTGGTATTAAGGTTAAGGAGACCACGTTTTTCGGTAGCTTCCTTTACCCAGGCGTCGTCGTAACCGTTACCGTTGAAGATAATACGCTTATGCATCCTAATGGTACGTCTTATAAGCTCGTGCAAGGCGTCGTCAAAGTTTGCGGCACCCTCAAGCTCATCGGCAAAGCCGCTTAGCACGTCGGCTACTGCAGTGTTAAGCACGATGTTGGGGCCTGCTACGGAAAGACTGCTGCCCGGCATTCTGAACTCAAACTTATTACCGGTAAAGGCAAAGGGGCTAGTTCTGTTTCTGTCCGTGGTGTCCTTGGGAAAACGGGGCAGAACGTGAACGCCTACCTTCATTTGTACCTTTTCCTTTGCATCGTAGCTCTCGTCACGCTCGATGCTGTAAAGCATCTCCTCGATGTCATCGCCAAGGAACATAGAGATAATAGCAGGGGGAGCCTCACCCACACCGAGACGGTGGTCGTTACCTGCGGTGGCAACGGAGGCACGAAGCGTATCCTGATGCAGGTCCACTGCCTTGATTACAGCACAGAGGAACAGCAGGAACTGAGCGTTTTCGTGGGGGGTATCCCCGGGCTCCAGCAAATTAACGCCCGTGTTGGTGGAGATAGACCAGTTGTTGTGCTTACCGCTGCCGTTTACGCCTGCAAAAGGCTTTTCGTGCAGGAGACAAACCAAGCCGTGCCTTGCGGCTATCTTCTTCATCATCTCCATAGTAAGCTGGTTATGGTCGGTAGCTATATTGGTTGTACCGAAGATAGGTGCTAGCTCGTGCTGGGCAGGTGCCGTCTCGTTATGCCTTGTCTTGGCAAGAACGCCCAGCCTCCACAGCTCGTGATCAAGCTCTTCCATAAAGGCAACTACACGGGTAGGTATGGTGCCGAAATAGTGGTCGTCCAGCTCCTGTCCCTTGGGAGGCTTTGCACCGAAAAGGGTACGGCCTGTAAAACGAAGGTCCTCCCTCTTTTCGTACATCTTTTTATCTATAAGAAAATACTCCTGCTCGGGACCAACGGTGGTCTTAACCGAAGTAACCTCGCTGTTACCGAAAAGACGAAGTATACGCAGGGTCTGCTTATTTATAGCCTCCATTGAACGGAGTAGAGGTGTTTTTTTATCCAGTGCCTCACCGCCGTAGGAACAGAAGGCGGTGGGTATACAAAGGGTACCGTCCTTGATAAATGCAAAGGAGGTAGGGTCCCAAGCGGTGTAGCCTCTTGCCTCGAAGGTGGCACGGAGACCGCCGGAGGGCAGGCTGGAAGCATCAGGCTCGCCCCTTACAAGCTCCTTACCCGAAAAGTCCATAATAACGCCGCCGTCTGCAGAGGGGGTAATAAAGCTGTCGTGCTTTTCGGCAGTGATACCCGTCATAGGCTGGAACCAATGGGTAAAATGGGTAACGCCCTTTTCCACCGCCCAATCACGCATGGCGGCGGCAACTACGTCTGCCAGCTCTATATCCAGTCGCTTTCCCTCACCCATTGCCTTTTTCATTGCGCGGTAAGTTTGCTCGGGAAGGCGTTGCTGCATAACAGCCTCGTTAAACACTAACTCCCCAAACAGTTCCGGTACGCTTTTTTCCGGTGCGTTTCTCATACGTCCTACCTCGCTTTCAATAATCCAAAACGGCTATACTGCCACAGTTTACATTACGTGTGGATTATACAACAAAAAAGCCCTTATGTCAATATTTTTTAGTTGACAAATAGGAGCTACGGGTTGTATAATTATTCGTGTATATAAATATAAGGAGCGTTTTTCCGTGATGAGATGTATTAAATCGGTTTGTTATATACTTGCTTTGTGTACCCTTTTGTCCTTTTTACCCCTTAGCGCACTGGCTGCGACGAAGGACACGCCCTTTGTGTCACGCCTTGACTTTGACCTGGAGGACGGCAGAGTTGTACGTGCCATAGTGGTTTACGAGGGCGAGGCAGGCATTGACCTTGAGCTGAAGGGTAGCACGGAAACCGCCGCAGAGGGCGGAAACACCGTACTCAGAAGGCAAAGGGCGCTTACCGAGACCATTACCGAGGAATACGGTGCCCACCTTGCCTGCAGCTACTCCGTTTTGCTTAACGGCATTGCCGTTGATGCAAGCTACGGCACCCTTAAGGAGATTGAAAAGCTAAGGGGTGTTAAAGGAGTTTACCTTGCCAACAGCTTCGCCTCTCCCAAAGCGGAGACCGTTAAGTCCACCACCCTTGGAGACAAGGACAGCCTCGGCGTGGACTACATCACAGGGCAGGGGGCAGGAGCCGTTGTGGCTGTCCTTGACACAGGCTTTTATCTTAAGCACGAGGCGTTCAGCAACACTGCAGGCATTACAGAAACTCTTAGTGCCCAGAAGCTGCAGACCGTAAAGGACGACGGCGCTCTTAACGGTAAAGGTGAGTACATAAGCAAAAAGGTTCCTTACGCCTACGACTACGCCGACAACGATATAAACGTAGCCAACGGCACAGGTCACGGCACTGCCGTTGCCAGCATTGCCCTGGGTAACAACGGCGCCTCCTTTGAGGGTGCGGCTAAAAACGCCCAGCTTCTTGCTATGAAGGTGTTCAGCGATGCCAGCGGTAACACCAACTCCTCCATATACTTTAACGCATTGGAGGACGCCTACACCCTGGGTGCGGACGTTATTAACCTTTCCTTCGGTGCGCAAAACGGGTTTACCTATGACAGCGGTCTTGAGAGCGACGTGTTTGGTAACATATACAAAAAGCTGAGAGATGCAGGCGTGTTTGTTATCTGTGCCGCAGGTAACGAGTACTCCCAGGGCTACAAAAGCTATGCCTACAACAGATATTCCACAAGCCACGGAGTAGACGGTGTTACGGCAGACTATGCCGACTACGGCGTTGTGGGTACCCCCTCTACCTACGGAGACAACCTTTCCGTCGGAGCGGTTGAAAACGTAAAGCACTACGCCTACGCCATAAAGGTTAACGGCACGGCTATTGAATACTTTGACAAAGCCCAGTCCTTGTATGAGCATTTTTACAGCAACTTCTGCGGCAGAAGCTTTGAATACGTTTTGGTGCCGGGATACGGTGCGGAGGCTGACTACGAGGGGCTTAGCTTAAGCGGCAAAATCGCCGTAGTTTCCAGAGGCGGCAACAGCGACCGGGAAAAGATGCAGATTGCCGCAAGGCACGGTGCCCTGGGCCTTATTTGCTACAACGACTGCGAGGGTATTTTTTACCTTGACTACAGCAGCTACGTTATCCCCTCTGTCACTATAACCAAGGCGTCCTTTGAGGCGCTTAAGAATGCACCCATAAAAACTCTTACGGTTTCTATGAGTGCGGAGGAGACCGCTAACTACCTTGGCGGTACCATGTGTGATTTTTCAAGCTGGGGCGTTGCCCCCGATATGACCCTTAAGCCTAATATAACAGGCATAGGCGGCGGTGTTTTGTGCGCAGGGGTTGCAGGCACTATGGACTACGTGCTGATGAGCGGCACCTCTATGGCTTGTCCTACCGTGGCAGGCTACTTTGCGGCTATGCTGATGGCATTGCCCTTTAAGGCAGGTATGAGCCGTTTTGACAAATACAAGCTGGCTTATGACCTGGTACTAAGCAGTGCAAGCACTCTTAAGGACGGAAGCGGCACGCCCTATTCCCCCCGCAGACAGGGCGTGGGCTTGCCTACCTACAAGGCCCTTGACGGCGTCCTCGCCTTTGATACGCCCATTGTAAGTCTGGGCGATGACGAGGCAAAAACAGGCGTTTACACCTTCAGCGTTGACCTTAAGGGTCTGTACTCTGACAACGGCAGTATCAGCGTAAGCTACGCAGGAGCAGAGGTTTTAAGCGACAGCTTCCTTTACGACAGCGAGCTTGAAAACAGCTACAACACCCTTACTCCCCACCCGCTGTCCGCTTCCGTCAGCGTGGCAAAGAACGGCTACACCGTAAGCGGTAACGGCAGCCAAAGAGTTACGGTTACCGTAAAGCTTAGCGAGGAGGATAAAAGATACCTGTCCGTTGCAGAAAACGGTGCCTTTGTTGAGGGGTATATTTACTTCGCCTACACCCACGGCGGTAAGGAGCATACCGTAAAGCTTACCTTCCTTGGCTTTTACGGCGACTGGGAGCAAGGGAGCGCCTTTGAAAGCCACGATTGGGGCGAGATTGCAGACCTTATCGTGTGGATGGAAAACACCTGTCCCGACCCGGAAGCAGGCAAGACCTACGCCGAGCTGGGATATACCGTTTACGATTTTATCGACAGTAACGTAGGCTTTAACGAGGCTTATTTTACCACCGACGAGGGTGAGGATTTTGCCTTTTTCGGTGATAACCTTTACGAAAACGTTCCCTTTGATATAAACAGGCTTGCTTTCTCCACGGCGGCGGCTGAGGGCGGGCACCTGGCGGAAAAGATTACCTTCTACCCCTCCCTGCTCCGCAACGTTGCCCATATAATTATGACCGTCTCCAACGCCGAAACGGGAGAGGTTTACTACGTTGACGATACTCCCTACGGAATAAAGGACTTTTTCTCTACCCAGACCAAGGAGTTTGAGGACGGTACCTATTTCCAGTGGGACGGCACCTACAGTACCCTGTCCGGCACCCGCTACGTACCCCACGGTACAAGGATAAGCATAAAATTTGAGACTCAGCTTGACACTAAGGAGGCTGTTCTCACCACCGAGCGTGAGTATTTTGCCTACATAGATAACAAGGGGCCTGAAATAGACTATAGCTGGGATGCCGATACCAAAAAGCTTACCGTTTCCGCTATAGACGACAGACATATCTCCAACATGTTCGTTTTCCTTGGAGACTACGAAAGCTATATTATAAGCGAGGCTGTGACGAACTCCCATGCAGGTAAGCGATACACCGTAAGCTACGACCTTAGCGGTGCCGACTTTGGCAGTAACAGCAGCTTTTATATAGAGGTGCAGGACTACGCCACCAACTACACCACCGTTGAGGTGCCCGTTAACAGCGATGTCGGTACTCTTAATCCTGTGAAGGGCGACGTTAATATGGACGGCAAGGTAAACAACCTTGATGCGGTGAGCATATTAAGATACGACGCAGGTATAATTGACCTTAGTGAGCTGGAGTATACCGTAGCTGACGTAAACGTCAGCGGCAGTGTTACCAACGTTGACGCTACTCTGGTGCTTAAGTACGACGCAGGTATTATAGACGAATTCTAAGGAAATACAACGGGGCTAAGTTTGCCCCTTGGACAAGCTACAAAAGTTTATACCAACAAAAAATTAAGCGTGGTACCATAGGGTGCCACGCTTAACTGCTGTTTAATTCAATCTATTATTTTATTGCGGTCCGGCCTTTTTACAGCCCTTTGTGAGGGATAGGAAAAAATGGGTGGAATGGGCGAATAGAACCCGACGCTGTACTCAGTACTGCGAGTGGTTCTATTCGTCCATAGCAAGAAAAATATATTACTAATAGTTAATTGTGGCTTCAGCCACGATTAACTACGATATGAGCTATACAATTTTTTCTTGCGGTCCGGCCTTTTTTTACATCCCTTTTACTATCTTATTTGTCCTTGACCTTCAATAATATATTTGTGAGTAGTGAGCTCGTCGGGACCCATAGGGCCTCTTGCGTGGAACTTTTGGGTAGAGATGCCTATTTCCGCACCAAAGCCAAACTCCTCGCCGTCGGTAAACCTTGTAGAAACGTTTACGTATACGGCCGACGCATCTATTGCCGCAGTAAAGGCCTCCGCCGCCGCAGTGTCCTTGGTGACAATACATTCGCTGTGCTTGGTGTTGTGGGTGTTGATATGCTTTATCGCCTCGTCAATACCGTCCACCACCTTAACGGACATTATATAGTCGTTGTACTCAGTGTAAAAGTCCTCCTCCGTTGCAGAGGTAATATCACCGAGTATTGCCACGGTTTCCTCACAGCCTCTGTACTCCACGTCGGGCATATATTCCCTCAGCTTTGGTAAAAACTCTTTTGCTATAGCACGGTCAACAAGCAGTCCCTCTGCCGCATTGCATACGGAGGGGCGTTGCATTTTTGCGTTTTTAACTATGGAAAGCGCCATATCAAAATCCGCACTTTGCTCCACGTATACGTGGCAGTTGCCTGCACCCGTTTCGATAACGGGCACCGTAGCGTTATCCACCACGGCACGGATAAGGGAACGGCCCCCTCTGGGGATAAGCAAATCCACTATTCCGTTCATAGTCATAAGCCTGTTACTGCTTTCCCTTGTGGTGTCCTCCACTATCTGGACACAGTCAGCAGAAAGACCTGCATCGCTAAGAGCGGTTTTTACAGAGCTTACTATAGCGGTGCTGGAGTGTACTGCCTCCTTGCCGCCTCTGAGTATACAAGCGTTACCCGACTTTATACAGATAGCCGCCGCATCCGCAGACACGTTGGGGCGTGCCTCAAATATTATGGCGATAAGACCGATAGGCACACGGACACGCCTTATACGCATACCGTTAGGACGGTTCCATACAGTGCCGCCGCCAAGAGGGTCGGGCAGTGCCGCCACCTTGCGGAGAGATGCCGCCATTGCTTTTATACGGGACTCGTTAAGAGTAAGGCGGTCAACGAGGGATGCACGCATTCCCGACTCTGCCGCATTTTTAAGGTCCACGGCGTTTGCGGCAAGGATTATCGCCATATCACGCTCAAGAGCATCCGCCATAAGGGAGATCGCTTTATTGCGTACTTCCCCGTAAGAGGTTGCCAGCCTTACTGCCGCCGCCTTTGCGGCAGTGCATTTTTCCATTAATATATCTGCCATATCTTATCCCTCCAAAGCATCGAAGAAGGTACCCCTAAAGTTGCCTTCTATTATATTATACAGTATATCGGGGTTGGCGCCGTTGGCTATTATCATCGGTATGCCGTATTCGGTACACTGCTTTGCCGCTATCAGCTTTGCCGCCATACCGCCCGTGCCTCGCTCCGTGCCTGCGCCCCCTGCCATCTTTTCTATATCTGCACCTATTTTGCCCACGTACTCCATAAGCCTGGCGTTAGGGTTGGACTTAGGATCGCTGTCATAAAAGCCGTCTATATCGCTGAGGTTGATAACCAGGTCTGCCTGGCAAAGCAGGGCTACCACGGCGGAAAGTATATCGTTACCGCCGTACTTGATACCCTCGGAGGAAACAGAGTCGTTTTCGTTAATAATGGGGATGCATCCCATCTCGATAAGCACACGGAGGGTGTTTGCGGCGTGCTCCTTCCTCGTAGCGTCGTCGGTTACGTCCTTGGTAAGAAGAAGCTGACCTACCGTATATCCGTAGTCGGCGAAGAGACGGTTGTACATATCCATAAGCTGGCACTGGCCTACTGCCGCCGCCGCCTGCTTTTGCTCCAGCGTGAGGTTTGCCCTGCGGAGTCCTATCTTACCCAGACCGCAGCTTATGGAGCCAGAGGATACCAGCACCACGTGCTTGCCGCTGTTTTGCAAGTCGGACAGGCATTTTACAAGCTGTTCTACTCTTCTTATATTTATAAAGCCCGATGAATGGGTAAGGGTGGAGGTGCCAACCTTTACAACTATCAGGTTTGCGTTTTTAATTTTTTCTAAACTCATAATTTTTACCGCTTTTCTAAAAAAATACTTTACCTTTTGCGATAATTATACTATAATATAGCTGTATTTGTCAATCAATTTGAAAAAGGAATGCGTAAAATGTTCAGTAAAAATATAATTCTTGCAAGCCAGTCTCCCAGAAGAAGGGAGCTGTTACGTAGCTTTGGCTTCAGCTTTACGGCTGTCAGCTCCGGCGCTGAGGAGGACGGCACGGAGGGAATGAGTCCCGACGAGGCGGTTAAGACCCTTGCCCTGCGGAAGGCAAGATGGGTCAAGGAACGCCGTGAGGATGACGGAAGCGTTATTCTTGCCGCCGACACCCTGGTTGCCCTTGGTGGGGAGCTGCTTGGTAAGCCTGCCGACGAGGAGGATGCTTTCCGTATGCTTAGTGCCCTGTCGGGTACTGTCCACGAGGTTTATACGGGGGTTGCTATTTTGTACGGAGACAAAGAGCTTGTACACGCTGAGTGTACTAAGGTGTTTTTCCGTCCCCTAAGCGACGGGGAGATAAGGGCGTATATCGCTACAGGGGAGCCTATGGATAAGGCAGGTGCCTACGGTATACAGGAAAAGGGCGGTATATTTGTACGCCGTATTGAAGGGGATTACCTTAACGTGCTGGGTCTGCCCCTTTGCAAAACCTACGAGCTTTTACGCAGTCTTTAAGACGGCGTGTTGCTATAAAACATAAAACGAAAGGACCACTGTTATGAGAAGAAAACTTACTGCTTTTCTCAGTTTGCTGTTAGCGCTTTTGCTGGCAGTAAGCCCCTTTACCGCAGGTGCGGTATACCTTACAGGTGAAAAAGTTGCAGACTACACCGTTCTTGACAGCGAGACCCATACGCTGGCTGACGGCCTCGTTTACAATGAGTTTACCTTTAACGACTCTACAGGCAGAGAGCAGATTTGCTTTACTATGGAGTTTAACCCCAAAACCAGCCCCTTCCGCAGCTACGTGTACCACACCAAGGCAAGCGCAGGCTACACCATAGTTGACGATGCCCTTAACGCCCAGAGCGACGGACTTGAGGTTTATGCCGCTATCAACGGCGACTTCTTCTCTATGGACGCTAACACCTACGGCACTCCTATCGGCAGTTACCTTACTGCAGGTAAGATAGTCGTTGCCGACGTTGGCAGTAACGAGTACAACCTTGTTATTGCTAAAGACGGCACCGCCAGCGTTGTTAAGAGCTGTCCTTCCTACACTCTTACAGTAAACGGCGTTGACCTTTCCTCTAAGTTTGTTTCCATTAATAAGCGTATCGGCACCCCTTCTGCCAACGCTGTTTATTACTTCGATGGCGATATCGGCTCTGCAAGCCCCATCTCCGCCGCTACTACCTGCACCGAGCTTGTTTGTACCGTTAATGAGGGCAGCCTTGCTATCGGCAGTACAATAAGCGCAACCATCAGCGCTATTAACAGCAAGGGCGGCAGTGCTATCGGTGAGGGTCAGTTCGTTCTTACTCTTGGCAAGGACATCGACGCCAGCGGTTTTGCCGTTGGTAACACCGTAAGCCTTGCTATTGACGAGACCATAGAGGACTCAAAGGAAACCATGCGTAACGCTTACCACGCTATTTACGCTCGCTACGTCCTTGTACACGAGGGCGTAAACCGCTACGCAGAGGGCGAATACAAAACCGATAACCCCGAGGCTATGGACAACCTTTATGCCCAGCGTTGCCTTGTTGGTATCAAGCCCGACGGCAGTATCGTTTATATGGTGTGCGACGGCAGAAGACTTACGGAGGGCGGCCCCAACGGTATGCCCTTTGCACAGCTTGTTGAGATGATGACCGAGCTTGGCTGTACCGAAGTTATTAACTTTGACGGCGGCGGCTCTACCGCTGTTATCCTCAGCGAGGGCGACGGTAAGTTTAACCACGAGTTTATCGGTGAACGCGGCGACGGTACAGGCAGACGAGTTGCTAACTCTATCCTTATAGTTCGTGACCCCGAGGCTGACCCCAAGCCCCAGAAAACCTATCCTCCCATCGTTGACAAGGACGGCACCGAGCTTAGAAACGTTGCCCTTAACAAGTCTTATGAGGTTAGCCAGTGCGGCATTATGACCCCTAAGTACAGCTCCTCCCTCCTTGGCGACAGCTTCTGCGTTAAGATGACCAACGGCAGATACCGCAGTGAGGACGGTGACGAGGAAAGACACTCTGTTAACTTCCTTGGCACAGGCGCACAGGCAAGCTACGTTATAGACCTTGAAAAGAAGCAGGAGGACCTGCGTAACCTTACATTAAAGACCGTTATGCAAAGCGGCACTAACAACTTTAAGCCTGCCGCTACCATTATCTTCACCTCCGACGACGGTATGCAGTGGTCTCCCAGCGTGGCATACGAGGTTGAAAAGCTTGCTACAAATATAGCAGGTGCAAACGACTTTGTTTACAAGTTTAAGGAGTCTGTAGCAGGCAGATACGTTAAACTGGTTATTGGCACAGGCAGCTCTGCTATGCAGTTTGATGAAATAGAGATTTACGGCATGGTTGACGAAAACGAGCCTAAGGAAGAAATCCTTCCCGAGGACCCCAATACTCTCCCTGCTGAAGAACCCTCTGAGGACTGTGTGAACGTTGCTCTCGGTAAGGACTACAGCTTTACCTGCAACGGTCAGGAGATAGCTGATTACACCGCTGCCACCGAGCCCAGATACTACAATATCGGCACCACTGAAAGCTCTCCCAAGAAGCTTACCAACGGCAAGATAGGTACGGCAGGAAGCTTTTCTGACGGCGCTACCCTTGCAGTTCGTGCAGGCGCAGACAGCCTTATGGAGGTTATTATAGACCTGGGCGAGACCGCTGAGGATATTGAATTCGTTCAGCTTCTCAATATGATAAACAACGGCGCAAGCTTCGGTCACGTGGACACCGCAACGGTTGAATACAGTCTCGACGGTGTAGAATATGAAACCGCCAGTGCAAGAGAGGCTCTTTCCGCTAAGGCAAACACCCAGTATTACAGCCTTACACTCCAGTTCAGAGAGCTGTTTGCCGCCAGATACATTAAGGTTAGCTTTAACTGCTCCAAGTTCCTTATAGGTCTTGCTGAGGTTACCGTGTTTACAGCCGCTCCCGAAATCACCTACACCATCGGTGACGTTAACAACGACGGCAAGATAAACAACCTTGATGCTACCAACGTTCTTAAGTACGACGCGGCTATAATTGACCTTAACGAGACCGAGCTTCTTGCGGCAGACGTTAACGGCGATGGCAAGGTGAATAACCTTGATGCTACCGTAATCCTTAAATACGACGCCGGCATAATTGACGAGCTCTAAAAAAGGCACAGACCGCAGAAAACACTCCCCATTACTCACTTCGTTCGTAACGGGGACCCCCACAAGATACCCCACGAAAAATACATTTTCGTGGGGACCCCGTGAAGATACCCCACGAAAATACATTTTCGTGGGGACCCCTTGAAATAAACTAATCACCATTTCCGTTCGTTCGCACCTGCGCGCCAACAAGTTGGCACTTGCGGAAACTAAGGTGTATTATCTGCGGCGCATGTCCGCAGATAATACGATTGATTAATGTTTTTATTGTAGTTAAGCGTGGCTTGCCACGCTTAACTTCTTTTTGTTTATTTTTCTGCTTTGCACTATTTTTTAGAGCTCAAGGGAGCGTTGGCTTAAAAACGCAGACCGCCCCCGACTGTCCTAAGCATAATGTTTCCCACGCCCTTTGGGTTTTGATTGGGCGTAAGGGGTAGAATCGTGTAGGAACCGGCGTCCTCGACGGTCCTAAGCGTTTTACATATGCGAGGCGTAACACAAAACAATAAAACATACCGTAAAAATTTGTTATAAAAACATTTCGTAAGCGTTTTCGTTAACCGTGGTGAGTATAATTAAACCGTTACGTTCAGGACCGTCGAGGACGCCGTTCCCTACAATTAAACCCTTTCGTATCATCATAATTTGCGGTGCCGTCTATAATCGTTGCTCCGACGGCAGAAGATACCCCAACAAAAACAACCGGGCTCATTTCTGAACCCGGTCAGACCGCTGACAAAGGCACAGAGCACGAAAAAGAATAAAATATACTCATTCTAAAGTAGAAAATTCAGGGAAAATTTCCCTGAATTTTCTACATTTTATTTGTTTTTTCGTTCAAAACGAACCTCGGCTCACAGTACTTA
>JAZSQJ010000085.1:0-7076 GCA_045537905.1 Eubacteriales bacterium
CAGGGAAGGCATCCCTGAATTTTCTGCATTATATTTGTTTTTTCGTTCAAGACGAACCTCGGCTCGCAGTACTAAGTACAGTTTTCGCCTCGGTTCGTCTTGTCTGCACTCTTTCTCAGCACTCTGCCAGCTTGATGACAAAGTTTGTCATCAAGCTGAGGGCAACACAAAAATGTGTTACCCTAAACTTTTTTTATTATATAATTTTTGCTATGAACGAACCGTCGGCTCGCAGTACAAGGTACAGCTCTCGCCTAGGTTCGTCCATTCAGAACAATTTTTCCTATCCCTTACAGTTGGTGCTAATTGGGGTGCAGTAAAGAAATGCGGGTGCTAATAGGGGTGTGAAAAAGGAGTGTAAATAAAAGGGGCGTAAGGCGTAGCACCGTGTAGGGACAAACCGTCTCTCGACGGTCCTAAACAAAACGGGTTGTAAGTCTTGTAACAAATTATGATAAAACGAGGCTGTTTAATCGTAGGGCGGGGGTTTATCTCCCGCCGTGTTAAGGGTTAAGGACGGCATTACGGTTTTGATTGGGCGTAGGGGGTAGCACCGTGTAGGGACAAACCGTCTCTCGACGGTCCTAAGCGTATCGTGCTGCAAAACCATAACAAATTCCGCTTGTAAGATATCAACAAAAAGAGATTTAGCGTTTTGTGAAATGCGCCGATTATTTTGAAAAAAGCAAAATTTTTTCTAGACGTTTGGACTGTTTTAGACATTTATAGGGTGTACAAGGAAGATTTTGGATCTAATCTTTCAGGCTGTGCAAATTTATAATTAATCAGGAGGAATCGAAAATGAAAAAGAACAGCCAAAAAACAAAGCTTTTTTCCCTTTTGTTATCGGCGGTGCTTTTAATAAGCACTTTGAACGGAAGCGCTTTTGCGGTGCAAACTACCGAAAACGACCTTTTGGCAACTGAGGCGTCAGCGTTGACAGGAACGGGCAAAGATGGTATAATTAATTTGTCCAAAGGTGAGCTACCCCTCTCCGAGTTGAAAAACAGACAACTCCCCAGTGAAGATAAGCCCGAGGCGGTTTCTGCTCAAAGTATTGAAAGAAACGGACACGTAAACCGACTCAGGGCACAGGAAGAAAGCCTTAACGAAATAATTTTCCAAAACCGAGACGGAACGAAAACCTTATATATGTTTTCAGAAAATGTTAAGTATATCGACGATAATGGACTTGTATAATTGTACCAAACACACGCGAGAGGCATATTACAACTATCCTTACTATTGGGATGATGGGTTGCAAATGCGAGCTAATTGCTATGGGTACGCACTAAGAACATTTTTTGCAAAGGATGAATTTTCAGAAAAAGCCTATTATGATTTCGGAAGCGATTGGGATGAACCGTATCATAACTCAATTTACTCATATAAACAGCAACCAGGAGAGTTTATTGATAAGACGAACGGATACACAATGCAGTCCTTAATTGACATTTTGCAAACGAATATTACTCTGACGAATTATGCTTCAACGGCACAAGTCAGACAATTGGCATATTCTTTAAGCAATGAAAATGCTATATCCGTTTTTAAGGAGCTAATACAACGAGATGTAGAAGCTATGGGTTATACTTTCGAACATCTTGCCACAATCGAATATAGCGAAGAACCTACATACACTATACCTGAAACTCCTGCCGATAAACGACTAATTGCTTTAGTGGTTAGAGTGAAAGAGCATTCGGGTGATTTTGGAGATTATCATTTTTATATGCAAAGTGGTAACAAATGGTCCCACAAGCCTGGTTATGGAACGGCGAAAGATACCTGTCAAGACGGTTGCGTAGACGCCTCGGGCAACCCAATAGAACTAACAAATGAGAACTTTTTAACACATGCATTTGAGGGTATTTATCCTAAATATAGCCATGGCGAAGCTAATCGTATCTGTTTCTTTTATATTAACAAACCGTCCACGGTAGATTACGGACATAATGACGGTCACATTGCTGGTTGCACAAAAACGGTTACAGATTATGCGGACACAGCAGGAAATGCTTACGAGCAAGCAAAATATTTAGGAACGGCTCCTATAGCAAAAACAAACTGCAGAATAGACTATGTAGGCGATCAAGATCACTATGTTTTCTTGGCGGAAGAAACCGGTACATATACAATATCTTTTAACAATCCGATAAATACAATTAGTGCGTCGTTATACGACGACATGGCAAACCCTGTAGCTTTTTGTTCCAATGGAGTGAATCGGCAAATAACATGCACGCTAACAGCAGGAACAACATATTGGTTAGCCGTATCGGCAAGCGACATGGAATACCACAAATATGGTTGGAACTATTCAGTAATAATTTATGTCAATTAAAAAGGAGGAATCCCTCATGAAAAAGAAGATCATTTCCTGTTTATTGCTACTTTTGGTTTTACTGTGTGTATCGGCCTGCGTAGCGAACAATGAGGAAGGCTCCTTTGAAAACGGTACCGCAGAAAGCTCTGAAACAGCAAGCGTTACGGAGCAAAGCAAATATTTTGGTGACTTTGAAGAAACAAAGGACGCAAACGGACACAAAGGCTACATTTTAAGAGCTGACAGATGGACGGATTTTAACAAAGAGGATATAACCGAAGAGTTCTTGACCGATTATGAGTCAGAGCTTTTGTCCATTTGGAATGAATGCGACTATGTAAGTGTGGATTTAGGCGAAAGAAGCAGTCTTTCTATCGGTGAAGCAGAAGCGGGGCAAGGCTTTGTAAAGCGACATAAAATTTCCTTGCACACTGAATTTAGCGACTGTTTTTTCTACATTGCAGACTATTACGATTTTAAGCACATAAAAATCGACAATAACACGGTAACATTTGAAAAAGCTTCTGTGTTTGGAGAACAGCATGAGGGGGACACAAAATACAACGGTTCGATATCTGCTGTTTCTTTTATCAGAATGATTTACGGTTTGAAACCGAAAAATGTTAGTCATTTTGATATCGGTAGCGGCGAATCTGTAATAATGCCGGGCATACCTCTTTCCGAAGACGAGGTTGTGCTGTTTTCGGGCAAGTTGGAACTCCATAAAAATCCTTGGTGGTATAATCCGTAACAGATTACAACAAATTCAACCAAGTGCAAACAAGCCGCAGGGGTCTCCTTGCGGCTTTTATCATCTACCGTGTTTAGCCTATATTCGAACAAAAGTTCTATAAAGCTCTTGATTTTTGCAAATGTGCGTGTTATAATAAAACTGTAAGAGGGAATAGGCTGCGTCACCGTCCGTATGGGCGGTGACGCTTTTTTTAGGGTAATTCTATGCAAAAACGGAGGAAAAATGAAAGAAATACTAATAAACATCAATAACAAAATTGCCACTGCGTCCGACAAGGACTTTATTGTAAACGGTAACGGCGATATAACTGCCCGTTTTGTTTTCGATAGCGAATGGGAAAACACAGGCATTAAAACGGCGGTGTTCGTAGGCTCCGACGGCAGTGCCTGCTATCAGGTGCTGGAGGAGGACCGCTGTGCGGTACCTGTATTCTACAACACCTCGTATATAAAGGTTGGCGTAATATCCTCGGCGGTCTGCACCAGCACCTCGGCAAAAATCAACTGCCGTCTTTGCGTTACCGACGAGGCTTGCGGTACCGCCCCTATAGGCGAGGATTTATACGGCAAGCTTTGCAGGATGATAGAGGACAAGGAGGCAAGCAGCTTTCCCGTCAGCATAAACGAGGCGGGCAACTGGCAGGTAGGCGATACGGACACGGGTGTAAACGCCGTTGGCAGGGACTACACACTGACTGATACGGATAAAACGGAGATAGCAGAGAGGGTGCCTCTTGTCAAAGTTCCCACGGAGCCCTTGTATGCCGCAACCGTAAACCAGATGCAGGATACTTCAAAGGCTTACGTCAACAGTCAAACGGGCACCTTTTGGGCGTATCTTACCACCACAGGATTGCAAACCGTAAACGACGAGCTTACAGCCACGGCAAACAACCCCTATACAGAAAGCGCAAGGCTTTCCAACGGCGTTCCTCAGGTAAGCGGCAGCTATTCTTCATACTTCTGCACCCCCTACATAGACCTGTCAAAGCATCAAGCGCCCTTCACCCTGCATCTGGAGGGTGCATCCTTTTACCCTGACACCACTGATAGCTATATAAGGTGGGCGGTCTACGGTGCCGACAAGTCCTATATCTCCGAGCACAGAGCATCGGCTGTCAACGGAATAAACCTTGCCTGGAACGTATCCGTGACGGATATAACGGTAAGCGCAGACAAGCAAAAAATAGCTATCCGCTTTACAAATCCACCCGCCCTTGCAGACGGCACTCTGTTTAGCTTTGTAAAAATCTCTGCCAAGGGTTCGTCTTCAAACGCTCGTATTTATATAAGCTACGAAAGCGAGACGGAAATCAGTGCGTGGACGGATACGTCCATCCCCTACGCACCCATAGTTTCCCGGTCCGACAAGGAGGACATTGCAAAGGAGGTAGCCGAGCTTGTGGACGGAAAGCTGCTTAGTCTTATAGGTGACGAGGTGGCGGTATGAGCGTAGAGAACAAGCTGAAAAATATTATAAATAGGGTAAACGCAAAAACAAACTGCACCCATATTGATTTGAACGGCGCCGTCGGCACCCTTTGCGACGGTTACTGCGGCAATAAGGGCGAGTACGTCCCCACGCCCCCTGCGGAGGGAAGCTGTAAAAGTCTTAACGCTCTCAGGCGTATCCTGTATAAAGCCAACGGTACGATGGGCACAAGCTACGGCACGGTATTGGATGCGGTTTACTCTCTTGCTTCCGCCTACGATGCACAGCCGCCTCTGTACACCTTTGGGGCTGTGTCTGACCTGCATTTGCAGTACGCCACGGGTCAAAGAGACTTTACAAGACTGCTTGCCTACTTTGACAGAAAAAGCATCCCCTTTACCATGGTCTGCGGCGACCTTACCTGGGCGGCAACCATGGTGGGTGCCCACAAGTACACGGCAGAATGGAAGGGCGGATTGCAGGACTACAAGGAGCTTAGGGGCAGCTACCCTCTATACGCCTGCGGAGGCAACCACGAGACCTATACTGCCACCTATGACGAGAGGGCGGATAAATGGAGCTCGGTAACAACGGGCTTTGACACGGCACTGTGGCAGGATGCTACGGGCAACCCCGCATACTATACAGTTTCGTCCGAGGCAGAAAGCGTAGCCGACCGCAACGTACACAACCCCAACATAGCAGAGGGTGACGTGTTTGTAATGCTTTCAATAAAGGAGGCTACGGCGCCCAATCTGTGGCTGGAGGGGGAGTGGGAGTGGTTACAAAGCACCCTGGAGTCAAACAGGGACAAGCGTGTTTTTCTGTTTTTCCATATGCACGATAACGATGACAAAACCGCAGATCCCTACGGGCTTTACCCCCACGGTATCTCCTCAGCCACTCCTCAAGGCAAGGCGTTCCTTGACCTTATAAGGCAGTACAAAAACGTAATATGGTTCCACGGTCACACCCACACCACCTTTTTAGAGGAGCATCCGCCGGTGTCAAACCGTCACGCCACAGGCTACAGGTCAGTAAACATCCCCTCGTTGCAGGGCCCAAGAAAATGGCTGCCGGAAACGGGCACCTTTACAGGCACTGCGGGAGATAGCGAGGCCGTGGTAATAGAGGTATACGAGCACACACTGATACTAAAGTGCCTTGATATGTCTACCGTAAACGCAGACGGTACAGGGGAGGCTACCGAGCTGGAGCGCTACTCCATAGCAACGGATTAAGGAGGCAATATGAAAACCAAAATAACCAAGCTTGGCATATCGGCCGCCTTTGCCGCCGTTGGTACCGTTTGCCGTGAGCTGGCGGTGCCCTTTATGGTTCTTTGCGTTCTAATGGCTACAGACTATATAACCGGTATGGTCAAAAGCTGGCAAAAGGGTACCCTGTGCTCTAAAACGGGTATAAAGGGCTTTGTAAAAAAGCTGTGCTACGGCTTGGCGGTAATAGCCGCCGTAGGCGTAGACTACGTTACGGTGACGGTAAATGTCAGCACTCACCCTTTATTTGCCTTGCTTTGCACGGTATGGCTTATAATAAACGAGTGCATAAGCATACTTGAAAACTTAGGGGAGTTAGGCGTCCCTATGCCTATCTTTTTATTAAAGATAGCAAAACGCCTTAAAACTACGGTGGAGGAAAAGGACCATGGAGCAGAATAAAATAAAAATATATATCTCTCCCGCCAATCATCACAAGCCCTATATAATAAAAGGCTACACGGAAAAACAGCAGATGGACCGCATCGCTCCTGTTTTAGCGGAAAAGCTTAGGGAGTACGACGGAGTAGAGCCTGTCCTTGCCACCGTGGAAAGCGCCGATGGCAGCTACACGGGCAGACCCGAGGAGGCAAGGGACAAGGGCTGCAGCTACTACGTTGCCCTGCACAGTAATGCAGGGGGCGGCAAGGGCGCCTGCCTGTTTTACCACCCCTCCTACGCCTTGTCAAAGAGCCTGGCACTTGCCATAGTGGCAGAGCTTAACCGTATCTGTCCCATAAAAAGTAACCGTGCCGTCCAGCCTGCCATATACGCCTGGAACAAGGGCAGCTTTAATTTTGGCGAGCTGAGAGTACCCGTCCGCTACGGTATGATTCCCGTGTTGGTGGAGCACGAGTTTCACGATACCAAAGAGGGCGCATCGTGGATAATAAACAACGTCGAGGCAATTGCAGAAGCCGACGCAAAGGGGATAGCCGCCGCCTTGGGTCTTACTAAAAAAGGAGACGTCAACGGCGACGGAAGGGTAAACAACCTGGACGCTTCTACCATATTGAAGTACGATGCAGGACTTACGGATTTAAGCGATAAGCAAAAACAAGCCGCCGACGTAAACGCCGACGGCAGGGTGGACAACAGGGACGCCACGGCTATACTGAAAAAAGACAGCGGAATAGAATAATATTAGGGGGTGTCTCAAATGAAAATTTGAGACACCCCCTCAGCTTGATGACAAATCTTGTCATCAAGCTGGCAGAGTGCTGAGAAAGAGTGCAGGCAAGACGAACCGAGGCGATAACTGTACTAAGTACTGTGAGCCGAGGTTCGT
>JAZSQJ010000007.1:0-28135 GCA_045537905.1 Eubacteriales bacterium
CTTTTTTACAGGACGCATTATTTTTTTTTTGCAAAAAACTATTGACAAAGCCTGTCTAATATGTTAGACTATGCGTGTCGAATGCGTTAGACAGTTGTACAGGAGGTTAATTTTTATGGAAAGCACACCCAAGATTTTTGAAAGCGAATATAAGTTTTGCCTTATACTGTGGGAGAGGGAGCCTATCCCTACCACCGAGCTTACAAAGCTATGTAAGGAACGGCTTGATTGGTCCAGAACCACCACCTACACGGTAATTAAACGCCTTACAGAGCGTGGCGTTGTTAGGGTTGAAAACAGCATTGTTACTTCCCTGGTAACTAAAGACAGCGTACAGATGGCTGAGATGGAGGAGCTTATTGAAAAGAGATTTGAGGGCAACCTTCCTGCATTTATAGCAGCCTTTGCCCGCAAGCAAAAACTAAGCGATAAGGAGATTGAGCAGCTTAAAGAGCTTATTGCAAAAGGAGGTAAATAGTTTTGGAAAAGCTATTCCTTAACGTACTTAACCTTAGCATTGTATCTGCTTGGTTTATACTTGCCGTGCTGTGTCTGAGGCTTGTTGTAAAACGGGTTGCACCAAGATGGACGGCTTGCTTGCTTTGGGGTCTTGTTGCTTTATGCCTGGTTGTTCCCTTTTCCTTTGAAAGCAGCTTCAGCATTATCCCAAGCAGGAACATTATTTTATATACAGAGCAGACGGAGCTTCCAGATGACAACGCTGATACCCCCGGTATTGACGTAAGCAAACCGCAAAACAGTACCATACATATCAACAGCGGTATAAGCTCCTTGGATGACAGACTTAACGCTATTATCGAAAATCTGGAGCAAAAAGAAGTACAGACTGAAAACGATAACCAAACAAAAACCGTTGATTACGGTAAGACAATACTTACCTGGGCAAGCTATATCTGGATAGCAGGACTTGGTATTATGCTGGCATACTTTGCCTATAATCTTATCAGCCTTAAGCTGAGACTAAGAAAGGCTATGCAATACACGGACAACGTTTATCTGGATGAAAGCATTGGCGCACCCTTCCTATTTGGTTTCATCAAGCCTAAGATATATATTCCCCTTGACGTAACCGATGAGGCTGAGGAGTATGTTTTAGCTCACGAGCGTGCCCACATCAAACGCTTTGACCATATAGTAAAGCCCTTTAGCTTTGTTTTATTGGCAATACATTGGTTTAACCCACTGGTATGGCTTGCTTATAATATGCTGTGCCGTGATATCGAATACGCTTGTGACGAAAAGGTTGTTAAGGATTTGAACGAGGAAGAACGCAAATCCTATGCAAGCGCATTGCTTGAATGCGGTGTTAAATCCGTTGGCATAGCCTACCCCGTTGCTTTTGGTGAAATAAGCGTTAAAAACCGTATAATAAAAACCCTTAATTATAAAAGACCTACACTGTGGGTAGTGCTTAGTATAATCGTAGCAACGGCTGTAATGGCGTTTTGCTTCCTGTCCTCTCCTAAGCTGGTTACAGATACCGACCTGTCTGAGGAGGAGCCACCCGTAGAACAAAGTATTGCAGGTGCCTGGTATACAGCGGACCACAGCCTTATGCTTGAGGAAAACGGTGACGGTATTTGCTATAGCAAGGGCAAAATCGTTCCCCTGAAATGGGAAATTAACGACAGACTGATTAACATTATATTGGCCGAGGAATACAAGAGCGCAGTTGATTTGCCTACACAAACCGATTACACTATCAGCGAGGATGGCAAGGTGCTTACACTAGGCAGCACCGTTTATTCGGGTTCATACACTGCCAGACCTCGCAATGATATCGACAGTGCTCTTGTAGGAACTTGGTACAGCTACAGCATAGCAGACGGTGAGACTGCAATATACTTTGATGACCAAGGTACAGGCAGTATGTCTCAGGGTCTTATGACAATGTTCAGCTGGACGGCAAAGGACGGTACTATTTCCGTTAAATTCCCCGCTACAGACAAGCAAAGCATCACAATCAAAGCAAAAAACTACAAGATTGACGGAAATAAACTTACCTTTGACTACATTTACAAGCAAAGCTATTCGAAAACCAGGCTTCCCATTGGAGGCAACAGCAGCTTAACGGGTAATTGGGAAATCACCGACGAAAAGGGCGACGTTAAAACACTTACCCTTAACAAAGACGGAACGGGACTGATAGAAAACAAATATTCATCAAAGCAATTCCTGTGGTGTGAAAATGAGGATATTATAAGCTTCTATTCACAGGACGAAGACTATGGAGACAATTTGGACTTTATTGCTGAGGAAAGTCCAACAAAAACCCCTCTGCCCTACGCCATCAACGGCAACAAACTAACCGTTACAATGGATGGTAAAGACTACACACTTAAACGTACCAAAACAAGCAGTACTCAAAACACAGCCGATGTTGACCATGCCCTTGGTGGTGATAAGGCTGTAGTAAACAGCTGGGAAGGCAACGTTGCAGACAGCAGCTTTGACCTGCTGTTATTGGAAGACGGCACGGGTACGGCACAAACCCTGGGTATAGATATACCCGTTAAATGGTACACCGACAAGGATACCATCGCTATTTACTACCCCTTGCTTGGTGATACCCCCATAGACTTGCTCTTCGGCAAATACTATACCGTCGGAAACTGTCTGTACGTTCAGGATATAAGCGGCGAGATTATTTGCTTTGCAAAGGCTGATACCGACGCTGTTGGCTATAACTTTACAATGCTGGAGATAGGCGAGTATCTGCACGAAGAATACATTGAAAGCCTGGGCGACAAATACCTTTATCACACCGAAGACTTTACCACAGAGTATTTTATGTTTTCAGCAACCGAAGATATAAAAGACCTTGTTTTCACCAGCGACGGTGAAACGGTTTACCGTAGCGACGGCCTTAAGGTTGGTGAGAGCTTTTGCTTCGGCACCACGCTAAGCTACAGCGAAAGCGTTAAGGGCGTTAAGTTTACCGACGGAAACGGTAAGCAAATTTCATTTATAATAGGCACTAGCGGCATATATATGCCGGAGTACATAATTGACCAATTTACAATTAATTAAAAGGAGAAAAACCACAATGAAAAAAGCAATCAAAATTATCACTTGTTTAACAGTTATCCTTTCCCTTCTGTTGTTTGCTGCCTGCAGCAAGGACGGCGGCAAGGACGCAAGCACCGACGGTACTGACGGTACCTCAGACATAAGTGCCGAGCTTTCCTCAGAGGAATCTGCTGAGCTTGACGAAAAGCTTATAAGCACGTGGTACGTTGAAGAACACAGCCTTACCTTCAAAGAAGACGGCACCGGCGTCGTTTGCAAGGATGGCGAATTTATTCCCCTTGACTGGGAAATCAAAGGCGGCAAGCTTGTTGTGATATCCGACGACATTTCCGTTTTCCCTCCCGTTAATGAAAGCTACTCTATAAGCGAAGACGGCAAAAGCCTTACAATCGGCGAAAAGGTGTATTCGAACGAGCCTATAGAAGCGCTTCCCGACGAAGGCAGCGAGCTTGTGGGCACCTGGTACAATTACGGTATGATGGGTGAAGAAACCACGGTATTTAACGCCGACGGCACAGGCTCTATGACCTCCATGGGCGTAGAGATGGAAATGACCTGGAAGGTTGAAAACGGCGTGCTTACTATGGAGGTTGACGCAGGCGGCTTACTTACAACCACCATGACTGCAGACAGCTACAAGCTGGAAGGCGAAACTCTTACGATAGTTATTGACGGCGAGGAAGGTGTGTTCAGCAAAACACGCAGAACCCTCGGCGGTAACCCTGAGCTTTGCGGTACCTGGATCGAACCCAACGCTGAATTGGACGCTGACGGTTACCCCATGTATAATTACAGCCTTGATTTCAGCTCCAAAGGCACAGGCTCTTATACCGATGAGGAGTATAACGTTTACAGCTTTATCTGGGAAGAAGCTGACGGTAAGCTGAACCTTGAGGTTTACGAGCTTGACGACGATATGAACGAAAAGCTATTAGCAAGCGTTGAGGCAAGCTACAGCATAGACAGCGATAACGGCGTGCTTACTATTACAAGCGGCGACAAGAGTGAAAGCTTTGAGTTCTACGAGGAAGAGTTTGATTTCGATTTTGGTCCCGAGGTTGACACCGAACACGCCCTTGGCGGCGATGACAAGCTTGTTGGCGAATGGACGCTCTCATTCTTTGGCGAGCTTTCAACAGTTACTTTCACTGAAGACGGCACTTACAGCGTTGACTCCGAAGATATGCAAAGCGTTTCTATGTCCTGGTATGTTGAAGACGGTTATCTGATGACTTATATGGAAAGCTTTGGTATAACCGTTCCCTTGCAGTACGGTGACTATAAGGTAGAAGGCGACTTGCTCACAATCATGGGCGATGGCAGTTACACGGTACTTGCCCGTAAGGGTAGCGAGTATGCAGGCTTTGATATAACGGTATTTGAGACTGAAGAGCTTGCCGTTGACCCCGAGTACAGCAAAATTTACAAAGAAGCCGACGGAAGCGAATATATAGAGCTTGCATTTACCGAAGGTGTTAAGGACTGTAAATTTGTTTCCTACACCTACTCAGACGACGCTTACACCTCCGCAAAGGCTCTTTATGAGATCCCTCAGTTAACAGAGGAGGAGGTTTTTGTAGCATGCACTACTATCGACCCTGAAATCTCTCTCCGCGGTATCAGCTTTACCGCTGAAAACGGCGAGAACGTAAACCTTGTAATCAAGTATAACGAGGAAAGTGAAATTTACGAGTTCGAAGAAATAGACTATTCTATACAGTTGGCATAACAAAAAGCAAACCTACGGAGAGTTTAACTCTCCGTAGGTGTTTACCTAAGGAAGGGGCAATTGCAATGAAAGCATTAAAAATTATTAGCTGCGTTGGATGGTTTGCATTATTTTTAGCAAATCTTTTCAACCTTATAAACAACGTCGCAGACGAAAAGATTTTCGGCCTTGTAATAATCTTACCGTTGCTTTTGATTGCACTTACTGGTATAATATGCAGCATTATACTAATATGCAAAGAGAGGAAGAAATGAAGGCTTTTACAGTTAATTCGGAAAACGTAGCGCACATAGAACGCTTAGCAAAGGTATATTCATGGGCAGAGCTCGTTTTCGGAGTCAAGCCCCTTACAGCTACGGGAAAAGAGAAGAAAAAAATAAGAAGCTGGATAGAAATGACGGCTATCGAGGGTGAAATCTTGCCTGACGACATAGCCTGCTTTGTTAACGAAAAAGTAACCGACAACGCTTTTTTAGAATTTGCAGCAGAGTGTGCAAAATACGTAGAAGAAAACCACACAGTAAGAGAAAAGAGTATAAGTGAAAGGGTAGCCAATTTTGATGACACTACCCAAAAAGCATTTGAAGCTCTTTTTGATGCCGATTATATTTCATCCGATGCGGTTAAAACCGATGACAACAAAACAACTATAGTCTTTACAGAGAGCACAAACTATATCGGCAAGCTGGTTTTACATACAGTAGACGGTGAGATACCCAGGGGCTTCGATTTGTTCAGGTTTGGCGATGGGAACATCTCAAAAGAGGACGGTTGCTACCGTCTTGAGTTTACCGCAGAAAGATATGAGCAAGAGGAAGACGGCAAAAGCTTTGCTTTATGCTTTGACAGCGTTGATACGGTAATAGAGCTTTATCGGGCAGACCAATGGACTGATGCAAAAAAACCTTGGGAAATGCTGGCTGACATGGCGACCTCAATCATAAACAAAAGATCAGTCTGCAACGAGTGCTTGAACAAAAAAGAACGCTCGCTTCTTCCCCTGCTTGACGAGCTTGCTTCCCTTAGGTATTGGCGTTCCCAGGAAGACGTTAAACGTCACGGTTTTGCAGAGCTGAATAAGCTTATAGTAAAAAACGGACAAAACGGTTTACTTAAATATACGAAGGCAGTTACAGAAGCTAAAAACGAAAGAAAAAAGGATAAAAAGCTGAACAAGCTGTTAAACAAGCTGAACGAAGCTGTATACGAGCCTTTGTGGCGAGAGATATTTGACTTGATTGCAGACTCCCAGGAAGGATACACCAATAAGTCCCTCTGTTGCAACCAAGACAAGCTTAAGGATATAAGAGCAAAAATTGAAGATAAGCTACACATTTTGGGCTATGAAGGCGCTTACCCTAGCTTTATCAAAAATGGTTCCACAAAGGGAATTAGACTTACAGAAAGCTATGGACAAATATACTTTAGGCTAAAGAAAAAGAACGCCCTGTGCGTTATACACTGCATTGAAACTGTTTTCGAAAACCATATTACCCTTCGTTTTTTATGCGGCACCGCCTATTTGAAAGAGAATGAGACTGTAAAGGACATCTACTCTTTTGCATTCGACGCAAAGGGACGCAGAATATTCAAAACTCTTTACTTCTCTGATGAGCTGCTTGATAACGCCGAGCAGTACGTTGAGATAGCGGCAAAAAAGGCAGAGGGCAAAAAGCTGAACAAAGCAAAAATGGAGCTTATGGGTAAGGAAGGCTTTTCTATAAAAAGCTTTTTATACTTAACGGTCTTTTCGGGCGGCTTGTTTACAGTTTTAATGATGTTGTTCATTCTTGCGTTTAGCTGTATCGTAACGACTGTTATCGCAGGATTAAATGCTATACCGGATATGCTTGCAGAAATGCCGTGGTTATTTTTGTCTTTAACGTGCTTTTTTGGATTTGGTATTACTATAATAATTTTCGGTTTGTTTATGCATTTCAAAAACTATGATTAATTAAAAAAGGTATAATTACCGCCCGTATTCATATACTTACACGGAGGTAATTATAATGCTTAAAAAATCTATACCCTATGCAGCTGCCATAGCTGTGGCTTTGTTCGTAGGCGGAATATCTGCGTATATCACTATGGATGCCATGGATATATACAGGGACATTGTAACACCGTCACTGGCTCCGCCTGCAATCCTTTTCCCCATCGTCTGGACAATACTGTACATCTTAATGGGCATCTCTTCAGCTTTAATCTACGAAAAAAGGCAAAAAGATACAAGCGGTGTACTAAATGCATTAATTGTATACTTTATCAGTCTTTTATTAAACTTTGCGTGGAGCCCCGTGTTTTTTATAAAACGCAATTTTTTGTTTGCACTAATACTTCTCATAGCCTTATGGATAAGCGTGCTTGTTACTATTCTTAAATACAAAAAGATCAGTCCACCTGCCTCCTATATACAAATTCCCTATCTTCTATGGTGTTCTTTTGCTACTTATCTGAACGCTTCCATATACTTTCTAAATTGACAAAGCGGCTGTAAAAACCAAAGTTTTTACAGCCGCTTTCATTTATTTCATTACACTTAAAAACTCTTGCAAACGCTTACTCTTGGGGTTATCAAACACTTCCTTGGCGTTGCCCTGCTCAGCGATAAAGCCATCGTCCATAAAGATAACCTTGTCGGAAACCTCTCTTGCAAAGCCCATTTCGTGGGTTACGACAAGCATGGTCATATCCTCGTTAGCAAGCTCCTTAATAACCGCAAGAACCTCTACGGTTATTTCGGGGTCAAGGGCTGAGGTAGGCTCGTCAAAGCAAAGCACGTCGGGCTTTAGCGCCAAAGCTCTTGCAATGGCAACCCTTTGCTGTTGACCGCCTGACAATTGGCAGGGATAATTCCCTGTCTTTTCACTAAGACCAACCTTGGCAAGCAGTTCAAAGGAATGCTCTTTTATCTCTGCTTCAATCCGTTTCTTATTAGCCTTGTAGTCAGGACGCTCCTTCGCCAAAAGCATAGGGGCAAGACACACGTTTTCAAAAGCGGTGTACTGTGGGAACAGATTAAAGGACTGAAACACCAAGCCAAAATGCAGTCTTTTTAGTCTTATTTCTTTATCAGATATCTTTGCGTTGGTGGCGGCATCAAACAAAAGTTGACCGTTAAGATAAAACCTGCCGCTGTCAGGTCTTTCCAAAAAGTTTACACAGCGTAGCAGGGTGGTTTTTCCGCTGCCGCTGGAACCGATAATGGAAAGCACCTCGCCCTTATCCATGCTAAAGCTGATGTCCTTCAAAACCTCTGTTTTGCCAAAGCTTTTAACTATATTTTGCGCTTCAAATATTACCATATAAAAGCTCCTCCAAAACTAAACCTTGTAATAGGACAGCTTCTTTTCAAAGTATCCGAACAAGAGGGTAAGCAAACCGACAAAGGCAAGATAGAACACAGCAGTGTAGAACAGGGGCCACATCAAGCCGTAGCCTGCATAGTTCTGTGCCGCCTGGATAATTTCAACAATCATAATAACACGTGCCAAAGCAGTATCCTTAACCAAGGTTATAACCTCGTTAGACATAGGTGCAAGGATACGCTTAACAACCTGCATAAGGACGATTTTGAAAAAGACCTGAGACTTGGTCATCCCAAGCACCTGTCCCGCCTCGTACTGTCCCTTGGAAATACTTTCGATACCGCCACGGTATATCTCGGAAAAATAGCAGGCATAGTTTATAACAAAGGCTGCAACAACCGAGGCAAAACGTGAAAACAAGGGCGTTCCAAGCAGAAAACCGGGCACGTAAAAAACTATAAGTATCTGGAGCATAAGGGGCACGCCGCGTATAATCCAGACGAAGGTTTTTACAGGCATGGATATAAATTTGTATTTTGACATAGAGCCAAAAGAAATAACCAAACCTAAAGGAAGCGCTAACACAAGTGTTAGCGCAAATATCAGGCAGGTATATTCAAGCCCTTCAAGCAGGCTTAGTGTAACTTCCCAAAAACCCATTATATATTCCTTTATCGTTCAACAATTAGAACTTGGTGTCCTTGTCAACCTTAAGAACGTTTTCAAAGCCGTACTTCTTTGCAAGTTCAGCAAGCTTGCCGTTTTCTTCAAGAGTAAGAATAGCTTCGTTTACCTTAGCCTTAAGGTCGCTACCCTTCTTAAAGCCTACTGCATAGATTTCAGAACCAAGCTCGATAGCTTCAACAATTGCAAGGTCAGCATAGTCGCCCTTACCGCAAATGTTCTGAGCAAGAATGATATCAACTACTGCAAAATCAACAGCACCGGACTTAACCTCGGTAAACGCATTGATCTGAGCGGTGGTAGAGGAAATCTTATCCTCATCGGTAGCGGACTTAGCATACTCCGCACCTGCACTGCCGCCTTCTACGCAAGCGGTCTTCCCCTTAAGGTCAGCCTCAGCCTTATAGTCAGCAACCTTATCAGCCTTAACAACTATGCACTGCTGGTTAAGCATATATCCGTAGGAGAAGTCAACAAGCTCGCTTCTAGCCTTGCCATCATCGGAAGAGTTAGCCGTAAAGCCGTTCCAAATGCAATCAATTGCGCCGGAGTTTACTTCGTTATACTTCTGGGACCAGTCTATAATCTGAAACTCAACGTCCATACCGATAAGCTTGCCAACTTCCATAGCAAACTCAGACTCAAAGCCTATCCAATTACCGTCAGCATCCTTTTCGTTAAGACCGGGAATGATGGTAACGCCGCAGGTAAGAACATTGTCCTCTTCCTTAGCGCAGGAAGCGAAAGAAAGAACTGTGCAAAGTGCGAGTGCGAGACACAAAAGCTTAGTAAAGATTTTCATAATAATCCTCCTGAAAATTCAGTAAAATAGTGTCGCCGCACTTTATCACTTTAGTTTGCTAAAGTGCAACGAACGAATGTATAATAGCACAAGTTTTTATCTTTGTCAAGGATTTTGTACAGTTTTTATCCGTGACACTAAACGTATTCTTTAAGACTATGGACTGTTTTGCCTTTTCTGTCCACACAGGGGTCGGCACAAAGCATAGACTTTGTAAGAGCATCCTCTGTCGCATCGGAAACTGCACGGAACACCTTATCTATCTTACCCTCAGCAAGGATAGTGTGGTTTATAAGCTCTTTATCCTCGTCGAGCCTGTAAACGTTGGCAGTTGTAAAACCGATAAACACTTCCCCACTGCCGTGTCCAATTCTTGACCCCATACGGGCAAGAGCGGTAGAAATACGCTTAAGCACACGCTTCAGCTGTCTTGAGGATAAAGGGATGTCCGTTGCAAGTATGACGATGATAGAGCCTTTATCGCTTTCCGTGATACCATCTGCAATATCCTTGCCTATATTCCTTCCATCCAAGGTCAGGTCGCGAAGAGCTCCGTGATTAGACATAAGCAATACGCCAAGGGTATAATCCTCGCCGTCAAAGCTAAGCACGCGGGAGGCGGAGCCGATGCCACCCTTCAAGCCGTGGCACACCATACCTCTGCCTGCACCAACCGCACCCTCTTCGAAGTTTTTGCAGGCGTTTTCAAAGGCCTTTTCAACATGGCTCTCGTTTATACCGAAAGCACAGATGTCGTTAATATTAGCATCGTTACACTCACAAACCACAGAGTTTACGGAGCGGAGCATCTTACCAAGCTTTGCACTCTCACGCACTGCCCTTTTATTAAGAGCATCCATCACCGCACCTACGCTGAGGGTGTTTGTAAGAGCAATGGGAGACTCCAAGGTGCCAAGCTCGTCAATCTGTATAGTGCCTACGGTTTTACCAAAGCCGTTAAGCACGTAGCTGGCAGCTGTAGGCTTGTTGTAAAACACGTTTTCCTCACAGGGGATTATCACCGTTACACCGCTGTGTATAGCGCCCTCATCAACCGTGCAATGTCCTACGGTAACACCCTCCACGTCGGTAATTTTGTTTAGTGCACCCGTTTTGAACTCGTTTTTCATAACTGCACTCCCGTTTCTTTGTAGATTTCCTGCATAAACAAATCCTGAAGCTTTGTTGCAAGGGCTCTGTCCTTGCCGCCTACGCTTTTACCGTCTATGTCAAATACATAGAGTATGTTTTTGGTGGTACTGCAAAGTATAATCTCGTCGGCACCAAGCACTTCGTCAACCGTAACTATGCGTTCCTCGGTTGGTATTCCGTTTTCCTTACAGATTTTTGTTATAACGGCACGGGTGATACTTGGTAATATATATTGGTCAAGAGGCGGCATAATCAGCTTGCCGTCCTTAATTATCAATATACTGCTGTGTGCAGCCTCGGTAACACGCTCGCCCCTGTGCAAAAGCGCCTCTGTTGCACCGGATGCGGTAGCCTTTTGTGCCGCAAAAACATTAGGCAAAAGGTTAGTTGTTTTTATGTTACAATAGCAAAACCTTAAGTCCTCCATACTCATAAGGCTTGCCTTTTTATCTCTTGGCGGTAAATTAAGAGGCGTTACCGACATAATAAGATTAGCCTTGGCATCCTTAGGATACTCATGCTTTCTGGGAGCCTTACCGCGGGTAACCTGTATATAAAGCATAATCTGCTCTCCCTCGGAAAGAGCGATAATTTTATCTATCTCTGCTTTCAAAGCCTCACGGCACATATCAAGCTTAATCTCCGTAAGTCTTAGACTGTTATAAAGCCTGTCCAGATGCAAATCCAGCGTAAAAGGCTTTTTGTTCAGTACAAGCACAGCCTCGTAAACAGCATCACCAAAAAACACCGACCTGTCGCAAAGAGGTATCAGCATCTCGTCAATATTGCCTATTTCACCGTTAAAATAACCAACTCTTTCCATAATAGCCTCCTACTTGGTATTATGGTTATATGATAGCACTACACTACAATAAAGTCAACAATTTGATTAGGATTAGATATCATTGAAAAAACGGCAAGCTTCTGTCGAAACTTGCCGTTTTTCTGGCCCGCCTTGGGGGATTTGAACCCACGACCATCGGAATCGGAATCCGGTACTCTATCCGGGCTGAGCTAAAGGCGGTTTTATTTAGATATGTTTTTGAAAAGCTTTTTTACAACCGTATTGTTTATGTAGTAAGAAAACCAAAAGTACAGGTTTACCACAACAAAAATACAGGAAAGGATAAGGGCAAACATAAACACAAGCACTGCCTCATCCACAAACAAAAACAAAACCAGTGCCATTGCAAAAGCAGACGCCACAGAAGGCAGAAGCATATACAAGGAGTCGGCTTTTACGAAAGGCTTTATGGATGCATAATTACCCTTTTTTATCATACTTACGTTCATAAACAAGGGCACGGTGTAGGCAATTGCCACGAAAAAGGTCATAGGTAAAACCAGCAATATACTGGACACGCCTAAAAACATACACAAAAAATAATAAACGGCAGGCAAGGCGGCCGAAAAGACCGCCTTAATTATTTTAGACTTCTTGCTTAATGTATATGCAGTTGGCGTGGAATTATTTACCTGCATTATCGTCGTTCCTTATTTTTTTACGCATAATCTTACCGCTGGTTGTCTTAGGCAGCTCGGTAACAAATTCAACTATACGAGGATACTTATAAGGAGCAGTAACACGCTTAACGTGGTCCTGGATTTCCTTTTTAAGCTCCTCGGATGCGGTATACCCCTTAGCCAGAACTATAGTAGCCTTAACAACCTGACCTCTTACAGGGTGAGGTGCAGCAGTAACGGCACACTCAAGTACGCTGGGATGGGTCATAATAGCGCTCTCAACCTCAAAGGGACCTATGCGGTAGCCGGAGCACTTGATAACGTCGTCAGAACGACCCTCGAACCAGTAATAACCGTCGCTGTCCCTCCAAGCTGTGTCGCCGGTGTCATACATATTGTCGTGGAACGCCTTGGCATTAGCAGCATCGTCCTCAAAATAGCACTGGAAAAGGCCGCAGGGATAATGCTTGTCAAGGTTTTTAATTACGATAGAACCAACGTCACCCTCTTCACAAGAGTTACCGTTTTCGTCTACTATATCAACGTCAAAATCAGGAGATGGTTTACCCATAGAACCGGGGCGTATATCAATACCGGGGAAATTTGCCAACAAAACAGGTGTTTCGGTCTGACCAAAGCCCTCTGTAAGCATAAGACCTGTATATTCCTGAAAACGGTTAAACACCTCGGGATTAAGAGGCTCGCCCGCTACACAGCAATGCTCTATGGAAGAAAAATCGTACTTAGTCAAATCCTCTTTTATAAAGAAGCGGAAAATAGTTGCAGGTGCACAGAAGGTTTTTATACCAAGCTCGCTAATAAGCTCCAGAGTGTTTTTGGCATCAAACTTTTCGTTATCATAGGCAACGATAACCGCACCGCATATCCATTGTCCGTAGATTTTGCCCCAAGCAAACTTTGCCCAGCCGCTATCGGACATAGTCAGGTGCAAGCCGCCGTTTACAACACGCTGCCAGTACTTGGCGGTGAGTATATGACCGATAGGATACGTATAGTTGTGCAGTATCATCTTAGGCATACCCGTTGTACCCGAAGAGAAGTAAAGCAGCATCGGGTCGCCGTTTTCGTTAGGAATACGCTCAAGCTCGTCAGACATAGATGCTATTTCCTTACGGAAATCAAACGCACCGTCACAGATGTTGTTACCAACGATACCGTAGTGATTTACAGTGTTACAATCCAGCAACGCCTTATTAATGTAAGAAACAAGCTCCTCGTCATCAACGGAAAGAACCATACGGACATTAGCCAGATTGCAACGGTAAACAATGTCCTTGGGAGTAAGCTGGAACGTAGCAGGTATACACACGGCGCCGATTTTATGCAATGCCAGGAAGCAAACCCAGGTTTCAGGTCTTTGCTTGAGCATAAGCATAACACGGTCGCCCTTTTTAATGCCCTTGGAAATAAAAAGGTTTGCCGCCTTATTGCTAAGCAACATAAGGTCGTAAAAAGTATAGCGTTGTCTGTGACCGAAATCGTCACACCAAACAAGGGCGAGCTTATCCTTGTCCTGTTTTGCCCAGCCGTCCACTATATCATAAGCAAAGTTAAAGTTATCGGGCACTTTAACAGAATATTCAGCCTTAAACTGCTCATAACTGTCGTAGTCTATTTTATCAAGAAATTTTTCAAGCACAACAATCACCTCATACCAATTACATCAATTAGAATTATTATATATAATATCCCGCATAAAGTCAAGTTTTTTTTGATTTTACTCCAAATATCCTATAAATTTTAACGGTTTTATTGACTTTTTTCTATGTTTGGATATAATATAATGTTGTGATTTTATAAAATATTATCAAGGGGCGTAGTTATGACCAACAAAGTTCTTATACAGGTATTAAAAACTATATTGTATATGCTGTTTCCACCGCTTTGGGTTACAGCATTTTTCAAGATGCCCGTTTATGAAAAGCATTTCAAAAACAAAGCAACCACTATATTTAATTGCTACATATTGCCTCCTCTTGCCGTTGTAGCAATTTTCTTCGGTATATTTTACTATAAGGACATTTATCCCTTTGGTAAAAAAACCATAGCGTGGTGCGATATGACCCAACAGGGTGTGCCTTATCTTTTGAACTTCAAGAGCGTTCTTGAGGGAGATGACAGCCTGTTTTTGAATATGGCTAACGCCGCAGGTATGGATGGCTGGTCCTTGTTCAGAGCTTACTTTGCAAGACCCTTTAACTACTTGGTGCTGTTTATAGAGCCTGCGGAGGCTATGGATTTTATAAGCGTCATCACCGTACTCAAGCTTGCCGCCTGCTCTGCCACCGCAATGGTGTTCTTCAGAACCTGTATTAAGAAGCTTGACCCTGCTATAGCCGCAGTTCTTTCGATGATGTACAGCTTCTGTGCTTTCGGCACTATGTATTATCAGATACTTAACTGGCCCGATGCTATGTATATACTTCCCCTGTATTTTGCGGGGCTGTATCTGCTTATCAAGGAACACAAAATCGCTTTATTTACAGTTTCCCTGGCCTTTGTAATGCTTAACTTCTCCTTCGGTTTTATGACCGTGGTTGCAACCTTATTACTACTCGGACACTACACCGTTTCAAACGGTGATTTAAGCGAGGTAAAAAGAACTGCCTTTGAGTTTACTGCAGGCTCTGCTCTTGCCGCTATACTCTGTGCACCCTCATGGCTTTCATTCTTCGGTGCATATAACGACTCTGCCCGCGGTGTTGATCTTGAAAGCACACTGGCATCCAGCGCTTTGTTCACTACCAAAAATACAGCCTACCCCTTACTTATGTCAACAGCTTTCATTTTTTTGGCGGTATTTGCGTATAAGGCTTATAAAAAAGACGCCCTGGGCAAAGCGCTGTATTTCTTATTTGGTATGATGATGATACCTATGGTTATAGAGCCTATTAATAAGATGTGGCACGCAGGCAGCTATATGGGCTTCCCTAACCGCTATGCGTTTATAATCATCTTTAGCGGCTTGGTTATCGCAGGTATTGTTTTATCCAGAATCAGAGAAGCGTCTCCTATAGAAGCCACAGACAAAAAAGCTAAGAATAGCTTGGTTACAAGCATTTGTGCATCTGTATTGGTGCTTAGCGTTTGCTACTTCCTATATAAATTTGTATTTGCTTACACCGATAAAAACTTTAAGGCTATGGGTAAATACGCCTCCACCCTTTGGGGCGACTCCACCTCCTATAAGCATATGCTGATTGTTATGTGCATATTTTTACTTGTATACGCTTTGTGCTATTTTGTATACAAAAAGGGCTGGGTTGGCAAACGTGCATTTGCAATGTTTATGCTTACGGTTGTTGTTTGTGAGGCGTACGTTTCCGTTAATACCTACGTTGTACCTGCAACCAGCAAGGTTAAGACAGAAAATTTCAGAGAGTACGGCGACTTAGCCTACCGAATCGAGGACGATGACTTTTACCGTGTTAAGAACACAGGCTTTCTCAACGCCGCATACTCCATATCCGAAGCAAACTTCCCCGGCGCTATCGGCTACAACTGTATGGGTCACTACTCCTCCTTCACGTCGGAAAACTATCTATACGCCGCAAAGGCCTACGGTTACAGCTCCGTATGGATGAAGATTGAAAGCTATGGCGGTACAAAGTTCAGCGACGCTTTGTTTAACGTTAAATACGAGATAGGCAAAATTGCAAACAAGCCTGCTGACGTGGTATATTCCAACAGCAAGTACTATATTGCGGAAACCGAGCAATATCTTCCCATCGGCGTGTTCACTGATATAAATAACCCCGAAATTGACGTAAACAACGTTACGAGAATGCAGCTTCAAGAGAAGGTTTTTGATGCCATAACCAACGGCAAGAGCGACCTGTTTGAGTACGTCTCCCCCGATAAGCTTACAAACTGCAAGCTTGTTGACAACGGTAAGAAGTATTCTATTACAACCTCCGGCAGCGACTCCTATATTGATTACACGGTTGAAATCAAAGGCACAAAAACCTTATACTTTGATTGCTTTGACCAGTTCAGCAACAGCCTTAGCGAAAAGATAAACGGCAGCTTTGACGTTTACGTAAATAACAAAAGGCTTATCGCCTCCTTCCCCAAGGACACCTCCAACGGACTGCTTAACCTTGGCACCTTTACAGACGCAACGGTTGACGTAAGGCTTAAGGTTCTTAAGAACGTAAGTGCCCGTTCCTTTGGCGTGTACGCTATGGACGACAAGGCTCTGGACAAAGCCATTGCGGAAATATCAACCGCAAACCTACAGCTTGACGGCAACGAGGTTTACGGTAGCTATACAGCCAAGGAAAGCGGATATATATTCATATCCCTACCCTACAACCCTAAATATAACTGTAGGGTTAACGGCAAAAGCGTTACTCCTATAAAAGCCTTTGGCGGCTTTACCGCCGTGCCTGTGGCTGTAGGTGAAAACACTATTTCCCTATCATACACCACAAGTATGTTTTATCCGTCAATGATAATGATGATAGTAGGCATTGCTATTGCCATACTTGTTTTGGTATTGATGAAAAAGAAAAAGAGTGCAAGCTTTTATGAATTTTCAGGCGGTGTTCTCGGCGACAAGGCCACCGGTATACTTTCGATGATAGCTTATATCGGCGTTATAGTATGCTTTATAGCGGTTATTCTTGCTGTATACGTATATCCTATGTACCTGAAGCTAGGCTCATATTTCTAAATACAGGTAAAATAAAAATCCCCGTTCGGGGATTTTTATTTTACAGTGAAATATTATCAAGAGGTTCAAAGAAAGCGTCCAAAAAGTTATCAAGAAAATACTTAAGCTCCTCACAGGGGCTTGCCTCAAGAGCTTCCTTAGTAACCTTTTCGGCATAGGTAAACTCATTATTACCGCTGGAAACCTCAAGGGCGCATTTGATATAAGCACACAGCTTATCCGCCGCTTTGATAAGGGTCTTTTCCTCGGCACCAAGCTCAAACAGCTTACCGTACTTACTCTTTAATTCCTCGGGTAACAGTGATAGAATCTTCGCCTCAGCACATCTTTCAACTGCGGCGTATGCACTGCGTATATTGTTATCGTAGTACTTTACCGGTGTAGGCAGGTCACCCGTCATTATCTCGGTGGCATCGTGATACAAGGCCTTAAGAGCAATTGTATCAGCATCGTAGGATTTAGCGAAATACGTATTGCCTATCTCTGCCAGTGCGTGAGCGATAAGCGCCGTTTCCAAAGAATGCTCCGACAGATTTTCTTTTATGTTGCACCTCATCAAAGACCAACGCTCTATATATTTCATTCTGAACATCAAGGCATAAAAGCTGTAATTCATTATAAAACCACCTTTCCACACAAGGATACCATACATTTTAAGAAAAGTAAACCTAAACTTTAATTCTCTATTGAAAATATATAAAATAATGGTATAATGTTTGTTACAAGGAGTGAGATTATGAAGTTTGTTAAAATGCAAGCCTACGGCAACGACTACGTATACGTTCCGTTGCTTGACTGCAATATGGATAATCCGTCAAAATGGTCACGTTTTCTGTCTCACCGCCGTTTTGGTGTAGGCAGCGACGGTATGGTGCTTATTTGCCCCTCAGACGTTGCCGATTTCAGGATGCGTATTTTTAACCCCGATGGGTCTGAGGCTGAAATGTGCGGCAACGCACTCAGAAGCACGGGTATGCTTGTATACGAAAAAGGCTATACCGATAAAACCGAGTTTACCGTTGAAACTCTTGGCGGTATAAAACGCATTTTTCTTGACGTGGTAAACGGCAAGGTAAATAATATTACCGCAGCAATAGGTGCCCCTATTTTAGAAGCCGATAAGGTACCCGTTACCATCTGTAACGGCGACGGTGTTTGCCTTAATATGCCTATCAAAGTTTTAGATAAAACCTTTTACATTAACGCTATTTCCTTAGGCAACCCCCACTGCGTTGTTTTTGTTGAGGACGCTTTTAACTTTGACATCGACAAATACGGTCCCGCTGTTGAATGTCATCCCGTATTGCCCAAAAAAGCAAACGTAGAATTTGTTCAGGTTGTTGACAGCAATAATTTGCGTATGCGTACCTGGGAGCGTAACTGTGGTGAGACTCTGGCTTGTGCAACAGGCTGCAGCGCGGCTACTGTTTGCGGCTACCTGACAGGAAGATGCAGTCAGTCTACTACGGTGCATCAATTGGGCGGCGATATAGATATAGATTACGATACAGATGAAAACTGTATTTATATGACAGGCAAGTCTGCCTTTGTTTTTGACGGCGTTGCCGATATTAATGCTTTTAAGGAGTTTGAATAATGAAGCTGGGAAAACTTTTAGAAAAAATTAAATACACAGCAGATAACTTTAATAAGGATATCGAAATCGAGGGCATATGCTACGATTCCAGGAAAGCCAAGGCAGGCGATATTTTCGTTTGTATTAAAGGTTACCAAAGCGACGGACACAAGTATGCCAAAAGCGCATACAACAATGGTGTGCGCGTTTTTGCCGTTGAAAAGGTGATAGATTTACCGGAGGACGTAACCATAATTTATTCCGAAGATACCCGTAAGTTTTTAGCTTACGCTTCTGCGGCGTTTTTTGATTACCCCGCTGAAAAGCTTAAAACCGTTGCCATAACGGGTACAAAGGGTAAAACCAGCGTCAGCTATATGCTTAAAACTATTTTTGAGGAGGCAGGCATAAAGGCAGGCATAATGGGTACCACGGGTATCTATTACGGTGATACCGCCATAAAAACCGAAAACTCCACCCCCGAGTCATATGAAATACACCACCATTTTGCAGAGATGGTAAAATGCGGCTGCGGTGCCGTAGTAATCGAGGCAACCTCCCAAGGCTTTAAGCTGGACAGAACCGAGGGTATTAATTTTGACATTGGCGTTTTCACAAATCTGTCGCCTGACCACATCGGCGGCAACGAGCACGCCGATTTTGAGGAGTATCTGTCCTGCAAGCAAAAGCTGTTTACCCAGTGCAAACTGGGCATCGCCAACGTTGACAGCAAGCACTACACCGACATAACAGAAAAAGCAGTTTGCCCTATCAAAACCTTTGGCGTATCAAATACCGCAGATTATATGGGCACCAACACCCGTTTCGGCTGCAATGACAAAAGGATGTTTACTTCCTTCCTGCTTAAAACAAAGACCGAGGCTTTTGACGTAAACATCAACATCCCCGGTATGTTTTCCGTTTATAACGCCCTTGCCGCAATTTCCGTAGCCAAGGAGCTTGGCATAGATAACGGTGTTATTATCAGCGCATTGGATAAAACCTTTGTAAAAGGCCGTATGGAGATAGTACCTACGACAGGCGGACAGACAGTAATAATTGACTACGCTCATAACGAGCTTAGTGTACAAAGCCTGTTTGATACCATCAGACTATATAACCCCAAGCGTATAACCGTTGTTTTCGGTTGCGGCGGCAACCGTTCAAAGCTTCGCCGCTATGCCATGGGTGAGATTATAGGCAGTAATGCAGATTTATCCGTTATCACCTCCGATAACCCCAGATATGAGCGTACCGAAGATATAATTGACGATATCCTCGTCGGCACTAAGAAAACAAACGGTGCCTACATAATCATCACTGACCGCAAAGAAGCGATTGAATATGCTGTTAAAAACGCTATTCCCGGTGAAGTCGTGTTAATAATAGGCAAGGGTCATCAGCTATACGAGGAAATCGAAGGTGTTAAACACCCCTTTGACGAGCGTGAGATAGTAAAGGCACTTAATAAATAAAAGTAAAAGAAGCTTGGACAAAAAACCAAGCTTCTTTCAGACCGCTGACAAAGGCACAGAGCACGAAAAAGAATAAAATATACTCATTCTAAAGTAGAAAATTCAGGGAAAATTTCCCTGAATTTTCTGCATTTTATTTGTTTTTTCGTTCAAAACGAACCTCAGCTCACAGTACTTAGTACAGTTATCGCCTCGGTTCGTCTTGCCTGCACTCTTTCTCAGCACTCTGCCAGCTTGATGACAAGGTTTGTCATCAAGCTGAAAGAAGCTTGGACAAAAAACCAAGCTTCTTTCGTTTTTATTGCTGTTTTTCTATAAAAGCCTCAAGATAGTTTATAGTAAAGCCTTTGCCGGAGAAATTTTTTTCATATTCCGTCTGGATATTATCCTCGTTCATAGGTGAGGCGTGTAAATCGAAGCACACGTTCTCTACGGTATAGCCGCATTCTGCAAAGGTCTCAAGAGAATAGTCAAACAAGAGACGGTTATCTGTTTTGAAGAAAATACGGGCACCGTCTGCAAGGAGGCTCTTATAGCGTTCCAAGAACAGGGGCGAGGTCAAACGACGCTTAGCGTTGCGTTTTTTAGGCCAGGGATCGCAAAAGTTGATAAAAATGCGGTCCAGCTTAACGCCCTCCAGAATGGTGCAAATGTTTTCGGCATCGCAGTTATAAAACCTTAAATTGCCGCAGCCTTCCCTATCAGCCTTTTCCATAGCCATCATCATTACATCTATAACCTTTTCAAAGGCAAGATAGTTTACCTCGGGATTTCTGGCAGACATCTGGGTAGCAAAGGCGCCCTTGCCACAGCCTATTTCCAACCACAGGGGACGCTTTTTGTCAAAAGAAGCGTCTATGTCAATAGCATCGCCCTTGGTTATCGCAAATAAATCCTCAACCTTTTTCAGCCTTGCGTCTCTATTTTTCTTAGGTCTCATTCTCATAAAAAGCATACACCCCGTTTATCAAATTAACTTGCAAAAATTATAATACATTTTTTTCTTCCGTTTGTCAATAAAATGTGTGAATACTTTTTTACTTTAGGTGTAAAATAACGACTAGAGAGGAGATGAACAAATGCTTGACAGAATTTCTCTTGCATTGGTAATAATCGGCGCACTCAACTGGGGCTCTATCGGGCTTTTCCGTTTTGATATAGTTTCCTGGATATTTGGTGGTCAAGCCGCACCTTTAAGCAGGATAATATTCACCGTAGTAGCACTTGCCGGTATATATTGTATCAGCTTGCTTTTCAAAAGACACGTGCCGGTAGAAAACGACTAGTAATAGATAACAGTATAACATTAAGTCCGAATGGGAAACAACCCCTTCGGACTTAACGTATTTATAAACGTCTTTCGTAAAAGCCCTTACCTCCGAGCTCAACCACCGACACAAAACCGATGCTTTTAAGCAGTGCCTCCGCATCGGAAGCATAGCCTGTTATGGCAGAGGCGGAGTGAGCGTCGGTCGTTATTATTACCTTACCCTTTTTCTCTGATATACGCTCAAGAATAAAGTCAGCAGGATAAGGTACGCTACGGTGCCCCCTTGTAATGGCACCCGTGTTCACTTCAATTACAGCACCGGTTTCAAGTATACTGTCCATAGCAGTCAAGGCACAGTCCTTATACCGCTTGCAACAGGCATCAAAATAGTGATGCCTTTCGTTATACTTGGTAACCAAATCAAAGTGTCCTACGATATCAGGCTTGGTTTTACATATAAAGCTTGCAAATTGGCTGTAATAGGCTTCACACATTTTCAGGTAATCCCCGTCAAAGACGGTATTTACGTTACGCTCAAAATTTTTTACAGCACCGTCGATTATATAATTAACGCCCTTTGCGCTTACGGAATGGGAGGACCCGATTATATAATCAAGCTCGCTTAAATAAGGTAAGTCTGCAGAAACAGAGTCCAGCTCCAAACCGCAAAGCACGTCCATCCTGCCGTCATATAAACCTTTTAATCTTTTTGCTTCGGTAATATACAAAGGCATATCCTTTGGGTTCATACCGAAATCATCGTGAGCGGTGTAGCTGTGTGAGGAAAAGCCTATACACTTAAGTCTCTTATCAAAGGCGGCTCTTGCCATTTGCTCCATCGTATCGCTGCCATCACAAAAAGTGCTGTGTACATGAACACTGGACTCAATCATTGCATAGTCTCCTGCTTAACCTTGTGGTCAACGATATGTCTTTTTGCAAGCTCAGCTCTTACGTCCTCAAGGCTGATTCCTGCTTCTACCATCAATACTATGCAGTGGTAAACAAGGTCTGCCAGCTCGTACACCGTTTCTGCCTTGTCTCTCTTTGTACCTGCGATAATAACCTCGGTGCATTCCTCGCCAACCTTTTTAAGTATCTTGTCAAGTCCCTTGTCAAAGAGGTAGCTGGTGTAGCTTCCCTCCTTAGGAGAATCCTTACGGCCCTGAAGCAGCTTAAACAAAGCGTCTATACAGAAAGGAGCCGCCTCGTCGCTTATAAACAAGGACTCGTTAAAACAGCTTTCTGTGCCTGTGTGACAAGCGGGTCCGTTCTTTTTAACCTCAATAACCAAGGCATCTCCGTCACAATCCGCTTTTATAGAAATAACCTTTTGTATATTACCGCTGGTTTCGCCCTTACGCCAGATGCACTGTCTGCTACGACTGTAGAAAACCGTGCGTTTTTCTGCAATGGTAAGACCAAGCGTTTCCTCATTCATATAAGCAAGGGTTAAAACCTCTTTTGTATAAGCGTCCTGTACTATTACGGGGATAAGTCCTTTATCATCATATTTCAGTTGCATATCTGCGTCTCCTTATATTCTCATTTCGATACCGCCCTTTTTAAGATAAGCCTTAAGGTCGGGTATTTTTACCAAACCGCTATGGAATATCCCTGCGGCAAGTCCCGCATCCACACCGGGCAAGGTATTAAACAGCGTTAAAAAATGCTCCATATTACCAGCGCCGCCCGATGCAATAATAGGTATAGTCGTAACCTTTGATATAGCCTCAAGAAGCTCTAAATCAAAGCCTCCCCTGACACCGTCGGTATCTATACTGTTTATAACCAGCTCCCCTGCGCCGTTGGACTCGCCCCTGCGTGCCCACTCGATAGCGTCAATACCTGTGTCATCACGGCCGCCTCTGGAAAACACGTGAAAGCTGCCGTCAACACGCTTGACGTCCATAGAAAGCACCACGCATTGGTCACCGTACAGCTTTGCCGCCTGCTCTATAAGCTCAGGATGCCTGATTGCACCGCTGTTAACGCTTACCTTATCGGCACCGCATTTAAGCACACGATCAAAGTCCTCCAGGCTGTTAATGCCACCGCCAACCGTAAGGGGTATAAACACCTCGGAGGCAACTCTGGTAAGCACGTCGGTAAACAGCTTTCTGCCGTCAAAGGTAGCGGTTATATCATAAAAAACCAGCTCGTCTGCACCGCTGTCGTTATAAAAGTGAGCCATCTCAACAGGGTCAGCCACGTCCTTTATGTTTTCAAAATTAGTGCCTTTTACTACCCTGCCGTTTCTCACGTCCAAGCATGGAATTATTCTTTTGGTAATCATTGAACTCCTCCAATGCTTTCGATTACTTTTCTTAAATCCAGCACGCCCTCATAAAGCGCCTTACCGAGTATGGCGGCAGAGGTGCCTATCTTATCAAGGGTCAGTATTTCCTCTATACTGCTGACACCGCCGCTGGCTGTAACCTTAAGCCCTTTTATTTCCGCAAGCTCTCGGTAAACGTCAATATTCGTGCCGCTCAGGGTGCCATCCTTTGAAATGTCGGTATATATAACGTTTTTAACGCCCTTAGCGTAAAGCTCTGTGCAAAAATCAACGCCCTTTACCGCTGTAAGCTCCGTCCAGCCCTTTACCGCAACGTAACCGTTCTTTGTGTCAACGCCTACAGCTATTTTTTCACCGTGCTTTGCTATAGCTTTTTCAAGCAAAACGGGGTCGTTTATAGCCGCCGTGCCAAGTATTATCCTGCCTGCGCCGCTGTCAAGATACCTGTCGATGCTATCCATACTACGGATACCGCCGCCAACCTCGCAGAACATACCTGTAGCCTTTGTTATGTCCTCAATAAGCCCAAAATTACGGGTAGAGCCATCCTTTGCTCCATCCAGGTCAACTATATGCAAATACCTTGCACCGCAGTCGTAAAAGCCCTTAGCTACCTCCACTGCGTTCATATTATATTCTGTAACCTTGTTGTAGTCTCCCTTAAAAAGACGAACAACCTTGCCGCCGCATAAATCAATTGCAGGAAATATTTTCACACCTTAAACCTCCTCACAAAACGCTTTAAGCATAAGCAAGCCGTCCTTGCCGCTTTTTTCGGGGTGAAATTGGGTACCCGATACGTTGCCTCTTCTTACAGCACCAGTAACCCTTATTCCGTACTCACTGTCCGCAGTAATATACTCCTCGGGGGTATCAGCATAAAAGCTATGTACGTAATATGCAAAGCTGTTACCCGTAAGGTACTTAAAAATCGGCTCACCCTCACGAAGCTTAAGGGCGTTCCAGCCAATATGGGGAACCTTCAGGTTATCAGGTATACGCCCCTTCAAGGGCACTACGGAACCGGGTATCAGACCAAGACCCTTATGGTTGCCGTACTCAAGGCTGTTTTCAAAAAGAAGCTGCATACCAAGACAAATGCCAAGGATAGGCTTGCCCGCAGCCGCACATTCGCAAACAACCTCTGCCATACCGCTGTCCACCAGCTTTTTCATCGCATCTTCAAAGGCGCCTACACCGGGAAGAATTATTCTGGCGGCATTTTTAAGCTTGGTTTTATCCTTGGTAACTATAACGTTTGCGCCTACAGAAGCCAGAGAGCAACGTAGGCTGAACAGATTACCAACGCCGTAATCTACAATTGCTGTAATATTATCGTTCATTATCAAAGTGTTCCTTTTGTGCTTGGAATTTGATCCTTAAATTTTTCGTCTATGCCGAGAGCAGAGGAAAGTGCACGGGCAAGCGCCTTAAAAGCAGCCTCTATTACGTGGTGGCTGTTGGTGCCTGCAAGGCTCTTTACGTGCAAGGTTATGCCTGCATTACGGCAAAACGCCTGAAAAAATTCCTCCACAAGCTCCGTATCAAAATCGCCAACCCTTTGGGTAGGTATCTGCAAATCGTAGGCAAGGTAAGCTCTGCCTGAAAAATCAACGGCGCAAAGCACCAATGCCTCATCCATAGGCAGCAGCATACTGCCGTAACGCTTGATGCCTTTACAGTCGCCTACGGCGTTTTTGAAGGCTGTACCCAGCACTATAGCAATATCCTCGGCAGTATGATGATAATCAACGTCAATATCGCCCACACACTTAAGCGTTATATCAAAACCGCCGTGTCTGGTAAACAACTCCAGCATATGGTTAAGAAAACCGCAACCGCTGTCAATATTATATAAACCGTTGCCGTCAATATCAAGGGACAGGCTGATGTCGGTTTCTGCAGTTTTACGGGCGAGTTCATATTTTCTCATACATCTACACCTCCGAAAGAATTTCCTTGGTAGCGTTAATCAAGGCTGCCGCCTCTGTATCGTCACCCACGGTTATACGAACGTAGTTGTCAATACGACGGGTGGAAAAATGTCTTACAAGTATACCTTTTTCCCTTAGCCTCAAATAGTAGTCCTTGCCGCTGATTTTCTCGTGACAGACAAATACAAAGTTAGATTTACTGTCCGTTGCATAAAAACCAAGACCGGTCAGCTCATCTATTATATAAGCTCTGGTTGCAATTATCTTCTCTACGCAGGCGTCAAAATACGCCTTGTCGCTTACAGCCGCGATACCCGCAACAGAGGTAAGGCGGTTTACGTTATAAGGGTTAAAGCTAAACTTTATACGGTTAAGGTCAGCGATAAGCTCTTTATTACCAAAAGCATAACCCAAGCGGCCGCCGGCAAGTTGACGGGATTTTGAAAAGGTACGAACCACGAGAACGTTATCAAGCACAAATATCAAGGGCAGAGCTGACTCGCCTCCAAAGTCTATGTATGCCTCGTCAACGATTACGACGCTATCGCTGTTGGCTTTTGCCAATTCCTTTATCTCGTCCACGGAAACCAGCAAGCCTGTAGGTGCGTTGGGGTTGGCAAAAACGGTAAGTCTGCCGTTACCCTTAAACTTACTTATGTCAAGTCTAAGGTCACTTTCCAAGGGTAAAACGGCACTGTCCAGATCGTAAAGCTCTGCAAACACAGGATAAAAGCCGTAGCTTATATCAGGGTAAGCAACGCCTTTATCACTTCCCCACGCCAAAAAAGCAAAGCTAAGGACCTCATCGCTGCCGTTACCACAAAAAATACAGTCGGTAGGAACTTTATACTGCTCCGAAATTGCCTTGGTAAGAGCTCTTAAATCCGGGTCGGAATAAAGCCTCAGCGCCTCTACCTCCTCCTTGCTTACTGCATCGATAACCGCAGGAGAGGGGGGATAGGGCGACTCGTTAGTATTAAGCTTGATAAATTTTTGTCCCTGTGGCTGCTCACCCGGGACATAAGGCTTCAAAGCGTTTAGCCTTTTTGATAAGAATTTACTCATTACTTCTCGCCTTCTCCTTCGAAGCGTATCATAATACTGTTTGCATGGGCGGTTAAGCCTTCCCTGTCGGCAAAGTCAGCAACACGGTCGCTAACGTTCTTCAAAGCATTCCTGTCATACATAATGTAGCTGGAGCGTTTTACAAAATCGTCCACACCAAGAGGGCTGGAAAAACGGGCAGTGCCGCTGGTGGGCAGGGTGTGGTTTGTGCCTGCGAAATAGTCGCCCAAGGGCTCCGGAGTGTAATGCCCCATAAATATACTGCCTGCGTGTTTAACCTTGTTAAGATATGAAAAGGGTTCGTCTATTGCAAGCTCCAGATGCTCGGGAGCGTACTCGTTGGAAAGCTCTATTGCTTCATCAATATCTTTTACTATTATTATTTTACCGTTGTTTTCTATACTGGTTCTTGCAATACCCTGTCGGGACAGCTTCAAGAGCTGATTTTCCAGCTCGTCCGCTACCGAAGCAGCCAGACTCTCGCTGTCGGTAATCAAAACGGAGGAAGCCAGACGGTCATGCTCTGCCTGGCTGAGCAGGTCTGCCGCAACATACTTCGGGTTTGCGGTGTTGTCTGCAATAATAAGTATCTCGCTGGGGCCTGCAACCATATCTATAGCTACCTTGCCAAAGACCATACGCTTGGCAGTGGCAACAAAAACGTTACCGGGACCAACAATTTTATCAACACAAGGAACACTTTCGGTACCGTAGGCCAAAGCCGCTACTGCACCCGCACCGCCTATTTTGAAAATGCGGTCAACGCCTGCAATAGATGCGGCGGCAAGAATCTCATCCTTTACAGTACCGTCGCTACAGGGAGGCGTAACCATTATTATCTCGTTTACACCTGCAATACGGGCAGGAATAGCATTCATCAGCACCGTGCTGGGATAAGATGCGGTTCCACCGGGTACGTAGATACCTACACGCTCAAGAGGCAACATACGCTGTCCGAGAACAGCGCCGTCCTCAAATGAGCCGATAACAAAGCCCTCACGCTTTTGCTTGCTGTGGAAAGCCTCGATATTAGCCTTTGCCATATTCAGGGTTTTAATAAAATACTCGTCAACTCTTGCAAGTGCCGCATCTATTTCTTCCCTGCTTACCTCCAAAGCAGAAAGCTCTGCCTTATCAAACTGCGCCGCATATTCAAAAAGTGCTTTATCGCCCTTGGAAACAACATTATCTATTATACCGCGAACGATAGAGTCAACCTCGGGAGATTCGGGCACAACACGGCTAAGCAATTCTTTTCTGGTACAATTGGCAGAATTTAATACCTTAATCATTTTCAGTCTCCTTCAAAGCGTCCAGCATTTTAACAACCTCGTCTTCTTTGAATTTGTAGCTTGAAACGTTACAAATAAAACGGGCGGAAATCTGCATAAACTCCTCAAAAACAACAAGGTTATTTTCCTTAAGAGTGCTGCCGCTTTCAACTATATCAACTATAACGTCGGAAAGCCCCACGATAGGTGCAAGCTCAATACTGCCGTGCAGAGGGATGATATCAATGTTTCTTCCCTTTTCGGCATAATGCTTTGTGGCTATATTGACAAACTTTGTAGCTACCTTCAAAGTACGGTCGGGGTCATCAACGTAGTCCTTGGTGGAAGCAACAGCCATA